>JAFGRK010000006.1 GCA_016935175.1 Candidatus Woesearchaeota archaeon | reverse complement strand
TAAAAGATTTTGTTGGCGCTGGCGGGTGACGAGCACTTTTTGAACGCACCCAATGCCTTTAGAAACATTTTTATAGGTTCATTTATTCGCTTTGAACATGAATCGTGAGGATTGCCTTAAACAGGCCATTGAGAAGTATGTTAAACCCGCAGATGAAGGTCCAGTTATTGATTGGAGCTTCATGCACACAGGATTCAAAAAAGAAATCTGCGACCATTTACTGAAGGTGGGTGTGTTGTCAGGAAAAACTAGTGGTAATTATGTATTAATCACTAGAGGCGGCCTCTTGAATCCTAGTTTAGGAAGCATTATCCTTTACTTTACAAGGGAGGAAGATGCTAAAAAGTACAGGGAAGCATCAGTTAATAATCCTGTTAATAAAATAAGCATAGCCAAATTCTATGATTAGAATGATAGAACATTCTACTTATTCTTATACAAAAAAGAAAAAAATAGCCTTCACCATCATGAATCGGGTTTGGGGGGTGATACAAAAGGTGAAGGCCAGAACTCAGTTTTGCTGAGCATGAATTAAGTGATGCTGGGAAAATAAAAAAAGGTAAAAAAGGAAAGGAAACCCTTTCCTTGGTTCTGGCTTTGGCATTTGACTTACTCGAAAATCTCTATTCCGAGCTCATCTGAGAGCTGGTTCCTGGCTGCGACTTGCTGCTTAGGGCTTATCTTTCCCAGGATCCAGGGGCTCTTGACTCCGGTGATGATGGTCATCACTGTTATCTTGCCTTTCATGTCATCTGTGACTCTTGCTCCCCAGATGACGTTGGCGTCATCATCCATCTGCTGGGTGACTAGCTCACCGACCCTGTTAATCTCGTCCAGTGTCATATCTGGGCCGCCGTGCACGTGGAGGATGGCTCCTGTTGCCCCTTCATAGCTGATGTCAAGCAATGGGTTGCTTAGGGCTCCTTGTACTGCTTCCTCTACCCTGTTGTTGGTGTCAGAAGCTCCTACTCCTATGCTTGCGACGCCTCCTTCAGTCATGATGGCCTTGACGTCTGCGTAGTCCAGGTTGACCAGGCTTGGGATGGCGATTGTCTCTACAATTCCCTTTATCATGGTTGCAATCAGCTCGTTGGCTACTGCAAAGGCTTGCTGCACTGGCAGGTTGCCTGCTATCTGCACTAGCCTGTTGTTGTCAATCACAATCACTGTGTCTGAGGTCTTTCGTAGCTGCTGGAGGCCGAACTCTGCCTTGTCCACTCTTGCCCTTTCTATCTTGAATGGCATGGTGACTGTGCCTATCACTATTGCTCCAATGTCTTTTGCTACCTGTGCAATGATGGGTGCTGAGCCTGTTCCAGTTCCTCCTCCCATCCCTGCGCATATGAAGATCATGTCTGACTCCCTTAGTGAGTCCTTGATCAGGTTTATGCTCTCTTGCGCTGCTTCTGCACCTCTCTCCGGGAAGCCTCCGCATCCTAGGCCTCTAGTGACGTCCCTCCCTATGAGGAACTTCCTGTCTGCCTCTATCATGTTCAGGTGTTGCTGGTCTGTGTTGCATGCCATTATCTCTGCGCCTTTGATGCCTTTCTTGTAGAGCCAGTTGACCATGTTGTTACCTGCTCCTCCGGCACCAATCACTTTGATGTTGGCTTGCTTCACTTCTATGTCTTCGTATGCGTTGGCTTTTGGGCTGCTTCTTACTGCGTTGTTTACAACGAAATCCATTTTCCTTTACCCCCTTGGTGTTTGTTTTTTGCTCCTTTTTTTGCTTTTTATCTTGACACTGTGTGAATATATATTGTAACATATATTTCCTGGTGTCAAAATCTTTATAAATCTGGAGTATTATCTCCACTACTAGAAGCCATACATTGTTTCGAGCCAAATCAGTTCGCCAAAACTGGTTTTTCTCGTCGATTTATCGATGAGCGCGCTTAAAAGTTGCTGTCGAAACCAAAACACACCCTTCTAAAATCAAATTCTTTAAGTGGGAAGTTATATTTAAATATTGTGGTTCTGCAAAATATATATTTGTCTTAGTTAGAACGTGTTTCTACGTGTTTCTCGTCGATTTTTATTATCGATTTTCATGCTGGCTTTTCCCAGAGGATTACTTTCCTGCCGCTGATGAGCCCACCTTGGGACATCTGGTTGAAGACTCCTGGGTCAAGCACATACTCTATGATGTTGAAGTTGTACTTGCCCTTGATCTCCCCTACCTTTTCCTTGACGGCTTTGGAGTCAACAGCAGCGCCTATCACTATAATATTGGCCTTGTCCTTTGCCTCCTCTCCGTGCATGACTATCATGTCCACCCCTGGTAGCTTGGACACATAATCCACAAACTCCTCTATCACGCCCTTCTTCTCCTCAAGCAGCTTGCTTAGGTAGGCGGAGTCCTTGCTTACGGCCAGTGAGTAGAGCTTGGTCTTCTTGATGATAGTCTCGCTTACCAGGCCCATGGCCTTGAGCCTCTTCACAATCCTGAAAGTTGAGCTCACAGGCACCTTGGCTTTCTTGGCTATCTCCCTTAGGTAGAATTGCTTGGTATCATCGAACAGGAATAGCTTGAGGATAGAGAGGGTTTTCTTGTCAAAAAACTCCTCGAGTATATTCTTTGTCGGCATTATTTTTCTTCTTGGCATAACTAATATTTAAATCTTTCCAAAAATGGAACGTTGTTCCAATTATGGTGTGTTATTCGGGGCTTGTTCGGGGAAGGCATAACCTTAAAAACAGCGCTTAATTACCATTCTACAATCATAACTCAGTATGATAGCATTATAGGCGTATCAGATATGGGATTGATAATACCTGATGAGGACATAGAAGGGCTTGTGGAGCAGGAGTTCCAAAGCCTTAGGATTAGCCCTGAGAAGAAAGGCAAGATAATGGGCCAGTACCTTAAGATAGTTGAGGACAAGGACAGCTCAGATGTGAATGGAAATGGGAATGGCAACGGCAACAGCAATGGCAACAGCAATCGCCAAGGGGAGAATGGATTATACGGGTTCAAGCGCGTAAGGCCCCACCTATTAAGGGTTGGCTTGCTTAACTCTAGGGCTTCCAAGGCCCTTGGCAGGCCCCAGGAGCTAGCCTTTACTTCTGGATTGCTGCATGACTTTGGCAAGACCTCAATAAAGGACAAGACGGTGTACAATGCTAATGATTTCAATGATGAGCATAGGGAGGAGATGAAGTCTCATGTGGAGAGCGGCTTTAACATGATACACTCAGCCTTTCCAGAGGAAGCCTCAGTCATATTGTGGCACCACCACTTCCAGAAGAACCCTTATCCTGAGGTTGAAAGGATAAAGGAGCTGATAGGCTCATTGCCCTTTCCAAGGTTTTTTATAAGCAAGTACATGGCTGCCAGGAGGTTTATGCGTGAAGGGCTACAGCTTGCGCTTGTGGATTTCTATGACTCTCTTGTGACTAGGAACAACAAGAAGTATGATGGCGCAGTCAAGCCTGCTGACTCTTATGATTTCTTAGTGTCAGAATACCCTGGCTATATGCGCTTGATTAACAGGCTTTACAAGGGGAAAGTATTTGGCCAGGACTATGCTAAAGTTTTAGCGAAACCATTCTAGAAACTATCTCTCAGAAAATATATCATTCTAGTGTTATTATGCAGAATATATGTTGTAGTGGCTATTTATGCCTGAACTGGGCCCTGAAAAGATCCTCAACAAGGTTAAGGTCAGACACATCACTAAGCCCTTTATCTTCTCTTAGCCTTATGAATCTCGGGAACCTTAAGGCATAGCCACTTTCATAAGTAGGGCTCTTCTGTATCTCCTCGTAATTGATTTCTATGATTATGCTGGGCTTAAGCTTGACCTCCTTGCCTTGCTCAGCTATTATAAGAGGCTTTAGCTTTTTTGTGAGCTCATCAAATGACACTCCTTCCTCTTCAAGCTCCTTGAAGCCAGTGCCTACCTTGCCTATCTCCAGGAACTTGTCAGCCTTCCTGCAAGCTAGCACAAAGCTGGTGAGCCAGCCGCTTCTCTTGCCAGTGCCCCACTCAGCGCCTACAATCACCAGGTCAAGTGATTCCATGACTGGCTTTACCTTGACTCCAAAGCCCACTCTCCTTCCGGGCTGATAAGCCCCTCGCAGGCTTTTTGCCATCACACCTTCCTCGCCTACTTTCAAGGCTTCCTTGTAGAACGCTTCTGCCTCTTTCAGGCTGTCAGTGACTATTTGCTTTGCGAGTATCAGCTTCTTGGGGTGCTGGCTGATAATCTTCTCTATGAGCTTCCTTCTCTCAATGAAAGGAGTGGCTAGCATACTCTTGCCTTCGAATTGGATTATGTCAAACACATTAACCTCAACCGGGTAATCCTTTGCTATCTTGCCAATATCATACTTGCGCTTGATGCGCTGGGAGATGGCTTGGAATGGCAGGTACTTGCCGCTCTTAGGCTCATAGCCTACTGCTTCTGCATCAAGGATGAACTCCTTGGCCTTGACAAGCTCTTTGGTATACTCCACTACTTCTGGAAACTGCTTGGTAACTTCATCCAGGCGCCTGGTGAATATATGCACTGCTCCGCTTGGCTTCTTGTGCAGCTGCATCCTAAATCCATCGTATTTATATTCAAATGCTGCTGGCTTGCCTACAACCTCAAAAGCCTCTGCCAGGCCTTTTGCCTTGGGGTAGAGCATAACATTAATAGGGTTGCCAGGCTCTAATACTAGCTCTCCAAAAGCTTTCTCCCCTTTCTTCATTATTAGCTTAGCAACTTCGCCAAAGTCTGCCTTTAAGTCAAAGGCGTGCTGCACAGCATCGCTCAATCGGTTGTACTCCTCTCGGTTGTCAGGGGTTATGCTCTTCTCCTCAGCATTGTAGTTGATCTTGGCCTTATCGCCAAAGAAAGCCCATACTATTGCGTCTCGCATGCTGCCGCTGCCAACCCCCACCCTTAAGTCTTCTAGAACTGTCCTGATTACGTAGCGGGCCTCCAGGGGCTTTGCGCTTGAGAGTAGCTCTGCAATCATCTTAACCTTCTGGTCAACACTACCCCCTCCCTCAAGGTTTGGGAGCTTTCTCAGGTTAGTGAATACCTTTTCAACTGTGAGCTCCCTTGAGAACAAGGTTGCCTGGGTTTTCTTTTGCACAAGCTTCTCTGCCACAAGCCCTAAGTCCCCTATCTTTTTCCATTCCTGCTCTACCTTGTCTGCTGGGGTGCCAGTGGCTGCTGCAATAGCCTTGATTACCAGCCTATCGCTCACTCCTATCTTGGTCTCATCCCACAATGGGAAAAGCCTTCCTTGGAGCAATAAGGTTACCTTGTCAATGTCCTCTTCCTTGGTCTTCTTTAGAAACTGCGATATTATGAAAGTCTTCTCAAGCCTCTTGCTAGTCTTCTCCATCCCCTCGTAAGCGCTTGCCAGCTCAGAATATTTCATGCGTAAATAAGATATGAAAGAAAGTTTATATAGTTTGCCAATACTATCAAAAGTTATTTAACTACTAATTAGTGGTTACAAAAACGAAAGATTTATATATGAGCTCTGCCATTAATAGTCTCTAAATGTCTTTATTATTAAAAATGGCTAGAGGATGATTTCATGACGCTTATTTTAGGCAGGAGAATTGAAAAGCCCGAAGCAGAAAAGGAAAGTTCATTGGATGACTATCTTGTGATGGTCGCTGATAGCATGGCTTCTTATGCAGGAAAAGAAAACCATTCTGTGAGCAAAGAAGATAGAAGCCAGAAGATGTATGTGGTAGGAGAGAAGAAAAATTTCCTTATTATGGGAACTGGAAGGGGTGATATGATCCGAAATGTTGCGCTTAGTCTATATGATGCTAATCTTGACTCATTAAAAGAAGCTTCAGATGCCATTCTTGAAATCACTGATGGTTTTGACCCCGGAGATACAATTACTCCGCTGAACTTCATAGTTGGCGGTAACTATGTTATAGAAAGGGAAAATAGGAGAGAGCTTGGGTTTGCCCATGTAGTTGCTACTGTAGTTCCGCCTGACCAAAAAGCAAGCTCTGCAGAGTACCGGCAAAGAGAAGGTTCGCTTTGCTATGATGCGGTTGATGGCTCTGGAGCCATACCTGTAATGGAGCATAAGAAAAAATCAGCACAATTCGGCAAAGATATGGTCTTTGATCTCGCAGATGTTCTAGTAGAACTCTATGAGCAGGGAAAAGCAGGAGCGCAGGACACTGGCGTAAATGATAAACTGCAGTTCGGAATAATAAACAAAAACTCCGCTTCAACAATATATCATCCAGATATATGGCTAGTTTCCAGCCAACATTTTGATGAGTACCTGACTAGAATGGCAAAAATCACCCTGCCTGAAGTGAAACCTGAAGATGTCAAGGGACATTATGGTTTAGCTGAGATGAAAAATGATGTTAAAAAGGTTTTAACAAGCTTCTATGATGCTTGGACAGCTGAGCTTAGGGAATTGTCAGAGCTTAGGCAAGGATACACTCAATGGGCAGATGCTTTTGGTAATGATGAAGCTAAGTACAGAGAAGGATTTGAAGCAATAAAAGCTAGGAGACAGCTTGCAAGAAGGAATGTTCTTGAGGGAGCTAATGCCTTGGTGACGAAAGGACTTGAAGCATTGGTAAGTTACACAAGGGCTGCTGACATAAGAAAAAGAGCAATCGAATCCAAGCTTTTAGGAAATCCTGAAAAACCTATTGCTAAACAGTAATCCTTAGTTTTTCTTTTTCTCACAACCCACTCGACTTGAGCAGGTTTCCAGCGCTAGTCTTGCTCAGGTTCTTTAGCTTGTCATCCTTGCTGCAATAAGGGCATTTGAGCACTGCGTGGCTCATAGGGTCGTGGCTGAACTTGTAGTTGCAGCGCTCGCACAGGTAATTAATCTTGTTGGCAGAAGATAAGCCCTTGGAAGTGGGCTTTATTGCTGACTTGACTGTGCTCTGCGACCTGCAATTAGAGCAAAGCGCAATCATGCCCCCATCCCCTTTTGGCATGTACTGTATTGTTGATACTGGCACAGACTTCTTGCACCTTCCGCAAGTAAGCATCCTCTCATCCGCGATTATGTCTGCATCATCAGCTCTCATGATAATCACCCGTCAATAGCCTTTTTAGGCTTGAGATATCTATCTATTCATCTAATGCAAATTTATAAATTTATTTGTTTTTGCAAGAGCAGTGTTTGTCAGTGCCACTTGCCTGCCTGCGAAGCTTCTAGCTCTTTGATGTTTTGCAGGATTTCTTTTCTTAGCTTGTGCAGTGATGCTCTAAAATCACTAATGTTAACTATGGCGTGAACACCTGGCCTGTTAGTATAAAGAATTTCAAGATTATTTTTCAGGCACGTATCTGTGTATTCATTGATGAGCTTATGGTCACCCATTGCACCAATCTGCTCTATAGTGAATCCTCCATACCTGAACAGGATTGCTGGTATTGCATATCCCAGCTCGTAAAAACGCTTAATTGAGAGTGCAGTTTTGTTTATTGAATCGGCTTTCTCATTTATGCTATCCCGTTTGAGAGGCTTTTTTGCTGTTATGCTTTCAACTACTAGCCCGTTGACAGATTTGAAGTGTTGTTCTATTGTGCTTAGCCAACTCTTTGTTTCTTTTGCAGCTTCTTTGCTTTGGGCCATAAAGCCCTTGTAGTCAGTGCCATATCTACCTGATGCATAGTCTCCCATGAAGCTGGCCACCCCCTCGCGATATATGTACAGGTCTGTATGGGTGAATGTTTTGTAGATTTTGACAAAAAGCAAATTAATGGCTTTATCAAGTGTGAGTTTATCTAAACTGACTGCAGTACTTTTTTCACTTAAGGAGCCTATGTTTCTGAATATTTTTGTTGCAGTATCTATGCGCTGATTTTTGATTCTGCCTGCCTGGGTGATGTGTTCCTGGATTATGTGCGTCATCTCATGCGCTATAGTGTTTTCAAGTTCTTTTCCTAGCATTGCTAAATCGAATTCTTCACCAACAGAGCCCTTTTTATACATCTGTTCAAAGATCTGGGCATATTGTTGTGTTGGTTTTCCAGCAGCTTTACGCGCAACATTCAGGTTTATGAAAAGTATATTGCTTTTCCCAAATAAATCTGATGATTTCACAAAGGCTACTGTTCTTGTTCCCACTGTTCCCAGGGCTTGGACAAGTGAGTATTGAAACACAATGTCAACATCATTGAGGTTATCTCTAAAATATGGATGCTGGAAAACCGAGTCCAGCGCCTTAGTCACCTCATTAATGGCTATTGGCTTGTCAAAATAATAATGCCCTGGGCTCATCCAGACATTGACTGTGCAGTTATCATATTTTCTTTGCATCAGGCCTGCGTACTTTAGCCTTTGCCACGGTGTCAGGTGCGTCATGCAAATCATCTATCAATAAGTCTTTTGATGTGCATATCCTTCTCTGGCAAATTTATAAATTTATTTGTTTTTGCCTAGAATCAGCTGCACGCTGCGCAACACTTAGCTTTGTCATATTGGCAAGTTGAGTCATAGCTTGAATAAGATGTGCCTGAACATGAACTACAGCAGTAGTATCCCTGATTTATGCAAGTCTTCACAGGCGGCTCTAGGCTACAGCTGCTTCCTTTGCAGACCTGGTTATTTATCAAGTTGAAATTAGCCGGAATCCTTGTGGGCTCATCTATGTGGCTAATCAGGGCATTGTCCCTAATTGTCCCCAAAATGCCAGAGCCATAGGACCAGATTGATCGGTTTCCTGTTTCCACATAATTCTTGCTGATTAGCAGGGTGAGGCCGGTGGAATTGAAGCTAAAAATGCCGATGCCGTGCGGCTTATAGATATAGTTATCTTCGATAGTCCCGCCTCCCTTGGTATATATGCCAAATCCTCCAAGAACCTGGTTGCTGTCACTTGTTATGTGATTGCCAGTTACTATGTTATTTTCATTATTGTTGCCTTTGATACAAATGTCGCCCGAGCCTGAGCCAGCTGTTTCGCTTCCGCAGTTGTGGACGATATTGCCTGAGATTGTCGCATTGCTTCCCTTGAGGTAGATGCAGTTTCTCGGGAAACCATTCTGGTCGAAATCAGATATCCTGTTGTTCAATACTTTTATATTGTCGCCATAGCCAAGAACACCCCTTCCTCCAGGGGAGTAGCCTGAATCAGTTTTTTGCGTGCCCCCCCTTACGGTCTCAATCACATTTTCAGACACGATTATCTTATCCACAACAGTTGCTTCGTCCCTTCCGAAAATTATCACGATAACATCATAATAAGGGGCTGTTGTAAACACATTTCTTATGGTGTTATTTGAAACTATTATATTGGCTATGTTTCCATCGAATAATGCGATTGCTTGTACAGACCAGGGGCTGTTAATGTTAGTCATGACGTTATTGGTTACAAATATGTCGCGCATCGTACCCTCAACCCCCCTGCTCAGCAGCACGCCAGGCACATTGTCAAATGCGCAAGAGTCTATGACCATGCTATCAATAGCTTCCCCGGCAGAAGGTATGAGCCTGAACACAGCGCTATTATAATCTCTCTTAAAATAATTCTTGAACATTATGTTTTTTGCATTAACCCTTTTATGTAGCGATAGGGTCCCGCCATTAGTAAGGATTGTGGCATCCCTGCTTTGGCCAACCAGCGATATGGCTTTATTCAATGTGGCCGAATACTTTTCAAGATCATAGGTGCCTGCTGCAATGAATATGGTGTCGCCTTCAATTGATGCTGTGATTGCTTTCTGGACCGTACGGAATGGGCCATCATTGCCCCCTTGGTATGTGGGGGCAAGGCCATTATGGGCATCGTTGCCTATGGTAGAAACATAAAGGTTCCTTCCGGCTATGCACGTCAAGTCTGAGCCGTCACAGTCCTCATCAATGCCATTATCGCATATTTCGATTTGAGGGCTGCACTCGTCTGGAGTTACTGCTGTGCCAAACCTTCTTGCAACATAAACTATATCTCGGATATCAATAATTCCGTCGCTGTTCGTGTCTATTCTTGTATCAAATTCTTCTTGGTCGAAACTAAGGAACACTATAATTAAGTCTTGGATATCAACAAATCCGTCGTCATTAAAATCTACACTAACACTGATAGCAACAGGCAGATAGATGCATAGTATTATAGTTAAAATGAAAATTACAGGTTTCAATGTTTCACCAAATAATATAGCCTAATGCGCTGAATACGCGCATGATGTCTTATTCTTGGAAAAACATTATTTAAAGCTTTTGATAATGGAACGGCTTGTGTGCGTTGGGGTGTTCGTTAATTCTTATGGGTTTTTCATGAGCTTTCCGGAAATATTAACCTTTTTATTGCGCAAAATATTTAAACCGCCTCGGCGTCTCTACAGGCATGGGTTTGTTTGATGACATGCTAAAGGGTGGCGAGTCTCTCATAAGGAACGAGGAGGCTTTGGACTTTGAGTTCTTGCCTAAAGTGCTTCCTTTCAGGGAGAAAGAGCAGAGGTTCATTGCAGAGTGCGTCAAGCCCTTGTTTGCCTCAAGGAATGGGCGCAATTTGGTGATGTATGGCCCTCCTGGAATCGGCAAGACAGCAGCAGCAAAGCATGTCATTAGGGAGCTTGAGGAGCAGACCGATGAGATTTATCCTGTCTATATCAACTGCTGGCAGCACAACACCTCTTACAAGGTGATTGTCGAGATATGCGAGCACCTAGGCTACAGGCTGGTCCAGAACAAGAAGACAGTTGACTTGTACAAGATAGTTGCCAGCATGATCAACAAGAAGTCTGCTGTGCTCATCTTTGACGAGATAGACAAAGCAGAGGAGTATGACTTCCTTTATTTCATCCTTGAGAGCATCTACAAGAAGAGCATAGTCTTGATAACTAATTTCAAGGAATGGATAGCTACCCTGGACAGCAGGATCAAGTCAAGGCTCACCCCTGATGTGCTTGAGTTCAGGCAGTACAATGAGCATGAGACTAGGGAGATAATGAGGCAGAGGGCAGGCTATGCTTTCCCTGAAGGGGTATGGGAGGATGCTGCCTTCAACAAGGTGGCTAAGAAGACTTTTGAGATAAAGGACATAAGGACAGGGCTCTTCTTGATGAGGGAGTCTGCGCTCATTGCTGAGGAGAGCAGCAGGAAGAAAATAACCCTTTCTGATGTTGAGAAAGCCATCTCTAAGCTAGAGAATTTTAGCATCAAGAACAGCGCAGAGCTATCAGAGGATTCGAGGTTCATCCTGAGCATTGTCAAGGAGCATTCTGGCAAGAAGATGGGAGAGCTCTATGAGGCTTACCAGAAGAAAGGAGGCAAGCAGACATACAAGACTTTCCAGCGCAAGATTGCAGAGCTGGACAAAGGGAATTTTATCTCTACCAAGAAGCAGACAGGCACAGGCGGGAATACTACGATTGTAGAGAAGAAGCTTACAGATTTCTGAAGTTTTGTTTCAAAAAGGCCGAAAATTAGCAAACACTAAATAAGTTGCAAATCTGTCTCAATGCCGTGACAGCATAACTATATAAGATATTTCTTCGTTCTAATTTTGAGGGTGATATTTCATTAGAAAAGATTCGCTTGAAAGTAAATCTCTTTGGTACAGGTACAAGTCGCGTGTCTGGCCTGAGGAGTCAGTGCAGGCAGCTACAGTGCATAATATTATAAGAACATTAAGGAGCATCCATAACCAGCAAGAGTTTGCATACATAAGCGTACCCATAACTTCAGGCAAGATGCTTTTTGACGCTTTGTCAAGAACCCTTATTCATCCTGATCGGAAGGATTTTCTGACGGGGCCTGCAAGCTCTGCTGACAAGTCAAAAGAAGTGCCTATATTTAAGGAGATAATTAGGGAAGTCATATCAGAGAATTATGCATATGGCCACGTTTTCTTGCAAGAACTTGAAACAAGAGTGAATATACCTATCTTATATCCTGCAGACCTTGTTCCTCGCGGTGATAAATGGACGCAGGAGCATTTCCAGGCTTTATGGCTGACTTTGATAAGTGAGCATGCTACGCAGCTTCATATGAGCCCTGATTGGCAATATAGCTCTGGAGCTGCAGAAGAATTCACCCATGCATATCAACTTAAGCTGGGTGTGCCAAGGGGGGCTGTTGGCAAGGATGCATCTCCTTTTTATAATTCAAAGATGGAAGAGGATAAGTCCAGGGAGAGGATGCGCAGTATAAGTGTATATAATCATAAGGGAAAGGCTCTATCTTTGGAAGATGGCATACGAGCCATAGATGGAGTGCTCCCGTGGATAAAAGAGCATAGTTTTAATACCGAGAGACTTGAGAATGCGCGCAACCTTCTTGTGTGGACTAGCGATAAGATTGAAAAGGGATACTATCAATAGCAGAATAATTGCATTTAACTGAGCACTGGACAACAAGAGTACGCTCTTGAGCCCACTGGCCAGGCCACTGGACATTTTATTTCTGCAGTTTTGGCACTGTTTTGTCGTCGATACTATGAAGGCTTGCACTGGACATGTTGACGCAGGGTATTTAAATGAAAAAGCCAATGCTCTAGCTGATAAGGATTTGAGCGACGCCAAGGCCTTTACCCCCTCGTTGCAACTGGCTGCAACGTCGCCTACTAATCCTAACCAATGTTTGGGGTGATTAGAAATGAAGGCATTGCACGAAAACACAGCTTACATCCAGAGCCTGTTCTTTGTCCAGGTCAAGAACATGGGCAGGAGAAGGCTTAGCAATTATGAGCTGCAACAGATGATATGATTTTCAACAGTAGGGTTTCAACGATAGTCAAAGCAGAGGTGAAATAATGGCTGCAGAAGCAATGGAAAGAGGGTTGGGCTATCCCCAGGAGCTAGTCCAGGTTATGAAAGAGCACGAGCTAATAGCGCCAGGAGAGGAGAACCAGATGATTGAATACCTCTTCCTGACCATGTGAGATTATTTCAAAATTATTTCAAAATATTTTTTTGCAAAGATGTCTTTTCATCCCATAATACTTAAACTTTTTAAACCCATCACCATTTACTGCTTCTCATGAGGATAATAAACAAGGATGAGCTGAAGCACAACCCTGTACTGGTGGATGAGCTGAAGAAAAGCGTCTTCATCTACCCCACAGACACAATCTATGGTATAGGTTGTGACGCTACAAATCCTGAGCTAGTGGAGAGGGTGAGGAGGATTAAGAGAAGCCCAGACCAGCCTTTCTCAGTCATAATCCCTAACAAGAACATGATATATGAGTATTGCGAGGCAGGTGATGAGGCAAGGCAGTGGGTTGACAAGCTGCCAGGGCCTTACACACTAATATTCAAGGCCAAGAAAAAGTTCGTGGCAGGCAACGTGAACCCTGCTGGCGGCACAATAGGGGTGAGGATACCCAATCACTGGTTCTACCATTATGTCAAGAAGATGAAAGTGCCTATCGTGACTACGAGCGCCAACATCAGCGGCCAGGACTTCATGACTAATATCGATGACCTGGATGATGACATAAAGAAGCACGTTGACTACATTATTTATGACGGCGAGATAAAGAGCAGGCCTTCCAATATAATCCACCTTGAGAAGGAAGAGGTGAAGATAAGGGACAGGAGCAAGCCTAGCATCAAGGAACACCTCCGAGGCATAAGGAAGATATTCAAGAGGAAATGAGCCTGGCCGGCGTTGACTGCGAAGCAGGCAACTCAAAAGCCTCAGCTTTTGTAGACTGAGGCCCAGATAATCCTTTCAGGCGTCTTTAAGTTTTTAAGATAAAACGAAAAAAAATATTTGCTCTGCGAGGCTGACGAGATGAAAATGAAGAGAGACAAGCTAAGGATCTTTAGCGCAGGAGACATACACGGCGATACTCGCCTAGCTGACAAGCTGGCAGAAGAAGCCAAGGACAAGCACGCAGACCTGGTAGTGCTTTGCGGGGACTTGACCTTTTTTGACAAGAGCACAGATAACATCATAGGGCCTTTCAAGAAGAGGAACCTTAAAGTGCTCTTGATACCAGGAAACCACGAGACTCTTGCCACTGCTGACTTCCTTGCAGATGTTTATGGGGTGAAGAACATCCATGGCTACAGCGTCAAGTACAAGGATGTAGGCATATTTGGGGCTGGCGGAGCTAATATTGGCATAAGCCAGCTCTCAGAGAAAGAGCTTTATGATCTACTTAAGAAAGGGTTTGACCATATCAAGTACTTGGACAAGAAGATAATGGTGACTCATGTGCACCCTTCTGACACCAGGATGGAAAAATTCACCCAGTTCTTCCCAGGAAGCACAGGAGTGAGAAAGGCAGTGGAGAAGTTCCAGCCAGACATCCTGCTATGCAGCCATGTGCATGAGGCAGAAGGCCTAGAGGAAAAAATAGGCAAGACCAGGGTCATCAATGTTGGCAAGAGAGGGAGGGTGTTTGATATATGAATTATATACCCTGGCTATGTCTTTTTATCCTTAGAAAACTATTTAAATCAAGGTTATTTCTACTGTTCCCATGGTTTGGTTTGTTTATGCGTTCTTGACAGCTATCTTTGAGTCTGCAAAGGATGTGTTTTCAAAGAAAAGCCTCAAGGAGATGGATGAATACGTTGTTTCCTGGTCATTGATGTTCTTTTCCTTGGTGTTCTTGCTGCCGATGTTTATCTTTATCAATATTCCAATGCTCACAAGCCAGTTCTGGATAGCCCTTCTCATAGGGGGTTCGCTCAATGTCATGGCCATAATATTATTCATGAAAGCCATAAAGGCCTCAGACCTGTCATTGACCATACCTATGATAACCTTTACTCCATTGTTCTTGTTGTTAACATCTCCCATAATGATAGGCGAGTTCCCTACCCCGTTAGGGTTGTCCGGAGTGTTGCTCATAGTGGTTGGCTCATATGTAATGAAAATCAAGTACATGAAAAAAGGATTAAAAGGATTCTTTGCGCCATTTGGAGCCTTGATAAAGGAGAAAGGCCCAAGGCTCATGCTCTTGGTGGCTTTCATCTGGAGCATAACATCCAACTTTGACAAGATGGGAGTGATAAACTCATCCCCTATGTTCTGGGTCGCAGCCACTGGATTGTTCATGGCTATTATCATGCTGCCCATAATGCTCTTCAAGTCAAAAAATATTATGCAGAAGATGAAATCAGGCTACAAGGCACTTATTCCCATGGGCATCTTTGGGGTTGCAGCGAGCATCTTCCAGATGACTGCAGTAAGCATGACACTCGTAGCTTATGTTATCTCCATAAAGAGGACCAGCACCATAATGAGCGTTCTCTTCGGCCACTTCCTGTTCAAGGAGAAGGGATTGAAAGAAAGGCTTATAGGAGTGATACTCATGGTATTAGGAGTGGTGCTGATAATGCTGTCCTAATCTAGCCTTAGTCTCATCCTAAGAAATAATCGTCCCAACAAACTTCTTCCCATCAACAGCCTTCTCAAGATTATCCAGCTTTGCCCCGTTGATGATAAAGACTGTGATGCCTGCTTCCTCTGCTTCATTGCTGGCAACAGGATCAAAAGGCGCGTTGAGCCCAGGGCTCCATTCATCACCTACTAGCTTACGGAAATCCTTCCACTTAATCTTCTTGAGAGGCTTTGCATCAGGAAACTGCTTGGGATCCCTGTCATAGACATAATCAGTGTTGCTAAGGTTAATGACTTTTCTCACGCCTAATTGCTTGGCCAGCAGGACAGCGTCATAGTCTGTGCTGCAGCCAGGCTTCCAGCCAGAAGCCACCAGTATGCTTTTTGTGAACTCCTCTTTTTTTGTTGGGTCGTGATTGACGTGGAAATGTGCGTGCTCCTTGAAGATGGTCCTGAGCAGGTGCGCGTTAATCCTTGTTGCGTGTATTCCCAGCCAGTCAAGGTCTTCGTTATCCACGCTTCCAAGCTCCTTTGCAGCGGCTTGATAGTTCCTTGCAATCCTGCCGCCGCCAGCTATCAGCACAAAGCGCTTGCCCTTGCTGATGTGCTTGAGGATTATCTCCTTGAACTTCCTGAGAAAATCAATGTCAATATTGTCAGGGCAGATAAGGCTTCCGCCCACGCTGATGATTAGGGTTTCTGGTTTCATCTTCTCTTTTGGTTATGCTTCTGATTTATTTGTTTTTCCCTTCCAGCTTCTTGGCGTGCTTCCACATGAAGTTAAAGTATGCTCTATAAGCTTGGGCTGCTGCCTTGTTCTCTATGATTATGCCTTCTGGCTCATCAGTCCATATGAGTATGGCTATCTTGTCCCCGTAGATGTTGGTGACTGCAGGGCTTTCTTCTATTCCAGGGATATACCTGTACTCTGTGGTGGCGCTATCAGCTTCCATCCTTCCTTCCCTTATGATTAGCTTGGTTGTCATCTTGTTCTCTTTTTTGAGCCTGTTGAACTGCATTGCAAACTCAGGCAGCCTTGCTGTGAACTGGCCTTCTGAGCCAAATACCACGTTGTTTTGCCCTGTCCTTGCCATGTCCAGGAAGATGCTCTTGATGCCTTTTATTCCCTTGAACATCCTCACTTGGCCCTCTATCTTGGCTGCCTTGTGCCTTGCCTGTAGCTCAGGAAGTATCTCCTGTACCTGCTCTTCCTGCTCCTTAAGGTACTCCAGAAGGCGCTTTGGGCCTGTTGCCTGGAACCATTTCACCTTTCCTATGTGCACATAGCTTACCAGGCCTTTCTCTATGAGAAGCTTCAATGAATTGTAGCAGCTGCTCCTGTCAATATGGGCGAGCTTGGATATGTTCCCTGCTGTCTTGGTGCCATGGTCATTTAGTGTCAGGTAGACTTTTATCTCGTTGGGGCTGAAGCCCAGGTTTTCTAGGACTTGCTCTACGTTCATAGGTATGCTTTGGGCAGTTCTACTATTTAAATTTTATTGTTGTAGATATTTCTACAACAAATATTTATATAAAGAAACTACTATCTAGTAGTTAAATAAAAGGAGGTGCACAAGATGGACAAAAAAACTTTAGACGAAATGGACAGAAAGCTCAGGCAAAAAGAGAAATGCCAAAGGTTCAGAGCCGCTGCAATATCTGCACAAAAAGATTCGTTAATGTACTCTATCTCTGGGGCGGAGAAATTCTCAATCTTACAACTTTTGGCAATTGGTAACTGGTTCAGAGCCAAAGATGACTATAATGGAGCTGGTAGAGCTTACTGGGACGCCATAAGGCAGACTACCTCTCCTGGAGAGCCCCACGTGATACTCAAGCCAAAAGAAAGGGGCATGGCCATGACGCGCCTGGAAAGATTGGTAAAAGACATAATGGGAGATCAGGCAATAGCTCAACTAGGCACTGATGAACAGGCAGCCAGGTACAAATGCGCAAGGGAAGCCATGGACACCCTAAGGTACTATCATCGATAAACTCAACAATTAAACGATAAAAAAATCGCAGTAAATACTGCGGGAGGTGAAGAAGATGGTTTTGGAAGGGATTGTGAAAGCTGCTTACGGAGAGAAAAGAGCAGGCAGGTCAAAGTTCGTAATAGTAGCCCCTCACGGAGCAGGAGATGACCTGTACAGCAAAGGCATAGCAAAAGAGCTCGCTAGAATACTGGATGCATACTGCGTAGTTAACGACCAGTTCAAGAAGCCTAAGGCCTGGCAAAGGGCTAATTCCATCATGAGGAGGGTTGATTTCAACAACCTAAGGCAGAAAAAGGAATGCGAGGAGATGAGGCAATTCTACGATGACATTGCCGAATATTGCAGGCAAGCAAGGCAGTACGCTGCTGGCCAGCACAATGGAAAGCAAAGGGCTCTGGTCGTCTATATCCATGGAATGAGAAACAGAGGCAGCATGGGAATGGATATCGGCATCGGCATGAAATGGAACAAGCACCAGCAAAAATACCAAGGGTCTGATGAGCACCCTGCTGCCGGAAGGAACAGCGGAGTGCCAAGGGCAAATGTTGAGATGGCAGTTGGCTTCAGGAGAGGGCTTGACCAGGTGTTGCAAGGACAGCACCGCAAAAGGGCATGGATGGGAAAGAGATTCCCTGCCTGGGACAGGAGGAACGGCATACAATATCACGCTGGAAGCCAGGACCATTCAATGCAGATAGAGATATGCAGAGATATGAGAAGAGAGGGCAACTACAAGCAAGTTGCTGCGGCAATAGCACAAGCACTGTTGCAAAATTACGCTAGGCTATAATGAGAAGCTTAAGGATAAATTGCAATGAAAACTGCGGGAGGAGAGAAAGATGACACTGGAAGAAAAGTTGGCTAAATCAGAGATAAGGAATATATTGGTAGTGGACGACACCCAGGCCAACCTGGATGCGGCTAAGCAGTATTTTGCAAGGCTAGAGCCTCTGGGCATCAAGGCAGAGTATGCTGCGAGCGCGCAGGAGGCGCAGCAGAAGATTCAGGAGAGCTTTGAGTCCAAGGACAAGTACGGGTTGGTAATAACTGACTTGTGCATGGAAAGCCCCAAGGCTGGGCTTGAGGTTGTCAGGGAAGGCTTCGAGCACCTGATATACACAGTCATAGCTACTGGAATGAACTATGATGCGCCTGGTGTTGAGCCTGACCATCACGGTCCATTCACTAGGATCATGCCACTAAATGAGACACTTAGAGGGAGGAAGGATGACCCTGAAATCTGGAGGCAGGTTCTGGAGAAAACAATGGATTACATAGCCGGAGGCAGTCACACAGCCATTTACCGGTCAATCCAGAAAGTAGGCACACTAGGAGTTCGCATTAAAGGAGTGGCTGACTCAATGATGCCTATGTTCAGAGGCTGACTAAGTGAGAAGAATGTTGAAATGTTCATAATGCCAAATCGCAGTAAGACCTGCGGGAGGTGAAAACAAAATGGAAGACGGAAAAAAAGAAGTAAGAGTGGCAATACTCACCCCTTACCTGACTGTGGCATGGGATGAAGTCGTTAAGGAGTTCGGTGAGAAAAGGGCCCTGGAGCAGAAAGAGAAGTACGGATTTGTTGAAGACCACCTGGGAACAATGGACCAAATAGTGAATGACAAATACAGGGTCATCCTGGATAAGAGAGATGAAGACGGTGACTGGTCTGGCAAGCTTCCTCACCTGGCCATAAGTGGATGCACAGAGAGAGGAGAGGATGAGGTGAGAGGCTTCAGAGGCTCAGGAATCATCTTCGGAAGATACAGTATCTTCTACGGAGGATGCTCTGACTACACTGGGTTTGCGCCAGCAGATTCAGGCTACGCCTTAGACATCCCCAAGCGGGTGGATGTCGTTAAGAGGATGCTGACAGATGATGACCTGCTCGAGGCGCTTGTGCTAAGAGAGGAGAGGAAGATCAAGGCTGCGTTGGATGATATAAGCAAAGGCTTTGACAGGCCTATCCTGGTGACACCCTACCTTAAAAAGGCACTGGAGCAAGACATCCAATAATCACTTAAACGGGAGAGGAGAGAGTTAGCCGTCGGGGAGCAGAAAAAGCTTAAACTATTTTTATTAATTATTTTCTTGATATGATTAATGCCATGCTATACTGCTGGGGTCGGCATTATGAGACGTGCCTTGGCAATAATAAAATATTTAAACCTAAAAATGATTTTGGCAAGTATGTCCATATTAACTGGCAACGAGATATTGAAGGCAATGAAGAAAGGAAAGATAAAGATCTCCCCATTTTCTCCTGAGCAGCTAGGGCCTGCTTCTGTTGACTTGACACTCGGAAATAAGTTCAGGGTTTTCAAGAAGCTGAAGGGTGTCCCTGATATCAATGACTCTTTTGACTATAGGCAGCTAAGCGACCCTGTCACATCAGATTCAATCATCATAAAGCCACAGGAGACTGTCCTTGCCATAACCAAGGAGAGGATTACCTTGGCAGACGACATCTGCGGATGGCTTGAAGGCAGGAGCAAGTTTGCCAGGATGGGGTTGCTTGTTCACATATCAGCTCCCTTCATGCAGCCAGGCATTGACAACTATCCTGTGCTTGAGATAAGCAACATGGGGAAGAATCCTGTGCAACTGCATGCTGGCACCAGGATTTGCCAGTTCATCTTTGAGAAGTCTGAGGGTAAAGCTAAGTACGTCGGAAGGTTTTCCCAGCAGACAGAGCCTTGAGAATTATTCTGCCCTGTGCGATTAAATGATTATAAGTAAATTATTTAAACTCGTTTCTCCTTATCAATTATATGAGGCTCTACGTAATCACAGGAGGCCCTTGCTCTGGCAAGACCACTCTTCTTGAGGAATTAGGCAGGCGGAGGCACAAGTTCATATCAGAGTCTGCCAAAGAAGTCATCAAGGAGGAGCAGGCAAAAGGAGTGGCTGACCCTTGGCATGAGAAAGGATTCCAGGAGAAGATAGCTGCCTTGCAGATAAAGAAAGAGGAGTCCATCCCTGGAGGCAACAGCATAATATTCCTTGACAGGGCTTTGCCTGACGGCCTTGCCTACTCTAAGTTCAGGGGGCAGAAGCCTCCGAGAAACCTCACTGAAGCCATCAAGAAATGTGACTATGAAAAGGTTTTCTTCTTAAAGCAGCTCCCTAAATACGAGCAGAACAGCCTTAGGTGCGAGACAGAGGAAGAGGCAAAGCAGGTGGGAGAGCTGATAAAGCAGGTTTACAGGCAGTTTGGCTATGATGTGATAGAAGTGCCTCCTATGAGCATAAAGGAAAGAGCTGATTTTGTAATCAAGAACCTGTGAACTCTCTTTTGTCCTATCCTTTACCTTCTCCTTTCCATCTTTCATACTCAAAGATATTAGTGCCCCTGGATTTGAGCATCTTGTAAATCTTATGCAGGGGCAAGCCTTCAATGTTGGAGTAGCATCCCTTGACTTTCTCTACGAATATGGCTCCTAAACCTTGTATTGCATGGCCTCCTGCCTTGTCAAGAGGCTCGCCAGTGGCAACATAAGCCCTTATCTCCTCATCAGTGAGCTTTTTCATCTTGACCTTGCTGACTTCATAATCAACAACTGTCTTTTTCTCCTCAACATCAACAATGCACACTCCAGAATAAACCTTGACAGTCCTACCTGACATAAATCTCAGCATCTTGGCTGCGTTCTCAGGAGTGCCTGGCTTTCCTAGCTTTCTTCCCCTGCAAACAGCAATAGTGTCAACACCAATGACTAAGCCTCCAAGCACCAGGTGCTCTGCTGCATGCTCTGCCTTGCCCCTGGCAAAATGCATCACCATCTTCTTAGGGATCATATTCAGGCTCATATCCTCGTGATAATCGCTTTCCACCACTGAAAATTCTAACCCTATCTGCTGCAACAAGCCGTTCCTTCTCGGAGAAGTTGATGCGAGTGTTATTTTGCGCTTCATGCAATCCCTCTTTTTTCTAATGCTTCTTTTTTTCTTTCAGGACTAGCCCTTTATCACTCCAATCGGCCTTAGCTTGGCTACAAGGTTGCCTATGCCTGCCTCGTGGCTGACTTTAACTACTTCATCTATGTCCTTGTAGACTGCAGGCGCTTCTTCGCTAACTCCTTTTAGGCTACCTGCTTTTAAGTATATCTTGTGCTCTTCAAGCTCTTTTCGCACTTGCTCTCCACGAAAGCTCCTGATGGCTTCTGTCCTGCTCATCACCCTGCCTGCCCCGTGGGCTGTGCTCCCAAAGCTTTCCTCAAGAGCTTTCTCTGTTCCTACGAGCAAGTAGCTTGCTGTTCCCATGCTTCCTGGGATTAACACTGGCTGGCCTACGCTCTTGTATACTTCAGGAGTATTAGGGTGCCCTGCAGGCAAGCTCCTGGTCGCTCCTTTCCTGTGGACATAAACTTTTTTCTTCTCACCATCAATCATATGCTCCTCTACCTTGGCGATGTTATGCGCAATATCATAAACTGTCTTTATTTTTTCTGGCTCAAGGCCCAGAACTTCCTTGAAGCTCTTCCTTACCTGATGGGCTATGATGTGCCTGTTAGTCCAGGCAAAATTAGCACTGGCTGCCATTGCGCCAAAATAATCCTTTGCAAGCTGGGTGCCTGCCTTGGCGTATATCAAGTCTTTTTCTGGCAGGCTTTTCATTAGCTCAGGGTCTG
This sequence comes from Candidatus Woesearchaeota archaeon, assembly GCA_016935175.1. Taxonomy (GTDB): domain Archaea; phylum Nanobdellota; class Nanobdellia; order Woesearchaeales; family SM23-78; genus SM23-78. Next base: position 61,152 of record JAFGRK010000006.1, on the reverse strand, counting down.
CCTCTTCCATCTTTCTGAGATAATCAGAGCATACCTGGTGGCCTAGTCCTCTTGAGCCGCAGTGTATCATCACAGTCACCTGGCCTATTTCTGTAATGCCGAAAGCCTTTGCAACTTCTTCATCATATATCTGCTCGACATACTGCACTTCAAGGAAATGGTTGCCTGCTCCCAAGCTTCCTAGTTGCTCCCTTCCCCTTGACTTGGCCTTGTTGCTGACCTTGGAAGCATCTGCCTCTTTCATGCCGCCGTTCTCCTCGCAATGCTCTAAGTCTTCCTTGAAGCCATAGCCTTGCTCCACTGCCCATGCAGCTCCCTTGTTTAGCACTGCATCAAGCTCTGGATTGCTTAGGCGCAGGAAGCTCTCGCTGCCTACTCCGCTAGGAACATTCCTGAACATGGAGTCCATAAGCTCCTTTATCTTAGGCTCCACATCCTCTTTTTTAAGAGGAGTAGTAAGAAGCCTTACCCCGCAGTTGATGTCAAAGCCAATCCCGCCAGGGCTTATGCATCCCGTCTCATAATCCAGGGCTGCAACTCCGCCTATGCTAAAGCCATATCCTTGGTGGGCATCAGGAAGCATGATGGATGCCTTGTAAATCCCGGGAAGGCTTGCGACGTTTATGCCCTGCTGCAGGCTTGCGTCCTCTTGCAATTTGGAAAGAAGCTTTTCGCTGGCAAATATCCTCACAGGAACCTTCATGTTGCCTGTCCTTTCTATCTCAAATAAGTGATCATTGATTTTTTTTGCATGGATTTTTTCTTTTTGCTCTGTCATGTCAGCACCTCTAGCTTTTTCTAAATGACCGTCGTCGCCTGCTTATGCAACGTTTACAATAGTAAACTTGCATGGCGCGGCGTAGTTTTTGCGAGCATCAGTGGCGAGCAAAAACGAAGCAGGGCATTTAGAAAAAGCCCTCTAATATGTCAGGATAGGGCGGCTGTTTAAAAAGGTTATTGAAGATTTACCTATTGAAGTTTTATTTGGTGTTTCTCCGCTTTAATTCCCTTTCAAAGAAATAGTACATGTTCACAGCTTCCCTGTTGATGTGCATGTCATCAACTTCTGTGACATATTCCAGGACTCCTTCCAAGGTTGGCGTGTGCCTCCTGACAAGAGCTTGCAATGGAGGGTATCTCCAGTCCTTGTCCTCTCTTAGCAGCACAGGGAGGTCGTGGGAGTAGGCTGCTCCCATCATAAAGCATGCATGCCTGTCCCAGTCTATCTCTCCTGGGAAGTTGACTACTATGAGGTCATAGTCGTTTATGTTATGGAACTCATTTACAGGGTCTGATTTCACAATCATGTTCTTGTCAGGCCGCATTTTTCTTGCCTTATCAATGGTTTGCAGCATCTTATCATCTATAGTTCCGCAGAAATAGATGTTTTTCACAGGTATGGGCTTGTCTTCTGCTGTCGGAGGATACTTCTTTAAGATTTCGTTCTGGGTGTGAGATGATAAAAAAGGCTCTGTTCTGAGATACTCAATCACTGATTCTATGTTGCCAAAACTTTTGCTGGCAATGTGCTCTAAAAGAGTGTCATCTTCTCCAGTCTCATCAACTACTAAGATGTGGTTTTGGTGGGCTGCAGATGCTCCTAGCTCTGCAAAGCTCATTACTCCCTTTCTTTTTCCCCTAGGAAAAACAGCTAGTGCTGCTGGGCAGTTTTCTGCCTCGCTCATGTCTGCTGCAACAAGCTTCTGCACGCATGACTGGGGGTGAGTTCTCGGATCTGAGAACGAATAACCAGGTAGGGCGCTGATTATCTTGTCCCTGAAGGGAAGAAATGAGCCTATAAGATAGATTTTGGTCCTGTTAAGATTATTTTTTCCCTTATCAATCATTTGAGAAGTTATTTTATGAGCTTATTTAAATCTTTCTATCAGTACCCATTGCGGAGTGGAGAAAAAGAAAGCTTTAAATACCTGCCGGAGTTGTTCTTGATAACTAAGGTGGTTGTCATGGCAATAAAGATTGATGCGATTAAAAAAGAAGAGCTTGCTGATAAGATGAAATCAAGGGCAGAGGAGCTGAGGATTGAGGAGAAGGCAAGGTTGATAGCATCTGAGCTTGGCAAGAGGACATCAAATGAGCAGCATTATCCCGAAGGCTTCAACTACGTTAAGGAGAGGTATGTTGGAAAAGCAGCGCCATGCTCACAATACACCTTGGAAATAATCGCCTGGTCTGAAAGGGATTTAGCTGCCAAGAGCAGCAAGGCAGAGACCATCATTTATGTAAGAAAGCCAGTGCCATTCCTTCCTTTACTCTACAAGAGCAAGCTTGTTTATGCCAGTGATTCCCCATTAGGAGTTGCTGAGCACTGCAAGATAAGTGCTTTCAATGACAAAAGCGGCTGGCTTGAAGACTTTGAGCTCCTTTATGCTAAAGCCTCGCTCGATAGAGAGACAAAAAAGCTTAAGGCTTTGGCAAATTATAAATTTAAAGAGATACGATGAGATAAAGCACAGCTCTTACAGGCACCGCTTGTTTACTTTTTTTCTGACTCCCTGCTCAATACAAAAGTTTAAATACCCTTAGATTTAATATTAATATATAATGGCAATGGACATAAGGGATTTCATGAGCCACCTGAGCGGGGAGCTCAACGAGTTCACCAATAAGGTGCAGCTATATTTCAAGAGCCTTACGCAGTACGAGATGATAGCCTGGGGGGTTTTTGCCATTGGCTTCATCATGGTAATAGTTGCCTTTATCATGTGGTGATGGCGCAAAGGCTTTTTTGTGCTTTAAAAAGCAAAGGCTTATATACTCTGACTGTCATTTATTCATAAAAGAGGAGGGTGATATAAGTATGGGTCAACAAGAGGTTTACGACTTTCTATGCAAGAATAAGGGCAAGTGGTTCACTTCAAGGGAGATATCCACCAAGCTAAAGGTGAGCATTGGCTCAGTGACCATGTCCTTGAAGAAGCTGCGAAAGACCAACCTTATCAAGTACAGGAACACTGGCAAGAGAAACACCTACCAGTACACTGTGGGCAAGCGCTGATTTTCTTTTAAGATATCTTTCTTGCTCACTTTTTTTCTATTATCTCTTTTATTCCTTGGATAGTATATACTATGCCCAATAGCCCCAAAGCTAGAATTACAGCAGAATATATCAGAAGGGGAATTTCAAGTCCAGTAATGTCCGTCCTGATGGCTCCATTAGGAACTGGTTTGAATAGAGTGAGTTTGCCAAAAAGCCACCAATCAACTGCAAGAAATAGGTATATTAAGCCTTTGTAGATCTTTGGAATATTCTTAAAAATTCCCATAATTGATTCAATAAAAATCCCTCTATTTATATATTTCCATTAAAAGCATCCTTGTGTTCAGCATTAAAGAACAATCAATTCATAGTCTGGAACTGCGGCCTTTTAGAAAGCAGCATGGGCAATGGCAAGGGCTTCCATGGGAATTCTTTAGTCTTCTCCTTTATCTCTTTGATAAGCTCGTGCTTGCCCATCTCAACTGCATCTTTCTTGCCCCTGACTCTTGCCTTAAACTTGTCAGCCTTGAGCTCTTCATCCCCGACTACAAGGATGTAAGGCACCCATTCCTTCTCTGCCTGCCTAACTCTCTTGCCAATTGACTCTGTGTTATCATCGATGTCAATCCTAATCCTTTCGCCGAATATCTCCTTGGCTAGCTCGTTGCACTTTTCAAGGTGCTTTTCTGGAGACACAGGTATAAGCCTTACCTGGGTTGGGCAAAGCCACAATGGGAACTCTGGCACCTGCCCTTTTTGTATTTTTTCCCCTTGCAATTCAAGCAGCGTGTAGATTACTCTCTCAATGGCTCCGCTTGGCGAGCAGTGAAGCACTACAGGGTATTTCTTCTTGCCGTCCTTGTCTGTGAAGCTCATGTCATACCTTTCCCCGTTCTCAACATCAATCTGGTCTGTGGATAGAGCAGCTGCCTTGTCTACTGAATCTACATAGTTAAGCTCGTACTTGAGGATGAAGTAGAACTTCCTCTCATCCCACATCTCCACGAGGATCGGCTTGCCTAGCTTTTTTGCCAGTCCTACAATCAGTGGCTTGTTCTGCTCATAGAACTCTTTTGTCACCCTGAGCCCCATCTCATAATCCTTTGGCTCAATGCCGCAGCCCTTAAGCACGTCCATGCATAATTGGAACCTTATCTTGTATTCTTCTTTTGCCTGCTCAAGGTCTGAGCATAGTGCATGAACATCTGGCATGGTGAAAGCCCTCAGCCTTCGAACTCCGCATAGCTCTCCTCTTTGCTCTCGCCTAAAGCTGTACCTTGTGAGCTCATAAAGCTTGAGCGGCAGGTGCTTGTAGGAGATAACTGCGTCATGTGCTATCAGGAACTGGCCAAAGCATGCTGCAAACCTGAGGAAGAAATTCTTCTTGTCGCTTGTTATCTGGTATTGCCTTGCAGGGAACTTGTGCAAGTATTTTTCCAAGGTCGGGTGCTTCATGTCATACATTACAGGAGTCTCTAGCTCTACTCCTCCGTAAGCCACTACCTTGTCAGTCACGTACTCTTCCAGCAGTTTCTTGATCAGCCTGCCTTTAGGATAGTATCTCATGTTGCCGCAGTCAGAGGCTGGCTCATAGTCTACCAGCTCTAGCTTTTTCATGAGCGCTATGTGCAGTGGCTCGCAGGCACTGGTCCTGTCCTTTTGCTTCTCATAGAACGCAAACTTCTTGAGCTTTGGGTATTTTGAGAAATTGAATTCTGAAACATCATGCAGCTTGCCATCCTCGTCCATGATGTACCAGTAGCTCTTGAGCTTTTCCTCTGCCTTCAAGGCCTCAGACACCACTTCACATGCTTTTGCTCCTCCTTCGCTGCCTTCTTTTCCTTCTTCTCCCTCTTTTGCATCAGGGATGAGGGAGCTTGACAATTCTGACAATGGGTGGCCCTTGCATGCTATGTTGAATGACTTGTACCAGCCAAAAGGAGCCCTTTTCACGTTGTACTTGGCTTCCTTGAGCAGCTTCTCAGTCTCTTTCATGACCTCGACTGCCTGCTCTGGCTTGGAAAGGTCAGGGCTCAGGTGGGCGTATGGGTAGAGCATGATATTCTTGGCTTGCACCTGGCTGCTTATCTTCTTTATCTCCTCAAAAGCCTTTTTGGCAGCTCCGCAGGGGTTGGCCTCATCAACCTTCTCAACAGCAGTGAAGGCTACAAGGCACTCTTCCATCCTGTCCTTCTCCTTGCCCTTTGGCACTTCCTCTGCGCTCTTGATAGCCTTCTTCCTGGCCTCGTATTCTATGAAATCTGCGTGAATGAATAAAATCTTCATGTTTATTCCCTCCTGCTATCTTAGTTAAGCTTGATACTTTTTAAAGCTTTGCGTAAATGCCTAAGAAAAAGATTAAATAATCACAGATAGGATAATATCACTTGTTAGGACGATTCAGCTATCGGCTTATCTTTTCTTGCCCTTCTTTTTTGGCTTTGCCTTTGTTTTTTCTGCTGCTTTCTTAGGGGCTTTTTTTGCTATTTTCTTTGCAGGCTTTGCCTTTTTTACTGGTTTCTTTGCTTGCTTCTTTTTTGGCTTTGATTTTTTTGCTGCTTTTTTTCCTAATTTCTTTTTTGGCTTTGCCTTTTTTACTGGTTTCTTTGCTTGCTTCTTTTTTGGCTTTGCCTTTTTTCCTGCCTTTTTTGTGGCTGCTTTTGCAGCCTTAGCATTCTTCTTAGCTGCCTTTCTCTTGGGCAATGCTGCAGCGTTGGCCTTGTCAAAGGCTTCCTCATAGACATCTGAGGTTTCTTCTTTCCTTTCCTCCTCTGTCTCATAGCCTTGCATGAAGGCCTCTTCCTCAGGGCTTATCTCATCGTCTTTTATGAGGTCTTCCCTTCCTTCGTCGTCATAAACTCCGCCTAGCTCGTCCTGCGGCTCGTCATCTTCTGGATGCATGTCAGCTTATCCCTTGGGCAGGTAGTTTTTATAGTTTTCGGAAAATCATACTGCCTCATACAAGCCCATCCTGCACTAGAAAGTAGCGAAATTATAAGGTTGCTTGGATTATCTCTTTGCTTTGCCATTGCCCTTGCCATTGGCGCGCGTGATGTATTGAGGGGCAGCGTATCTTCCCTTTACTATCTCTAGCACTGAATCAGGCACCTTGAGGGTTATTTTTCCTCTTGTCATCTCTAACCCTTCATAGAATGCCAGCATATTTTCAATGCTCGAGGAGCTGAAGTCGCATACTTTTTCCCCGTTTGGCTTAACTGCGAAATAAATAGGGCACTCTTGTAGAGGCTCCTGATATTTTAGAAGGTAGTATATTTCTGATTGTGATTCCATTCTTCAGTGGTAATCATGTTGCTCTTAAAAAGGTTATGCCTTTTGCTTTAGCTGCCCAAAAAGCTGGTTTGCGAACGGCCAAGATGATTTTTGCTATGACGATGACTGCTATCAGCCTATCAACTGCTTTGCAAATTCTTTTACCTTGTCAGCATGCAAGTCTTTTACCACTTCCCTTCTTAGCAGGGCCAAGGACTTTGCTGCAACTGTGGCTGATGCAGCTGTTGCGCTCAGCGCCTGCCATAGCTCCTTCTCAACCTTTTCCAGGCCAGAGCCTCCTCTTGTGTGGAAGAATGCAACTTTCTTAAGCTTGCCCCTATTCTGGGATAGGAATGTCCTGGCTGCTGGCGCCATGTTGCCTGCCCAGATTGGCGTGCCTATGACTATAATCTCGTACTCCGAAAGGTCTTTTTCCAGCGGCTCAAGCTCTGTAAGGATTTTTTTCATTGCATCCCTTCCTCCTGACAGCCAGCCCATAATCCCTTTCCTGCTCTTCTTGTCAACCAGCTCTTCAAGCTCTGCCTGCAGCTCTTGGGCAATGGCGTTTGCGACCTTGCGCGTGATGCCTGTCCTTGAGTAGAACACCACAAGCTTTTTTGATTTCTTTGAGTTGGCTTGTTTTCCTGGCGCAAATGTTTTTTTGGCTTTTGCTGATTTGGGCTTTTTATTTTTTTTGGGTTTATTCATTCTTTTCCCTCGCCTTTTTTTTCATGCTCATGCATTTTTTTTTCTCGGTCAATTTTTTCCTCTGAATGTTTCAGCGCTGTCCTGAACAGTACGATGTTCTCCTGCTTCAGCCCATCTATCACTTTTTCTTTCCTGGCCAGCTCTTCCTCCAGGTATTTTATCTTTTTCTTCAGGGTTTCCATCTCCTCTTTTTTTTGCTCTTTTTCCTTGCTCATCCCTTGTTGGTGTTATTATGGCAGGTTTTTAATATTTTTCCGTATTGGGCGGAAATCCTTCGTTTTTTTTTAGAGAGGGTTTATTAAGGGGTTGTGATAATTAGTTTTAGCTATGAGGACTAATAAGAGCAACCACACAGCCATTCTAAAGCACCTGAGGCAAGATGCAAGGAAGAGCTTTAGCACTATAAGCAGGGAATCAGGCATTCCTGTCACCACGGTTTTTGACAATTACCAGAAGCTGGAACGCGATGGGATAATAAAAAAACATGCTTCCCTCATGGATTTCCGCAAGCTAGGCTTCTTTTACAGGAGCTTTGTCTTTGTCAAGCTCAGGGAGCATGAAAAATTCCTGTCCTTCATCAACAGCCACCCTGGCGTGAATTCTGTCTTTAGGATTGATGGCTATGACTTTCTCATTGACACTGTGTTCCCGAGCATAAAGGAGTTCTATAATTTTCTCGACCAGGTACGTGATTTTGACATTGAGAAGCTTGAATGCCATGATGTCATTGAGCACATAAAGAAAGAAGAGTTCTTGAGCTGAAAATCATTTAAAAAGGCTTGTGAACCATTTTAAAAAGATGAAAAAGGCTATAATAAAAAATGTTATTTTCATGAAAACAATCAGAGTTTTCTTATTCTTTTTTTTAATAAGCTCGATTAATGATCCGATGAATCCGCCGATGAGAATCCCCCAGAAGCTTCCCACTGTAATTATTGGGAATAATGCCCAGTAAAATAATTCATTTTGAATCAAGGTCCATGTAATAAGGAACATAATCAATATAGGAACGCATATTATGGCCCCGCGAGTCCAATAGGGCATTTCTTTCCATTTCATATATGTATTTAGAGATTATTACGTTTATTAATTTTTTGGTTAGCTATCTCTAAAGTTAATCTGATTCTAAACAAATTTTTGATGATTAAGAAAGTCATGTTTCTAATAGCTTTTTTTAAGTCTTATTTATGTTTTAATCCCTTCGTCCATAAATTCCTTGATCTTTTGAGCTTTCTCTTCCCTGCCCATGAGATTATAGTCCTCGTATTCTTTTTTTAAATCCCAAACAGGGACTTCCAGCCCTTGGTATTCAATCATTTTTTTCTCTGCTACCCTGCTCTTATCACTCCACTCCCCGCTTCTGAGCTTGTACTGCATCTCAGCAATTATCTCTGCCTTTATGCCATGGATGTCAAGAATGCTATAGTATGACCTGAATGGGCCTTTCTCGCTGTACTCAAAAGGCTTAGTAATGTATTCCTTGAGTAGCTCTGCCATTCTTTCTCCGCCTTGCTGGTCAGTTATCAAGTCGATGTCATGCACTTCAACATCTACTCCCTGCAATGCGAGGTTAGTGCTGCCGATGAGCACCCAATCAATGTCATGGCCCTTTAGCTTTTCAGTTATGGTTTTCAGGGCTTTGTAATTTGCCTCGGGTATGGTTCCGGTTGCTTTTTCCATGGCTGAAAATATTATTTTATCCATTATAAATGTTGCGGTGGCGCTTTTCTATATTACGAGCAACCTGTAGGTATTTCCGACATCGCCGTAATTCCTCCGGTTTTTTCGTGAGAGGCTATTTTAAACACCTCCACTATGCTAATCTTAATGCAAAAATTAAAAATTGTATGGAGGGGAAAAAATGAGCGATACTGAACCAACTGGAACTGAGCAAGCGCAAGAAGGGCAAGCTCAAGCAACAGGGACTCAATATGCAGCAATCAACGCAAAGACAAAGTTTTCTAAGGGAGCAAAAGCCCTGATAGGCGGAGCAGCACTTGCAACAGCAGGATACGTGGCTGCAAGAGCATTCAAGAGATTTGTATGGCCGGAAAAAGGCAAGCTGAAGCGCGGTATCCAAATCCTCTTGATGGGAGGGACTGTTTACTGGGCAACCCATTGCGGAAGCGTGAATGCCAAGATAGGGGAGTTCTACAATGAAAAGATAAATCCGACAGTGGCTGAATGGAAGACTGGGCAAGAAAAAATAAGCAGCCTGGAGCAAAAAGCCCTGACGCTTGAAGAGTCTAAGACAGCAGTAGAGGCTAACTACCAGAAGACCCAGGAAGAATTAAAGGCAGAGGCTGAGAAAGCCAAGAAGCTAGAGCTGGACAACAAGCTATTGCAGGAGAAGAGCAATGGATTGTCAAGCACCCTTAGCGAGAAAGATGCTCGGCTGAGTGAAAAGGATGATTACATCTCAAAGCTTGAGCAGCAAGTCAGGGAGGGCATGAGAAAGGTAGATGAGATGAGGCAGGCCAATGCATACGACCCATCAAGCGCACCAGCGCAGGCAACTACAGCAGCCCAGCCCTCTTTGCAAAGCAGATCACCTGCCCTTGAAGAAAGAGCTGTGGCAAGCTATCAATCTGGGCAAGTCTTAAAGGCTTCTGGACAAAAAATGCCCGGAGCGCTTTCAAAGTATGAGGGCAAGTTCGCAAGCCACTTCTCCTATATTATATACGTTGACAAGGATGAGAACAAGCTGAGCCTTTACAAGAGCAGCAATGGCAAGCTAGGATTTGTCAAGCAATACGCTTGCTCAACAGGCACCAACCCTAATAAAAAGATGCAATCAGGAGACAAAGCCACTCCTGAAGGAGTATTCCTTGCTGAGTACAGGAACTTTTCCCCAGTCCACACAGGATTGTACGGAGATGGCATTGTTGGATTGTCCACCAACTTCAAGGGAATAGTGCTTTGCGGAGCAGACTATCCTGACAGGATAAAAGCCATAAGGGAAAGCAGGAACAGCACCAATGGCGGAGTGATAATGCTTAACCATGACCTTAATGACCTTGACTCAACAGTCAGGGGAAACTATAGCAATGCAGCTTTTGTGATAGAGCACTCATTAAGGCCACTAAGCCTGAGATTCAGCAGGTAAAAAGAGCTGTTAGTTAGCGTTAGAGTAGCGACAGGGGATTATTGAAAGGTGATATAATGACTGAGCTAGATGGAAGAATAAATGATTACGGGGCAAAGCCATCAGAGGCTACTGCAGCAGAAGCTATTGCAGGAAATGCTGGGTATCCAGCTAGTGAGCAACAGCCAAGGAGCTGGCAACAGCCAATGAATGAGCAGCCAAAGAGCGATCAGCAACCAACCAGTGGCTTGCAAGAGAAAAAAGAGCTAGTTCCTGATATTGCCAGTAAAAAGAAGCATGGTGCGCGAGCATACAGCTTAATAGGAGCAGGCTTGATAGCTGCTGGCACGTTTTTCTCAGTGCTCAACGCAGGCAAGATGTATGATGGGCTTTTTGCCAAGGCTATGCGATCTGCCAAGGAGCATCCAAAGCAGCAGGTTATGATAGCAGAGGATGAATTGGTGCAAAGCCCTTATGCTAACAGGCTAGCCTGGCAAGCAATCGCAGCCATGCCTGGATTTTTGCAGCCAGATAATGGGGCCTTTAGAGCAGAAAAATCACCTCAGGCAGAAAGGCTTCAGGTGGAAAAGCCAGGAACAATTGATGATGTTGTGGATGTAGCTGTTGTGGATGTAAATGCGCCAAGCATAAGCAAAGACAGCTCTCGTGCTTATTCAAGCGAAACCCCCAAAGTCCTCGATATGATGCTTGGTAAGGAAAAGAAAGGCAAGCCAGAGTATGTCTTTGTTGTGGATAAGGAAACCCAAAGGGCAAAGGTGTACAAGCTCGCATACCAGCTGGTTGATGAGGCTGATGTTAGCACAGGCATGAACCCAGGAGACAAGGAGAGGGCGGGTGACCATAAGACACCCAACGGAATATTTGAGGTGCAGTCTGTTCAGGACAGCAGCAATTGGAGATATGGCGGAGAGCTGGCTTACGGCCCAAAAGCTGCAAGGCTAAATGCAGGAAGATGGGATTCTAAAGGCAACTACAAGCCTGACGAGATATCAGACATCCTGGCCCATGGCACTAATGAGCCTGAAAAGTTAGGAAGCGCTGCAAGCCATGGCTGCGTGAGGTTCCTTAACTCGCTCGTGGATGAATATGTTGCAAAAGGCTACCTGAAAAAAGGAACTCTCTTTGCGATCGTGGAGAACAATGATTATGTGCCTACAAGGATAAAGGCAGGCCCGTTGATGGCGAGCAATGCGAGCGATGTTTATGCCAGTAATGCCAACCAGGCAGAGCAACTAGTTCAAACAGTGCAAAAGCCTGCTAACAGCTCATTTGAGAAGTATAACAATGACAAGAAAGTGTTTGTAACTGAGGAGAAAAGCGAGAATAAAGCTGAGGCTAAAGGCGATGATAAGAAGGCTGCTGGGGCTAAAGGTGATGATAAGAAAGTTGCTGAGGCTAAAGGTGAGATCAAATGAGCGAGCAGAAACAGTTGAGCAGCAATCCTGGAGCAAAATCAAAGCAGGAAAAATTGCTGAGAGTGTACGGCTATGTGAAGGACAACCTTTACCTTTGCCACTCTAATATGCAAGTAGGGACTAGCAGGTTCAACTCAAACCTATTGCTAGGGTTGCTTACAAGCGTTAACCGAGGAAAGCAGCTATGCATGGGAGAGTACGGCCTTGGAAAGACCACCTCTGCAGAAGTATTGCTCAGCATGACATATGGCATCCCAAAGACTGTGATGTCAAGCTGCAGCCTCAAAGGCCACGCAGAATTAACTCAAGAGAAGATGACTGCAAGGCTAGACCTTGGGCAGCTTAACCAAGGAAATGAGAAGCCCATCTGGTCTAATTTTGTGCTGCTAGAGCCCAAGATCGTTGATGAGCTCAACAGGATACCTGAGTCAAAGCAAAACCTGCTCTTGTGGGGCATGGACAAGGGAGAGTTCCAATACCTTAACGAGCTTATCAACCTGGGGGAAGTGCCTATATTCAACACTATCAACTACAAGGACTCAGGCAACAACAGGATTGTCGAGGCATTGATTGACAGGTGCGATGTGAGTGATGAGAGCAAGTTTCCAGGAGTTAATCCTATAAGGATAATACGCCACCAGCATGTGAGGAGCTCTCACGGGGCAAGGATGCTCAACCACAAGGAGTCTGAGGACAAGCTCTACGCCATCATGAAGAGCGACAAGCCTTACACTGATAAGAGGAAAGAGATGATTGCTGTGCAAGAGGATTTCAAGAAAGTTTTGGAGAAGAGGACTGGGCTTGAATTGCTCACAAGGGATGAGCTCAACCAGGCTTATGACGAGATAAGAAAAATCAGGATCAGCGACGAGGCAGACTTATTACTTGACTTTGTAGTTTCAGAATTATACTCGTGCATGATGTTCGGGCAGAAGCGAAGCAATGAGGGATGCGTTGAGGGATGCCATTACAAGGAATTGATGTGCGGCAAGAAAACTAATTGTGAGTCCGTAAGGAATACGTTTGCAGAGAACAAGTACATGCAAAGCCTTGCCTGGCTGCTTGGGGAAAAAGAAGTTAGTGTGCAGCACGTGGCTGCCATATTGCCCTTTGTGCTCAACCACAAGATGAGGTTCACCCAGAACTACATTGAAGGGTTCAAGAAGGAGCGAAGGAAAGAGTCAGACCCTTTGCAGATGTACGTCACCAAGAAGTCAGTGGCAGACATGATGCAGAGATGGTCCAAGCAAAAGGATGCTCAAGCGAGCATGTTCAGCCTGATGGAAGCTTATGCCATGAACGAGAAATCCAGCCCCTCAGTTGCCAAGGCCAAGCTTGCAGAGGCGCAAAAGCTGGCCAAAGAAGTTGACCATCCTGTGTTTTATGATTATTTGAAAATTGATTAGGAGATATGAAGGAAAAAATAACTGTCGAAAAAGTCGCCTAAGCCACCCCGACGGGGCCAACCCCCGAAGCTTTTCATAACAAAAGCTTGCAAAAGAGTTAGTATGGGACATTCCTTCGGAAGTCCCATTCCACGCTTGCTACCGAGCATCGCAATGCGAGTGTAGCTCTTTTCCCTCAAGGCTTTCGTTAAAGGCTTGTGCCGGTTGCGGCGACTTTTTCAATATAACCGGAGGAAAAAGGAATGTCGTTTTTAGAGGATTTATTGGGATTGCCAAGAAAAAAAGGGCAAGAAGCAGGCAAGAAAGCTGCAGTTAATGCTGCTGATGCTAAGCAGCAGGCTGCTATAGCTTCGCCTCTTTCAATAGATGATGAGCTGGAGAAAGCCTGGGATTATGTGCAGAAAAGGCTTTACTGCTTTGAGCTGCAATTCCCTAAGCTTGTTGAGTCAGATGAGGTTGAGACTGCTTGCATCAGCATGAAAAGCCACGAGATAAGCATACAGAAAAAATTTGTTGACCACTTAAGGGGCAAGGGGCTTGACTACCAGACCATATTCAGGGGGCTGCTATTGCACGAGGCAGGCCATTACAAGATAATGCCCTGGGACTTGAAGAACATGATAATGCTGACTTACAGGATTGAGAAAGCCTGCCCTGAGAAAAAGGATGAGCTTTCCAACTATTTCATGGACGTGTGCCTGAATTTGGAGCTCATGCTTGACAAGAGAGAGGATTCGATAAGGAGGATTTACCAGAAGCTTGACAAGAGCTCAAATACTGAGGCAGTGCTCAGCCACTTGTACGCCTTTAAGACAGGCATGGACTTTGATGTGCCGACAATAGGCAAGGGCTTGAGGCAGAAGGTTGATGAGCTGGGAAAGATAAAATTCACCAGCAGGAAAAGGGCTTACCAGAACGCTGAGAGGTTTGCGAGGATACTTGCAGAGCTTGATGAGCAGGAAAAGCAGGAAGGCAACAAGGGTAAAAGCAGCTCTGGCAAATCAGGAGGCTACTCTCTTTCCAAGGTTGATGGATTTGGCCTAGGGGCTTATGACGAGAAAGAAGTTGAAAGGGCATTAAAGGATATTGCAAAAGAGCTTGAGAAGCCTGATAACTACAAGAAGCTACATGATTTTGTGAGACAAGAGCAGGAGAGGCTGAAAGGGCAAGAAACAGGCGCTAAAGATGATGGGCTTAGTGATGTTGGCAAGCCTGGCGCAACAAGGAAAGGGCTGCCAATCGCAGGCTCAGGCAGGAGCAGAGCCCCTGGAAGGGACCCTAAGGATGCGCTAATTGACTTTTACAATGCCAAGGCAGAGAGCTATGAGATACTGGTCGAGGACAGGGATGTGATTGGAGGAGGGGAGAATGCGAGCACGCAGCTAAAGCCCTGGGAGATTGATGAGCCTGTTGCCAGGGTTGATGTTTTCAACAGCTATGGCAAGTACTTGCCTGAGATTTCCAAGTCATGGAATGAAGAAGGCAGCCGGGGAGAGAAGAAAACCAAGGGAACTCCTGACCTGCTGGTAATGATTGACTCGTCATGCAGCATGGCAGACCCTGCAGAAGAGCTTTCATACGCAGCCCTTGGAGGAGTGTGCGCTGCCAGGCAATACCTGAGAAAAGGCAGCAAGGTGGCTGTGGTTAATTTCAGCAGCGAGACCAAGGCTAGCAATTTTCTTGATGACCCTCGCAAGGTTTCCAAGAACATACTGCATTACCAGGAAGGGGGCACAAGGCTTGAGACAGAGAAGATGCACGAAGTGCTTTCCAGGAACAAGAACTCAGTTGACATAATGCTCATATCAGACGGTTATATTTACAATTATGACGAAGTCATGAGAGGGCTTGTCAGCAAGAAGAACACTAACAGGATAACTGTGCTTGAGATAGCATCAGGGTTCTGCTTTGGAGGGTTTTCAGGGGATACAGGCAGGTTCAGGCACAAGAAAATCCAGCTATACACAATAAAAGATGAAACAGACATACCCGGCATTGTGGTCGGGGACATGGGCAGGAACGGAGTGATGTGAAGAGGAGTGATGAAAAGCTTGGGGAAGCATGCTAGGAGTTGATGAAAAATGTCACAGGCAAAAAAGTACTTTGTGGATTCAAAAAAGGATTATGAAGGAAAGCAAGAAGCAAAAGAGCTGGCTGATGGCAAGGGCTCAGGCTCAGATGGGCTCGTTGACAAGGTCATTGAGGGAGTGAAGAAGAACATCATTGATGGATATGACCCTAAGAAGAGCAGCGCGCAGGATTACAAGTCTCCATTGCCAGAGAAAGTCACAGCAGGGGCAGATGATGACCTTGATGAGCTGGTCAGCGCTCCTACGGGCAGCAGGAAGACCAAGAAGAATCCTAATGCAGCAGTTCCTGGCAGCGGCAACCCAATGAAGAACAGCTCTAACCCTTTGGAATACATAGCAGGGGAAGTGCTGCAAAATGTCAGGGACGGCATGGTGGCCAATCCCCTTGATGCGAGTTACCAGATAGCTAGGAAAGCTAGCGGCAAATTAGTGCATGAGCCTGTCAGCGGGATTGACGTGATAATGCACGAAGCCATGATACTGGGCATTTATGCTTTGATTAACAGTGTTTTCAAGAAAAAATAGCATTAAGGAAAAACAACAAGGGCAAAAGGTGATGCAAGAATGGGATTAGAGAAATTATTGAAGCACGCAGTTATAGGCGCAGCAGCAGTATGGGTGGCTGACAAGCCTCTTGAAGGCTACCTTAGCAAGAAGACTAACCTTAGCAAGGAGGAGAAGTCCAAGTACAAGACCCTTGCCAAGGGAAGCATACTTGGCGCTGTGACAGGAGACTATATCGGCGAGGAGATCAACAACGGAAACAAGTACAGCATGAACGAGAGGGTTCAGAACATCGGCCTTGGGGCGATTGCCGGGGCTGTAGGCACTTACCTGATAATGAATGGCAAGCACCGCAAGAACGGGCAAGCCCAGGCTGCTAGCCCAGGAGGAGGTAGCAACGGAGATGGAAGCAGCGACAGCCCTGAGGATGGCGATGGGGCTCCTGGAGATTTTGAGCCAATCTAATCAGCAGATAAGCAAAAAGCAATGAAAACATATGGAGGTAACTAACATGGCAGAGCTAGAAAAGAAAGTTGAGATGGCAAAGGCAGAGAAGATAGGAGTCATAGACCTGGGCAAGCTTGCAGTTGGCGGCTTGCTTGTCTACGATGTGGTCAAGAAGAAGTTCTTGACACAGGACGAGAGCAAGAAGCAGCTTATGCGAAGGATGGCAGGCGGCGCAGTTATAGGCGCAGGCTATGACCAGGCAGACAAGTACGGCTTGTTCGACTCAATAAAGAAAGCCCTTGACGGCTACAAGAAAAAGGATGCGTAAAAAAGATGCATAAGCACAAACTATTTTTTTGTTTTTTTTATTTTTATTATGATTGAAATGAAAAAGATGAAGTGACTAAATGACCTATGCTAACAAGAAGAACATGACTCCTGGCGAATTAGGCCATGGCTTTGAGCGCGATGTAAGGGGCGTTTTTGAAAGCAACGGCTATGTCAAGGTTGATCAGAACAAGTGGATGAAGAACTATGACTTTGACAAGGACAAGGCAATGAAAAGGGAATATGACCTGGTGATGTTCAAGCCTAAGACCAAGCAGTTTTACATCATAGAGTGCAAGGCGCACTTCAGGGACAGGCATGTCGGAGTGAAGCAGGTGGCTGAGTTTTACCATAAGCTTGAGAACAACAACGGCAGGAGCGCGATAAGATTGATGGTCACAGACACAGGTTACACCCGGAAGGCAATAAGATACGCCCAGAAGAGGGGAATAAGGCTGGTCAATGGCAAGCAGCTTAAGCAGATGAGGAATAATGGCAGAGGAATGATTGCTCAGGCCGCATCAAGGATGTTTTCAGCAGGGCTCGAGGGAATAGTCAAGAGCCTTGCCAAAAGTTATACAACCAAATAGGAGGAGGATTAAGATGGGAATGATAGAAAACGCGATTTACAGGATGATACCTAAGGTGATGCCGAAAATCAATGAGTTTGAGAAAAAGGTTGAGGAAGCAGTAGCCTCTGGCAAAGAGATTGTCGATGATATCAACAAGGGAGTGAGCTACACCAAGAACATTTTCAGGAACATTGGTGACTACATAGATTCAGGCAGGCCCTTAGGATACGTTGACAAGGCAGCAAACTCTATTGCTAGGGGATGGAAGCAGATATTATATGGTGGATTCAGGGAGATGAAAGATGACTTTAACAGGAAGTATGGCTTCAGCCCTGCGAGCAGCACTGGCAGAAGTTCAGGTTATGCAGTTCCTGGCCAGCCAGTAGTGCAGCCTGCAGGATATAAGCCTTCACAGGCTCCAAGGCCAGTGGTGAAGCCAGTTGTGCAGCCTATTGCTAAGCCAACTTACAAGCCCATGACTGGGCCAGCTGCTCAGCCAGCAGTTAATCCTGTTGTTAAGCCTGCAACTCAATTGCCAGCGCAGCCAGCTTACAAGCCAATTGAAGAGCCTGCTGCAATGCCAAAGCCTAATCCGATAGTGATGCCGCAGCCTAAGCCTGCGCCAAAGCCAGCTGAGAAGCAATTAACCCTTGACAGCATTGTGGATGAATTCAAGAGAAAGCTCAAGCAGCTAAGCCCTGACATTGACGCTGACATTGATGTGTATGCGCCAGGAGGGCTTTTGCAGAGCTACGCCAGCAAGTATGAGCATAAAAAAGCAGAAGTAACAGAAGTAGCAAGAGTAGTTCCTGGTGCAGTTAAAAGGGATGGTAAGGACGAGGCTCTCATTGAAGCCAAGGCCAAGCCATCAAGCCTTGAGTCAAAGCTCAGCTCGCTAAAGGATAAATACGCTGCCAGCTATGATGATATAGGCGCTAGCAAGGAAGTGCTTGACCTTTACAACCAAGGCTACAAGGCCAAGGACATAATCAGGGAGTCAAAAAAGAATGGCTACCAGGTGAGGAGCTTCAAGGACATAGCAACCAATATGGCAGCAGCCATAAGTGCAGGAGCAGCCTACGTTAGGAGCAAGTACAACGGCCTTGTCGCAACAGCTCTCGGAGCTACAGAGCAAGTGATTAATGACTACCTGTCAGGCAAGTCCTATGCCCAGATAAAGGAGAACCTTAAGCAGAGGGCTGGTGGCATGAAGATTAGCGACTCAACCATCCTGCGAGTGATGCACAACTATGAGAATAATACAGGCACCAAAGTAGTTGGCAACAGGAAAGGCAGTGGGAGCAGGAAAGGCAAAAACGTGAGTGGCAATGGGAATGGCAATGCTAATGGCAACGGCAGCCAGGAAGGAAGCAAGAATAGTGGCAAGACAGAAGCCAGCCCTGAGAAACCTGCTGAGGCAAACAAGAAATAATATTTTTTTATTTTTTATATTCTTTTTTTCCCTATTCGTCATTAATGGTTATGTCTGACATTATCTCCTTGACCTTCTCCTTAACCTTTTGCTTTGCATAGTCAAGGCTTATTTCGTTGATGTCCTTCTCAATGGCTGCTATGGCCTGCTCCACCTGGATTATTCTCTGCTCTATGTTCCTTAGCAGGGTCTCTGACTCTGACATATTCAGCGCTGCTACGCTGGTGTTAATCTTGGTAGCCACGTCCTTGTTAAGGGATTTTATCTCGTAAAGCGCAATCCTCTTGTCTGTGAGGAACTCCTTGCTCAGCTTGCTTATCAGCTCAACAGCCTTCTCTACCTGGTGTTCCTTCAGCTCTAGCTCGTGCAAGCCTTGGCTCATCTTGGAGAGCACTTCGTTTATGACTAAGCTGTGGTCTGATTCCAAGGCTCCCAATGGGTCTAGCAAGTACTTGTCTATTAAGTCCTCGTTCAGTGAGCCGTGCTTGTACTTCCTCAAGGGCCTGTTGAGCTCTGCGAAGATGATGCTGAGATCCTTTTCCAGCTCCTTTAGTGATTCCTCGTGCTTGTTTTTTTCTTCCAGCAAGCTCTTATACCTTGCGTAGTCATTGCTCTCCTTTAGCTCTTTTATCTTCTCATGGTATTTCTGTTTTTTTGAGTGCAATGAGCTTAATTCATCATGGTGCCTTTGTTTCTCATTCTCAAGCCTTATCTTCTTGTCAATATCATTCCTGTAATGCTTGAGCCTGATCCTGGCCTCCCTTATCAGCTCTAACCCTTCTGCCTCTATGGATCTTTGCAAGGCTGACAGCTCGTCTTCAATTGCCTTGATGCTCTTTATCACCTTTGACAATTCTTTTTCCACGAACTCCCTGAGCACCAGGTAATTCTTTTGCGTCTCCTCGCTAAGCTTGGTTATTGACTCTGAGAACCTGGCAGCACAGTGGCCTATCTCTGAGTAGTCATCAGGCACTTCTATCTCGTCAAGGAAGCGCTTGAGCCTTTGCACATAGAACTTCCTGTGGCCTTCCATTATGTGCTTAGCCCTGTCTGGGATGTTAGGATTGAGCAAGGCTGCTTTTTCCAGCTCAGCAAGGTAATTAAAGCTTTCCTTGACCTTGGACCTTACTACGCTCTTGGCCTTCTCAACCTTCTGGCCAAGCTTTTTCTCCTCGAGCTGCTTGTCAAGCCATTCATCTAATTCAGAGAAATTCACCACAGCAGGCTCTTTTTTCCTTAGAAAGTCGAAAAATCCCATGATGAGAGTAATCAGCCACTTATTTATATTGGTTGTGGAAAATGGGTGCATGGGATAGGCAGGTGTTGCTTTTAATAACTCAGTGGTCCTCAAGCGCCGGACAGGCTGAAAGCCTGCAAAAAACATTTAAACCATTCCCTAACACATTACTATCATGCTATTAGAACTAAGCGAGATATTTGACATAGCACTCATGACCTTAGTCATTGGCTTCATCTTCAAGGACGTATTCCCCCACAGGCCTAGGGTCGAGGTCTTCACCCCTGAATATTACCTTTCAGGCAAGAAAAAAGGCTTTAGGTGGAGTGATTTCTGGTTTGCCGCAGCAGTTGTAGGCCCAAGCATTATACTGCATGAGTTCGGACATAAGTTCGTGGCCATGGCCTACGGCATGTCTGCAAGCTTCCACGCAGCTTACTTCTGGCTAGGAATAGGGGCTTTGCTCAAGCTAGTAGGAGTTGGCTTCATCTTCTTTGTGCCTGCTTACGTATCCATCATTGGGACTGGCACTGACTTGCAGTTCGGCTTGATAGCCTTTGCAGGCCCTGCAGTGAACCTGGTATTGTGGCTTGGCTCTCTTTTGATACTGAAGACTAATAAGAAGCTCAAGAGGGACACCTATCATTTCCTCTCATTGCTGAGCAAGATAAACATGTTCCTTTTCATCTTCAACATGCTGCCCATACCAGGCTTTGACGGCTCAAAAGTCTTCAGTGCGCTGGGGAATGTGCTTTTCTGAGAATATTTTTAAGCTTGTATGCATTTCTTTTTTCTGATGAACTACTCAAAATTGCGAGAAGACATGGTCAAGCACCAGATAGAATCTAGAGGAGTGAGTGACAAGCGAGTGCTCAAAGCCATGAGGGAAGTGCCTAGGGAATTGTTTGTGCCTGAAGGATTAGTAGTTGAGGCTTACAATGACCATCCATTGCCTATTGGCCATGGCCAGACTATTTCCCAGCCTTATATTGTCGCAGAGATGACTGAGCTGCTGGAGCTAAAAGGAAGCGAGAAAGTTCTTGAGATTGGCACTGGCTCAGGATACCAGGCAGCTATTCTTTCCAAGCTTGCAAAGAAAGTCATAACTCTTGAGAGGATTGAGGGCTTGGCAAAGAAGACTCGGGTACTCCTGAAGAAGCACGGCTATAATAATGTCACTGTGATTCATGGCGACGGCACAAAAGGCTACGGCAAGGAAGCTCCTTATGATGCAATCATAGTCACAGCAGCAGCTGATAAGATTCCTAAAGCACTTATCGAGCAATTAGCAGAAGGTGGAAGGCTTGTGGCTCCAGTAGGCAAAGGCTATGGCCAGGAATTGTTGAGGATAATCAAGAGAGAAGGAGACAAGCTAGACACAGAAGAGCATGGAGGAGTCATCTTTGTTCCGCTGATAGGGGATGAGTAGGTTGTATCCTGGTTGATGATTATTTTTTCTAAAAGAACTATCTTATTTGCGCCTCGCCGGCGGGGCTTATTTTACTTTTTTTGTATTAGCAAACCCTCGCGCCCTGGGTCATATAACTAAAAAAACTCGCATCCTTGCCCGCAGGCTTGCGCGCCGCATACCTTGTTTTTGTAGATGCCTAGTGATGAAAAATGTCTGAATAAATTACAAACCTATTTAAATGACCATTTTCACTTCTACCCGAAATAGGATATTTAACCATGAAACATAACCATAGGAATAACGATAAGCAGAAGAAGGCTCTAGAGGATTACCTGAAGAAAGAGGCAGGGGCTAGTGTAAGGCTTGACTATGTTACAATCATTGATGGCATTGTCTTATCCCAGGGCAGCACCGAGAAAAAGGCAAGGGAAAGGGCCTTGTCTATAGGCATACCTGTTCTAATTGCTCACTATAAATATGGGATTTCACTCGTAATGAAAGAGGAAGTGAATAAGCTCTCTATAGGCTATGACTTGAAGGCTAAGAAAGTCTTGGATCATGACGAGATTTACCAGCGATTGTCTGAGAATTATCTTTCTTGAGATGATCTTTTTACTCTTTTACTATCTTATCCTATAGTGTCTGCTCTATTCTATGGTCCCGGCCAATCCTACTGGAGAATACATCATCACGCATATTCCTTCCTTGCACTCTGTGCCTATGGCTTTTGGCGGGCAAGGATCACATACTGCGCCTTCGCAGCCTTTGCTCTTGTGCCTGGTCAGCTCATCCCAATATTCCTTGTAATCGCTATTGATAGTGGTTGGGCACTTGCAGCACCCAGCGTCAAACACGTCTATGCAGTCGCTGTCAAACTTGCATGCCTGCACCTGCTCTAATGGGAGCTCCTTGAAGCAGCCGCTAATAATCAATGTTGCCATGATGAAGAGAATGATTATTGCCCGCATGATTAATGTTACAGTGCCTTTGTATATAAAGTTACTGATAATGGTAAGCGCATATAATAAAATTTATAAACTGCTGTTGTTTAAGTGGCATTTGATGGGTAAGGGGAAAAAAATTGAGGTGAAAGAGGCTGGCATGAATAACCATGCTGCCAAGGCTTTTGAAAAGCAGCTAAAGGACTTGTCAGGCCAGGAGCTAAAAGAGCTTCTTCTTATCAGCATGTACAAGCAGGCTATGCTGAGGGCCCAGGTAGAGGCCTTGACCAATATAGTCATCAGGAAGAAGATGGCCAGCTTTGAGGAGATATGGAAGGAGACTCACGAAAATTTTAAGAATACCATTTAATTCCTTGTTTAATATTGTTCCCTGTTTCATAATGTTTAAAAAAAGAGGTTATGCTAAGGGTTAGCAAAGTAAGGATTAATAGAGGTGATTCTGATGGTAAGAGTGGCAATCAATGGCTTTGGAAGGATAGGCAGGATGGTTTTCTACGCAGGCTTCAATGACCCTAATATTGAATGGGTGGCTTTCAATGACTTGACAGACACCAAGACCTTGGCACACTTGCTGAAGTATGATTCTGTGCACGGAAGGTTTCCTGGCGATGTAGGCTACGCCCATGACGGCTTGGTTGTGAACGGCAAGTTCATCAAGGTAATTGCTGAAAGGGACCCTGAGAAGCTTCCCTGGAGGGAGATGAACGTTGATGTAGTGGTTGAGAGCACTGGCTTTTTCACAGACAGGGCTGGGGCTGAGAAGCACTTAAGGGCTGGCGCAAAAAAGGTATTGATAAGCGCCCCTGCAAAAGGAGTTGACATAACTCTTGTCAAGGGAGTCAATGAGCATCTTTATGACAAGAATAAGCATCACATCATAAGCAATGCTAGCTGCACCACTAACTGCCTTGCGCCCATAGTCAAGGTCTTGCATGACAATTTCGGGGTTGTGCATGGGTTCATGAACACAGTTCACTCATATACTTCTGACCAGAGATTAGTGGATGCGCCCCACAAGGACTTGAGAAGGGCTAGGAGCGCTGCAGTCTCAATCATCCCTACCACTACTGGAGCTGCCAAGACTGTGGGAGAAGTCATTCCTGAGCTTAAGGGCAAGCTTGACGGCATATCATTAAGGGTGCCTACTCCTGATGGCAGCATCGTAGACTTTACTTGTGAGCTTAACAAGGACACTTCTATTGAGGAGATTAACTGGCTTTTCAAGTGCGTGTCTGAGAATGAGCTAAAAGGAGTGCTCGCCTACACTGAAGAGCCTATTGTGTCTGTTGACATCATCAACAACCCTCATAGCAGCATCTTTGACTCGTTATCAACCAATGTGATTGACAAGAGGTTTGTCAAGGTTATCAGCTGGTATGACAACGAATGGGGCTATAGCTGCAGGATGGTTGATGTAATCAAGTTCCTAGTATGATTCTTGGTAAAAGGCTGGGATTATGATAGATGAAGCAATGATATCATTGGAGCTGAAGTTCCTGATAGGCTTTGTGTTCGCTTTCATAGCTGGCTTTCTCATAGGTTATGAGCGAGGCTCAAGGGAGAAGCCTGCAGGTGTTAGGACCCAGACCTTGGTTTGCATGGGAGCCATGCTCTTCACCATGCTATCAGTGAATGTAAGCTCTGACTCTTCCACAAGGATTGCTGCAAACATAGTGACAGGGATAGGATTTCTTGGCGCAGGCATAATCATGCAGCACAAAGGCTCTGTTAGGGGAGTGACTACTGCTGCTACTGTGTGGATGTCAGCAGCCATAGGCATGGCTATTGGCTTTGGATGGTACATGTTAGCAGTCATAGCAACCCTTCTTGCCTTCTCAGTGCTCAGGCTCCCTCATTTCGGTGAGCACGGCCCGCCAGAAGAGCCTAATAAGGATGATTCTAAGGCTAAGAAGAAAAAATAGCTGGGTAAGGCCTTAAAGATAATAACTAAGCCATAAGAAAATAATAAATAAAAAAAGGAAAAAAAACAAATAATCTTATTCTACAATCACCTTTATGGTAGGCTTCATGATGTACTGTGAGCCTGCCTGGTGAACTGACTGGTGCGCGTCAAAGTCAATGGTCAAGGTAGTGGTCTGGCCTGCTTCGATGCTGAAAGGCTTTATGAGCTTTATGCTGCCGCTAGGTATCTTCAAGGCTTTCTCCTCTCCGCTAATCCAAAGCTTTGCATCTGACACAATCAGCCTTATCTGCTGGTAGTTGCCAGCCCCAAGAGTAGTCTCACCTAGAAATTCCTTGACATCTATCAAGTCCATTAAGTTAAAGGTCTTGGCTTCGTCAACCACTGTGTGCCAGCCAGCTGTTCCGTCTCCTGAGACGTCAGTGCAGACAATCCTGGTCTTGGTCACGTTTTCACATACCTCTTGGATTTCAGTCTCATTAACGCATGTTTCACCAATAATCACAGTCTCATTTACGCATTCCTGGCCTGTCACAATAGTCTCGTTGACGCACTCTTGCCCTATTGTTATGTTTTCCATGCTGCAAACTGGAGCTTCATAGGACTCATTAGTGCACTCGCCAGGGATGAGCGTTCCGTTCACGCACTCATCTTCCACAAATACTCCTCCATCACAAACGTCTTCTGCGCAGGTGTAGTTATAGAAAGTCTCATTCACGCACACTTCCTGCTCTTCTGTGATGTTAGTGCAGACTTCGACTATCTCTGTTATGTTAGTGCATACCTCTCGGACTTCTGTAATGTTCTCGCAGGTCTGGTTGATGATAATTGTTTCGTTCTCGCATTCCTCATCAATGTAAGTCTCGTTCTCGCAAGTCTCGCCTTCAAAGGAAGATGATGAAGTGTGGACTTTGACGCTTGAGATGGTGACTTCGAGCTTAGATATATTCAAAGAGGCAGGCTTGTCAGTGATTTGCATCTTGAGCTTGCCCTCGCCCTTGGCTTCCTGTTCCATCTCCTGCTCAGGGCCAGGCTCTTCTCCTTGCTCCTTTTCCATTTCCTGCTCTCCTTTCTCTGGCTTAGGCACATCTGCTGGCTTGCCAGTCTCCTTGGCTTCCATGTTCATGGTTGCTTTCTGATAGCCAGATATGGATTTGTTGATTGCTCTCTGTATGCTCTCCTTGGCCTGCTCAGGCACTTTTTCCAGCACTCTTTGCAGCACAAGGACGTGCTTTTGATTCATCTCAGCCACGTGCTGCCTTACTGCAGAAGCATCCTGGCCATTGGCTTCTGCCTCTTCGACCTCAGCCTCTGCATTGGATAATGATTCATCATGCTCCTTGGCAAGGTTCTCCACGTGCTTGAGCTTGTTCCTCTCAATTAATTGGTTCATCTCCGCCAACCTTTCCTCAGCATGCTTCAAGTGAAGCTCAGCCTTCTTGAAATGATCCCTTGTCATGGCTAATTGGATGTTCTCCATAGCCCTGTCCAAGCCGTAGAACAAGTTGCCAGGAGTAGTGCCTGCTTCAACACTTAACTCTTCGCTTTGCTGGGCAGAAGAAAAAACTGCCACTAGAAACAACATAAATATGCTTATGACTATTGTATGTTTCATTGTGATAAGAAGGTAATCTATAATGATTTATAAATGTTCCTTATTAGCTATCGAGAATAAATCACCTGAAGTTCAGGTTGCCAGAATCCACTAAAGTCTGGCCAATGCAATAATCAACGCTTGTAAACTCAGAAGCGCTGTCATAAACCTCCCCATAAACAGGGTGGCTGAGCCTAACCCTAATATTAGCCTCATGGCCAGAGACAGGGTCAGCTGCTGAGGCGTCCACCAATAAGTTCCACCCCAGCTCATTATCCAATTTGCCAAGAGCAGAGAAATGCGCAGACTTGCCGCAAGCATCGTCAAACCTCAAGGAAATGATCTTTGCAGAGCGGAACTGGGAGCCATCCAACTCATTATTGCCAACGTCAAAGAACTTCACATGCCAATTGCCAGCAGGTTCGTTGTCCTTGCCAAAGCCAAGCTTGCCGCCAAAAGAAACCTTAGCAGTGGTAATCTCCTTAATCCTGTCACCGTCAGTCACGCTCACAGCCTGAAAGATGAAGCCATTGCCGCTGAGCTGCTCCTGGAAATCACTTCCACCAGCAGCGCCAAAGACGCCGATCATGCCAATGATAGCAGTCAAGGCTACAACCACTAATATGCTGATGCTGAAAGCAAACCTATCCCTCACAAAAAAACACCTCTTGATAACTTATTAACCTAAAAGAATATAAATGTTTCTGTTGGGAAGGGAAAAGAAGAAAAAAAGAAAAGAAAAAGTTTGGAAGGGTTTTTAGACCTGTGCAAAGATTTTCACAGTTATGCTTCCGCTGTTGTCACCAGTAGCGCCGCCATCATAGATGTTGAAATCTAAATGGTCTACACCAGTAATCTCCATCTTGTATATGTTGTCGGCATTGCATGTTCCTGAAGGAACTCCCCAGTCCACTACGCCCCCATTCACTTTTATTTCTAGATAGTTGGTGTAAGGTGAAGGAAGCAGGTCGCCGCTTAGCCATTGGTTGATATACCCTAAAGGATCAGCTGTTCCTCTCCAAGAGCATTTAGCGTCAGCTACAGGGATTCCTGCCCAGGTGGCGTATTGATAAGTGCCGCTTGCCTCTAATATGTAGGTTTGGTCTGGCATGATAACCTCAACAGCAGATGCAATGTTCTGGTTTGATGGAACAGTCACCGTATCAAGAAGGTAAAGCCCGTCAAACACTCCGTCGCTCATGTCGAGAACGAAGTCATCCATCACGCTCTTGCTGCATCCAAAATTCCAGTGGCCAACCATTTGAGCTCCGAACTCATCCTTTAGTTTTTGAAGTATTTGCTCACAGCTGCAACCTAGGGTGTCAGCCATTGAGAAAGGTGAAGCTTCTTCAATGAATGTTCCTTTTTTTGCAGGCACTAATGTGGTAAAGTAGTCTCCTCCATACCAGACATGCCTGTTGACACCTAGGTTTTCATCTGGAACATCAACTACTGTTCCTGCGCATTTGTCATCATCGCCAAATACCCAGTCAAAGTCCTGGTCGTAGTAAGCGAGCTGGTCTGCGGTCAACGCGATGTTCCATATCCTTACATCATCAAGGTAGCCGCTGTACTGGAAGTAGTTGTACCCTCCGCACATTTCATTGAACCTGCCGAAATACAAGTCTTCCACAGGATAAACTATGTTTCCTGTTGCACTAGTCCCAGTTCCGACCTCAACGCCATCAACATACAATCTTACGTAAGCCCCGTCATATGTTCCGGCAATGTGATGCCACTCATTATCCCAGATTGCTGCTGGTGCTACTGAAGGGGATAATTTGTAGCCAGCTGTGGTCACATAGAATGATAGCCCCCCTGAGCCGCCAGTGTAAAAAGCATAGGAAGATGAGCCACAACCAATTGAGCCCTTAGCAACAATGTGCTTGTAAGCACCTGGAGAGCCATCCCTTTTAACCCAGGCCTCTACTGATATTATGTTTTGCGGCTCAAGCAATGGGTCTCTAGGTATCTGGAAGTATGTTGCCCCATCAAATAGGTGAGCATACCCAAAACCGGCTCTTTCCTCATAATTTTCTGTCCCTATCAGTGTCCCATCAAAATTATTGTCCGAAGAGTCTTCAGCATTCTGGTCCAGCTGCCACCATCCAACCAATCCTGTCGGGAGCGCAGCTACTTGAAAAGCAACTAGCAGCGTCATTATCGTTGCTATTAATACTATCTTTCTCATTTTCTTTTCCTCCATTCCTGCCTGTCATGATTAGAGGCGGGATTTATTCTTGCTTTGTACTTAAATTAAATAAAAAATTGTAAAATAAAAAAAATTTAAAGAGTCTTTACCAGAGGTCGACCCACTTGTCCTCGATCAACTCTACAAATAGGTTTCCGACGTTGTTAGGGTAGTACACATCATATATGTGCAATGAGAGCTTGTTTCCTGTTCCTTCATAAGGTATCTGATATATGTGCTCTTCATTGTATGCTCCCCAATCGACATTTGTGTTATCAACATACAGGTCAAGCAAGTATGCGCCATAGCTCTCATAGGTTGATACCGCATCAGTCCATTCAATGCTGCTGCCTGTTCGGAAGCTATACTTTGCGTCAAACTCGATACTATCCCCGGCATCTGCAGTACCGTAAGCCTTTAGGAAGTAATCCTTGTCTGTTTCTAATGTTGCTACACTCTCTGTTGGTGTCGCTGTGTTAGTAGGTACGCTTATTGTCTCAACAAAAGTCGGCCCAACATAGTATTCTCCAGCTATCCAGTCCTCTAGTATGCTCTTGCTGCATCCGTACTTGTGGTGGCCTTCGAAGTCAAGGTCTGTCTTATCCTCAATCACTGCAAGAATCTGGTCACAGCTGCATCCGTAAGTGCTTTCAATGGTGTATGTCTCTTTTGGGCCTGTTCCTTTACTTACTTTTGTCACCCATTCTTCTCCATTCCATACCCATCTGTTAGTTCCAAGCCCATCAGTTGGCGCATCAGCGACGGTGTCTGGGCACATATCATCTTGGTTCAATACTCCGTCATCATCAACATCAGGATTGCAATAAGATATCTTTGCAGTCAAGGAGCCACTGTTGTCGGTGTATGAGCTGTCAATTATGCTGAAATCGATTGTGGTTCCGTCTCCAGTTATTGATGTTGCATATGTGTGGCCTATTTCATCACAGGTTAAGCCCCAGTTATCGCTAACGTGGCTGCCGTCTATCCACATCTGGAGGAAGTATTGCCAGGGCGCGGGCAGTAATTCTCCAGGCACCCATCCAGGGCCGTAAATTACGCCAGTCCTTTCACTGCATTTTGCGTCAGCAATGCTAGGGCCGTAATCATATGTTCCGCTTGCCTCAACAATGTATTCATCTCCTGATTCTAAGTTGCTAGTTGTTGAGAAGGTTGCCCCGTTAGGAAGAACAGTTATGGTTTCAAAGTCCTGCTTCACAGTATTTGAATCTGTGCAGAAGCCTTCATCCACCTGGCCGTTGCAGTTGTTGTCTACGTCATCATCCTCTTCTGCGCTTGGCGTTCCTGCAACGCAAGTGTCAACTTCTGTTCCGCTGACACAGGTTAGTTCTCCTGCTGCGTAGCATGCTCCAATCCCGCAATTAGTAGGTGTATTGATGTAGCCGTCGTCTGCAGTGCCGTCGCAGTTTTCATCTACTCCGTTGCAATTAGAGTCATCTGCTCCTGGATAGATTGCCGCGTCGTCGTCATTGCAATCCTCAGGATATAGCACGCCATCATCATCATGGTCGCAGTCAAGTATGAACAGCTGGGTAAGCCTGATGTTGGTATCTCCTGCGCCTTCTCCCGGATTAAAGATGAAACAGTAGTCTCCAGGTTCCCATACGCAGGTGTCTGCTGTGGCTGAGAATGTGTGGGTGAATGTTTCTGCGTCATAATTCCAGTCATACGCATCGGTGAACCCATCTACATTCCCGAAGACGGTGTTGGTTGCTGCTGCGCAAGTTCCTTTTCTTACAGCCCATTGAACTGATTCTGCACCTTCATCCACAAGATAAGCTTCAAAGTCAACTTCTCCTCTTACTGTTTCTCCAGCGCTGGGTGAGGTGATTTCTGCGTACCTGTTAACGCATCCAGTTACTTCAATGTCAGTAATCAGAACAGCTCCGCCGCCACTTCCTCTTCCAAAGAACACCATTTTTTTAGCCATATCGCCAGTGAAGCTTCTTCCTACTGGTTGGAGTGCTGGTGGGTTTCCGTTGAACCCTTGTGCTTCTCCATTAATGGTTGCCATCATGGTTCCTGTTGTGGCATCTACTGCGTGGTATTGTATAACTACATCATATACTCCGCCTGTGTTGTATGTGATGCCGTCTTTGTATTGCCACATGTCATCTTGCCATTCATCTACGCCGTCACGGTCAAACCAGATGGCATAGCTATTATATGTTCCAAATGGTGCAACGATGTTTCCTGAGGAATCTACATCGTACTGAGTTTCATCAAGCATCCAACCATGTTTTGCAAGTAGGAAATGGTCGTTGATATTCGCGGAAACTGGATTGGGAGTGGTGTGCTGCCAATTTTGCCACATGAACCCTGCATGATCGTTTGGATCCAGGTTAGGGTAGCCTTCATCCCTTAATCCGATTTCAATAGGCGTCCATCCGCCTGTCACTTGTCCAGACATATCAATAGTGTACGACAAGGTTAGGTCGCAAGCAGTTAAATCCCACACATCATCAAAATTGCCGCTTCCCCAATCATTTAGTGATTGGTCAGAATACTCTTTCGTTGCAACCGCGCTTACTCCTGTCACGCACATAAGCGCAATTAAAATCCCTATTAGAAATTTATATTTCATTTTTCAACCCTCCGTTGATTTATTTTTGCTTTATTTTAAGATTTATTTTTAGTGTGTTTAAACTGTTGTTGTAGCTAGTTAACTTTTGTGTAAGAAATCTCTTTTCTAGCCGCCTCCTTAATTACTTTTTTTAAAGTAATTAACTATTCTGTTGTAACAACTTGAACGTTGCGAGTAATCATGCTTATAATTTAAAGCTTTCCCTTTTTCGCCGATATTTTTTTCACCATTCAGTGTCAAATCCAGCTTTTTCGCTTTTCCACAATTTTTATATACAACCTTCCCTTTAGCTTTCCCATGCTTAACACATTGAAAGATGCGGATTTCACAGAAAAGAAAGTTCTTCTCAGGGCTGACTTGGATGTGCCTTTGGATGTGAAGTCTGGCGATATCAGCGATGACTCCAGGCTTAAGGCAGCCATCCCTACTATCAAGAAAATCCTTGATGATGGCGCCAAGCAATTAATTATCATGGGCCACATGGGCTCTCCGGGGGGGAAAATTGTAAAGCCATTATGCATGGACAAGGTCGCTATCCGCTTGATGAAGCTTTCTGGCAAGAGCATCTGCAAGCTTGATGATTGCATTAACATCAAGATTCCTGAGAATGAAAAAATCATCTTATTGGAGAACCTGAGGTTTCATAAGGAAGAAGAGGCTAATGATATTGAATTCGCAAAAAAGCTTGCTTCTTGCGCTGACATCTATGTGAATAATGCCTTTGCCACTTGCCATCGTGCCCATGCCAGCATGCATGCCATAACCAAGCTCTTGCCTGGCTGCATTGGCTTGCAGATTGAGAAAGAATTAGAGAATCTTGATTTCAGCACCATGCAGAGGCCTATTATTGCATTACTGGGAGGCGCCAAGCTCAAGACTAAGATTCCTATAATTCAGGCTATGCTGGTGCAGGCTGATAAGGTGCTTATTGGCGGGGGCATGATGTTCACTTTTTACGCTGTGCAAGGTTTGGAGATTGGCAAGAGCCTTGTTGATTACACTTACTCATCAAATGCCAAGATTATGCTTTACAATGAAAAATTAGCCTTGCCTAAGGATGTAGTCATTGCTGATTATGAGAATAACCAGGCAGGCATCCGCACAGTCAGTTACAATCAGATCCCTGCAAAAAGCATAGGCCTGGATATTGGCGAAGAAAGCATTGAGGAGTTCAAGCAGGAATTAAGAAAAGCTAACACCATCATCTGGAATGGCCCTATGGGCTATTATGAGAAGCCTCCTTTTGACAAGGCCACAGCAGAGCTGGCAAAAATCATCGCTGACTTGGATTGCAAGAAGATTGTTGGTGGCGGTGACACAGCAGATCTTATCAATAAATTAGGCTTGGCAGGCAAGTTCACTTTTGTGAGCTCTGGCGGTGGAGCAGCCTTGGAGCTGCTTTCAGGAAAGAAATTAGTGGCTCTTGAGGAGCTTGACAAGAACACCAGGTCAGGCGTGGGCTATGGCTGAGCGCTTTGTCTTTCTAGTCTCCTTATGCTCTCTTTGGTTGCGCAGGTGGTGGGCTGGGTGAATTGCTTGGACTGGGTGGAATCTCCTTTCAGGCCTCCTTGCCTTGTCTGTCAGGTCATTAATCATCCTTTCTATCTTGTAAGGGTCTGCTATTTTCCTGTACTTGATCTCGTACTTGTCTGTGCCTGCTGTGTTAATCATGATGGTGCCTGTCTTCATCATCTTGTCCCATAGGCTTTGGTACATGCCTACGTCTGTGACATAATTGTAGTGTGAACTCTTGAACACCTGGTCAAATATTCCCCTGCTGTAAAGCAGCCTTTCATTGGTGAGGCCGTACCTCCTTGACCATATCCTGTACTCAACCCTCGCTAGCATTACTATGAAGAAAAGGGCTGCTGTGAGGCAGAGAATTGCCAATGGCTTGAAGTAGAATTCTGCCTTCTCTATCAGCATAAAGAACAGTGTCATGAAAACCAGGAATAGCTTTGCGAATATTATATAGTGGTGAATGTAGGCTTTTCTTGAGGGCCTGAAGAAGATTATCAGCTTCTCATTGCTGTCCAGGTGCTTGTCAAGGTTGAACATATAATCATCCTTTGCCTTTAATCATTATAAATATATTGCTTTTTTCAGCTTGGCAAGCCTAAAATAGCAATATTTAAAAACCCACCCACTTTCCTACTTTATCCATCATGTAGTAGTGAAAATGACGTTTATAGATTCAGAGATTCTAAAGTCAGAAGAGAAGTACTCATCCCGAAGCAGAAGCCATGCTGCAAGAAAAGCCAAGCCTTACCATGCGCAGATAACCCAAGAGCCTACTAATGGGCAAGAGCATATTGGAGCCCTGGAAGAGATGGTTTATTTCAAGAAAATGAACAGGGCTAGGCCTGTGCTTACAAGGGAGCAGGAGCAAGAGCTAGCCAATAACCTGCTCGGTGCCAAGCAAAAGGCTTTCTCATATCTTGCTTCCAAGCCAGAGGTGCGCTCACAAATATACACCCATATAGAAAAGAGCTTGCACATTGGCAAGGGAAAAAATCCAAAGGCAAGAAAGCCAAAGGCAAAAAAGCAAAGCCCAAGCCAAGTGCTTGAGAGAAGGTTTGAGTACTCCCATATTGATGACATAGTCAGCGAGTATGGAGTCAGCCCAGCAGCCTTTGGCAAGAAGTATGAGCGCTACAAAGAGCATAAAGCCAACTATGCATTGTCAAGGCTGGTAATGAACGCAAGCTACACACCCGGATTCCAGCAATACATCATCACAGAGGCAGAGAAAGCCCATCCAAGCCTGTTCAAGAAGGATAAGCAGCTAGCCAAATCCATGGCACAGCTATGGCAATACAAGGAAGACATGTTCAAGCATAATATCAAGCTATTGATCTCTATGGCAAAAAAGAACTTGTTCAGGGCCAAGAAGATGGGGTTTGAGGATATCTACCAGGAAGGCTCAATAGGCATGATGAAGGCAATAGACCGCTTTGACCCTAGGAAAGGATTTAAGTTCTCAACTTATGCATTGTACTGGATAAAGCAGTCAATAACCCGCGCAGTAGCAGACAAGGACAGCACCATAAGGGTGCCTGTCCACATGGTGGAAAAGATTAACCGCTACAAGAAGAGCCGCGATGAGCAAGCCAAAACATTCGGAAGGGCTCCTAATGACAAGGAAGTTGCCCGCGCACTAGGCATCGGCAGGCATGAATTAGAATCAATAAAAGAAACCATTAACCCCCACCCAGTCTCACTATCCCTGCCTATAGGCCCGATACAGGACACAACCCTGGAAGACTTGCTGCCAGGTGAAACTAATGAAATCCCAGAAACAGCAGCCAAGGCCAAGATGATTTTCAGCAAGGCAATAGGCTTGCTCAGCCAAAGCCTCTCAGCCAAAGAGCTCCTGGTCATCAAGAAAAGGTTTGGGCTTGAACAAGAAAATTACGGCATGGAGAAGACCTTGCAGGAAGTAGGCGAAGACCTAGGGGTCACTCGTGAAAGGATAAGGCAGATAGAGCAGAAAGCCTTAAGGAAAGCCAGGCGAGCCCTTGAGAATAAAGGCCTAAGGCCGGATTTCTTTTGAAGGCCAGTGCCTTTTAGCTATCGCTCATGAAAAAGCAGATATTCTCAATAAAATTCGAGTTCCTAAAAACTAAACTAGGGGGTCTGCGGGTCCTACCGGACATCTATGCTTTACTGCGTAAAGAAAAGATACTTAATCTTAGAAGCGCATCTTTTTGAATTTTTTTTCAGATCATGTTCCCAAAGCCTTATAACTTTCCACCCTTCTTTTTTCAAAAGGGCATTATATTTCTTATCCCGCTCAATGTTTTTGCTGATTTTCTTCTGCCAATATTTCCTTGGCGGCACTTTTCCTAATTTCTTCCAATTATAGCCATGCCAGAAGTCACCATCTATAAAAATCGCTATTTTTTTATCTACAAAAGCTATATCAGGGTTTCCGGGTGCGTGATAATGCAGCCGATAGCCTTTCATCCCAGCATTCCAAAGAATCTTCCTAAAAGAAATCTCAATAGACGTGTCCTTTGACCTTATCCTAGACATAATTTTACTTCTTGTCTTGGCATCGAATTTATCTGGCATACTTTTGACCGGATGTCAAGTTCCTTTAAATCTTTTATTATTTGCTTGGCAAGTGCCTCTGCAAGCTTTACTGGGACAGCATTCCCTATCAGCTTGTAGCCATCAGCGACTTGCTCATAATAGAATATGAAGTCATCAGGGAATGTCTGTATCCTGGCGCACTCACGCACTGATAATCTCCTGTATAAGTGCTCCTTGCCTTTGATAAACTCCCTTTTGTTTTGCTCTATAAATTTCATTTTAGGCGCTTGTGGGTGTATTGGCGCGTGCCTCCCGCCTGCCTGTATTGTAAAGGATTGCTCGTCCCAATTTCTTACCCTGTTCCTTGACATGTAGATTGTTGAAAACCCGCCATTCATGAACTCGTGATTAGGGATTTTAGCTGTAAATCCATTGGTCTTATTGTTTTTGCTTGCAGGGATTGGCTCCGGCAAGTTCCCAATCGCTTCCTTAAGCGATACTTTCTCAGCTTGCGGCTTTGGAAACTCAAATTTCTTTCCTAAATTCTCATGATAGCCAACGATAATAACCCTTTTCCTTTCCTGCGGCACGCCAAAGTCTTTAGCATCCAGAAGCTTATATGATACATTATATCCAATCTTCTTAAATGCCTCAATAATCTTAAGGAACTCTGGCAAATGCTTCGGCGAGATAATCCCCGCAACATTCTCAGCCAAGAAAAATAATGGCTTCTTTGCAGCAATTAAGTTAACATAATCATAAAATAGCCTGCCGCGAGGGTCATTTATGCCCCTCATCGCTCCTGCTAGGCTCCAGCTTTGGCATGGCGGGCCCCCTACAAAGCCAACGACATCTGGTATTTCATGCGGTTTTATGTCAGCAATTGACTTTTTGTTTATTTCAATTCCGTGGTTTTTCTCAAATGTTTCCCAGCATCCATTCCAATTGTCGTTAGCAAATGCTAGCTTAAAGCCCACATTCGTAAAGCCTAAGTCTAAACCTCCAGCTCCTGAAAAGAATGATGCGATTTTCATTTTATTTTGCAAATAATTACTTTTGCCTCCATAAGCTCCGCGGGATTATTAGGGTTGCATATCTTAACATCTTTTATAATAACTTTCTTATCTGATTCTAATCGATTAATGTCGTTTTTAGGGAATTTATCATATTTGTCTTTTCGCATTATTGCCAGAAGGTTAAATGCTTCCTTTTCTTCTATTTCAAAAACTCCCTTGAATACCTCTAAAGGGTTTTTGATGGTCCACATACCTCTAATTCTTAACTCGGTTATTCCTAAAGGGTCTACTTTTTTTACTTTTCCAATCTCCTTGGTCTTTCCTTTCTCAAGGTTTAGTGATGTTAGCACCGAATCAACTTCATCTTTTATCGGCAGATAAATTTTCTCATAAACTTCATGATCTGCCGCATAACATTCTCCGTGAACAAAGAGAAGATATTTAATAACACCCTTTTTAGCATTCCCCACTATGTAGAAAATGTCTTTTTCTTTCCAATTTCCTCCATCACATTTACGACAATCCTTTGTGAGCCTAGTATCGTTAACACGAAGCTTATTTTTAGGAGGCGAACTGTTTAATGCCAATGCGTTTTTAAATCCCTCAATTTTCTTGATTTCAAAAGCGTCACTTCCCTTGAGAATCAAATCAGGAGGGTGGTTTTGATTGCCAAGCCAAGAAAACTCTTTCGAATGTAACAATTTTTTATTCTGACCGGTTATTTTAAATGAATTAGCGAAGGCGTCCTTTATATAGTTCTCGAGAGGGCCACCAACAGCATTTATCCTGTTCAAATAAGTTGATGCATAGCTCTTAAGGTTATTATTCTTAAAAGAAGCTATGCTATGTATGGCTGTTAAGACATTTGCACTCATTTTCACGCACCCTTACAAGAAGAATAGGCGCTTCTCCTTTATAAATCTTACTTCAACTTGTCCAGTGCCTAATTTATGTCCAGTGCCCCTTCGAGAATTACGGAAAATTTTCAAAACTAAACTAAAGCTAATTGGCAGATTCCCTAACCTTTTAGGCTTCGGGGAACCTAATGGGTTCGCGATATTAATGCAATAAGGTTGGCAAAGAACAACAAAAAAAGAATTATAAATAATCTATCTCTCGCTGGGAAGCAATCTTTTCACGCTTATAGGGAGCAATCCCTGCGCGAACTCCAGCTTGGCGATCTCAACAGGGTTGTAGTGAAGCTCCTCTAGCTGCTTTGGGGTCAGCTTTATCATGAAAGGAGCTCCCATGCTTATCTGCAATGCCCTTGAGCCTATAAGCCTGGCCTTCTCGAACTTGGTGTTCTCCTTGTCGCCTAGTGGTTCAATCTCAAAGCTCATTTTCCCAAAGCCTCGCTCAGTTTATCCCTTAGCTCATGGCTCTTTTTTATTGCTAGGGCTGTCATCTCCTTTATATCTTTTGCGGTAAGGCTGGCATCCCCTCCTTTCTGCAAGGCGCAAAGGTTGTCATCCTCAAGCACAGCAACTGTCAGCCTGGCATCCAAAACTGCCTCTTCCTCAAAAGTAGGGTCTACTATGAAGTTGTCTCCTATCTTGAGGATGGTTATTGGTATTGGCATGCTGTTGATAGGCAGCTTTTCCTCAGTCCTCTTGCCTATGGCTATCTTGTCATTCTCAATCTCAAGCATCCTGGCGTCCTTGAGTGCTGCAAGGGCTGCTAATCCTCCGATATCAATCAGGTTGCCGTCATGGTTAAGCGGGAGCACATCTATCATCACAGTCCAGACCAGCTCTCCTTCCCTTATGCAGAGCTTCTTGGTGTCAATGGCTTTCCCTTCCCTAATGCCCCTGTCAATCACTCTTGCCACTTCAATGCTGTCAATACTAGGAGGGCCTCCTTCAAATGCAGGGTTTGATAATGGAAGCAGCTCGCTGCCTACCATCATGGTGCCTTGGTCCTGCGAGTCAGGGTAAGGCTCTCCTACCTGAAGCTTCACTCCTGCAATCACTTCTGTGTCCCCGCACCTTACCAGCGCGCTTCCCTCTGCAGTAGCCACCACTCCTGTCTTTATCTCAATCTCCCTGAAATCCTCTTTCTTCCTTCCATCAAGGCGTATGCCTTTCTTCAATGCCTCGTTGATGTGCGTCTTTAGTTCTGTATTCATAATGATCACCTGAATTATTCTTGTCTGCCTCTCCTCACTTGTACCTGTCCTTCAAGGCTTTTCTTTGTATCTCTGCAATCTTCTTGAGGGCGGGCTTGACACCTTCGATCGCCTTCAAGAGCTCCTCTTGCGAGACTTTGCCGTCCATCTGGAGCAATGTTATCTCCTCTGTGCTTGGCACCATGGCCACTGGTATGTCTGCCACGTCCAGGTCATGCAAGTGCTCTTCTGGCCCGTCAAGGTCAACTGCTACCTGGTGGTCTATCACTCCGCAGCTCACAGCAGCCACCATGTCCTTCATGGTTATGCCTGCGTCTGCAAGGGCCATGCTTGCTGCGCATATGCCTGCGCACCTTGAGCCTGCATCAGTCTCAGTCAGCTCGATGAACACGTCCACGACTGCGTTGGGGTAGTCCTCGAGATTGACCACTGGCAACAATGCCTTTTCTGTGACCATGCTAATCTCCTTGCTCCTCCTGCTTGGGCCAGGCCTGACCCTTTCCTCTGTGCTGAAAGGCATCATGTTGTAGTTGCACCTCAAAATCCCTGTCTTGGGGTCTTGCATGTGCTTAGGGTGGCATTCCCTTGGGCCGTACACTGCTGCGTAAGCAGTGGTCTTGCCTATCCTGAAGTATGCGCTGCCGTCTGCTTTCTTGATGACTCCTGCCTTGGCCTCAATAGGCCTGGTCTCGTCAAATCCTCTTCCATTTTCCCTTTCTGTATATTTCTCTGCCATGATAATCACCTAATTATTGTTGTAACGCCTTCCTTGGCGCTCATATCGCCCGTGCCTCTCGTAGCGTCCTTGGCCTTGCCTTGGCTCATACCTGCGCTGCCCTTCATTACCTTGCCTCTGCTCATATCCTTGCTGCTCTTCATGCCCTTCTGAGCCATTGTCTCCTTCACTTCTCACTTCTTCCCCTATCTCTGCAGCCTCTGCTGTCATGTCAATAGTCCTGCCTGTTGCTTTCTCAAGGAACTCCTTGACTTTCTCTGTCAGGCCGCTCACGTGCGACTGCTGCTCTATGAGGCTTATGGCGCTCACAGCAATGACTTCCATCTGAGGCTCTCCTGAAAGCCAGGCAACTCCGTTCTGCCCGACTACTATCTTGCAGTCAGTGGCTTTCTTGATCATGGACACCATTGAGCCTTTCTTGCCAATGATTCTTGGAACCTTATGGGTATTCACGTGGATGATCCTGCCTCCCTTGAGCTTG
Organism: Candidatus Woesearchaeota archaeon; assembly: GCA_016935175.1. Taxonomy (GTDB): domain Archaea; phylum Nanobdellota; class Nanobdellia; order Woesearchaeales; family SM23-78; genus SM23-78. The sequence continues at coordinate 22,566 of JAFGRK010000006.1, read as the reverse complement.
TGCAAGCCAGGGCCCTTGCAAGTCACATCCACTAGGTTCTGGCTGGTGACGTTGGTAATCTTCACCACAGCATAATCATCAAGCTCAAAATACCTGGTGAGGTCTGCTCCCTTGGCAATGTAGCTGAAGCTCGCATCCTTCAAAGGCAATACTGCTGAGTAAGGGCTGTTGATCTCCAATCTCCAGCCGCTCATGAGGATGTCTATCACCTTGCCTACTATCACATCATACTTCTTGGGCAGGTATCTTCCTGCAAGCGGAAGGCTCTTCAAAACCTTCCCATCTATCATTATCAACCCAAGCCTGTTAGCCATTACCTGGCCTTCAATCCTGTAAGTGCCCTGGCCTGGCAAGTAGTTCATGCCTGTAGCCAGCACTTCGCCTGGGACTACTACGTCCTTGTCTTTCACTAACAAATTTTCTTCTGTCATTAAATTTTCACCTTTTATCGTTGAATGTTATTTTTTAGGCCCGCCGCCGAGTGAGGCGCAAATAATTATTCGTTTTTTCGTCCTTTTTTGTTTTTATCGTCTTTAAGTTTTTGTGCAACTCAAGCGCCGTCGGGGCTTTTTCCTATTTTTACTTCTTCTTAACCTCTTTCTTAGCCTGCTCTACTGCAATCTCAACATCACCATGGGTCTGGCTCTTGAGCTCATCAACCAGCTCATTAACCATTCCTGCTGCCAGCTCGACTTTTGCGCTCCACGCGCCGTCACTCAGCCAAGCCTCGTCAACAATCTTTGCCCTGTGGCTCACAAAGCCGTAAAGCTTTGCAGCGTAGGTTGGAGGAAGCCTGATGTTAAGCACTTTTTTCTCAAATGTCAAGGGCAATATTGGCCTTAGCTTCTTGACCATCTCATCAACTTGCTCATCAACTTTCCTGAATATGTCAAGGTGGGCTTTTGCCTCGTTCATGGCATTGCTAACCCTAGTGGCTGTCAAGGGCGCTCCTGTGTTGGCATCAGCAGCGTTCTTCACGACCAAGTCTATGAACTGCTTCTTCTTCTCAATCCTCAGCTTGTCCCTGTACTCATCATTGACCTGGATGCTTCCTTCCTTGATAATCCTATCTGCAATCTTCAAGGCGTCTGTTGTCTTGAAAACTTCCATCATTGCCTGCTCGCTGGCCAGCTCTCCCTTGATAGCTTCTCTGAAAACCTGCTCTGCCTTCAATGCATCTCGTATGTCAGCATCCCCGTGCCTGAACTTTATCGCTGCCTCAGGCTCAATCACGACTTCAAAGTTCTCGCCGTGGGACTTGAGCCTTGCCACGTTAAGGCTTACCCTTTCCTTCTCATAGGTCTGGCGCATCAGTCATCACCCTAGCTTTTTTTTATCCTTGCCAAAAAGGCTCTTTACATGAGCTTCTTTATCTTGTCCCTTGAGACTTTAACCATCACCTTGTCCTTCTCATCAATATAGGCAGCATCAATCCTGTCAGGGTCAAAGCTCTCATTAAGCACTTTCTTAAGAGCCTTGATGCACAGTTTCAGCCCTTCCTCTATTGTAAGGGTTTCCTTGTAATCCTTGTGCAGTATCTCCTCTATCTCTGGCTCTCCCTCGCCGATGACGCTTGCCTTGTACTGGTAGAATATTCCAGTAGGGTCTGTCTCAAAGAGTTTCTTGTTGCCGTCATCAATGCCTGCTATCAAGAGCGAGACCCCAAAAGGCCTTAGGCCTCCTGACTGGGTGCATATCTGCTTAAGGTCGCAGATGGTCTTGACCACGCTGATGATGTCGACAGGAGTGTCATATGTCAATCTATGCTGCTGGGCCCTTACCTGGCCTTGCTCCACCAGTACTCTTGCGTCGCTGATGATGCCTGCAGCAGTTGCCATGACATGATCGTCTATCTTGAAAATCTTCTCAATGGCCTCTGGCACTACGAGCTTGTCAACTATCCTCTTGTCAGTGACCAGCAAGACTCCGTCCTTGCACACCATGCCTATGGCAGTGTTGCCTAGCCTTACTGTCTTCTTGGCATACTCGACCTGGAGCAGCCTTCCGTCTGGACTGAACATTGTAATTGCCCTATCATATCCCATCATTTGGTGCTGTATTGGTTGCATTTTTCTCCTCTCCCGCCCCTCAGGGCGCTAATAAATGTTATTTTCTTATTTTTACCTTTTTTTGTTGCGTATAACGTAACTATGAATTTTTTGTGGTCCTCAAACAACAAAAGCTGAGGCTTTTGAGTTGTCAGCAAGCTGACAACGCCGGACAGCCTTACTCTAACTTATCCTTTAGCTTTGAAATCATCCCGCTCACTCTGAGCGTTCTGACAATAACCTCCTTATTGTTTATATGCTTAATCATTGGAAAGCAGGCTTTGATATGCTCTTGGTATTTCCTGACAACTCGCAATATGCCTCGCTGCTTCTCAGGATTGTACTTCATGCTCTTAGGATTGGCCTTGGCAGACATGAAGACTCCGAGCAATGAGCTTATCTCAGCAACCACTGCCTTGTCAGCATTATAGCCTAGGGGCTCCTTGCTCTGGATTTCATAAGCAATGTAGCGCTCCTTATCGCGCATGCTGGGCTTAAGCCTAGGGGCCTGGGCTTTGCCTTGCGCTGGCTTATTGCCCTGCATTGGCTTATTGCCTTGCCCTGGCTTATTGTTTAGCTGCCTGTTTTGCTTATTATTCTGAGGTTTATCCATTCTTCTGCTTAAAAACCCCTGGTTTTGACCGTCGGAGAAAAAAGCACTCGATTGCGCTTGGCAATCGCTCATGACTAATCTGAAAATCTTATCTTCAAAACGGTCGAATCCTCGCGCTTCTTTCTCTCTTCCAGCGCAAAAGAACTCAGGGCGCTTTAAAAAGGTTATGGTTTTTCATATGCCTTATCATGATGCTCGTAGTCCAGTATCCTGATGGCTTTTCTTTGCTCATCAATCTCATATGTGAGGACAAATGACTTGTCTATATGCACCCTGTAGATGCCGTGCATCTCTCCCTTGAGAGGCTTGAAATGGTGAGGGTTTTCCCGAGCCTGCTCTACCTTCTTGTCGATTATTTCAAGCTGCTTCTTGTTTTTCTTCTTTAGCTTCTTGAACTTGGAATAGGCCTCTTCTGATATTTCCAATGAGTATTTGCTGCTCATGCTCCAAACTCGCCTGCTATGCTACTGACTTTGATGAACTTGCCTTTCCTTATCTTCTCCAGCTTGTCAAGGTATTCTCTTCTCACTTGGGGCTCTTCTGCCATGTAGCTTCTCATGAACAATTCTACCTGCTTGCTCATGCTTATGCCGTTCTCTTTGCAGAACTTTGAGAATTTGCTGTAAACTGCCTCTTCCACGTTGAATGTCTTTAGCGCCATGCTTAATCCTCCGAAAGGTTTTTATTTAATGTTAAATAAGATTATTTAATACTATTTAAACTTTTCGGTTGTTAGCTTATCCTATGGCCATACATTGCCTGCTGGTTAAAATAATGCGCGCAAGAAAAAGCACTTTTTTTCCGGCTAAAGCAGAAAAATTGCAGTTTAATGCGCCCGTGGTGGCCTCTCTGCCCAGCAAATTATATAAACCTCTGCCTATTCTCCGTTCTTGAGGTGAGTATTAGTTCTCATGGCTAACAAAAAAAGTTTTTTGGAACAAGCGAAACTTGTTTCGTTGTGCAAAGAGCCAATCTCTTTGGCACCCCCAAGATTACAGGTGATTTTTGATGGCAAAGATACTTTTTGAGATGATAAGCCCCAACTACCAGGTGCCGGGGATTCCTTATGAGGAAACTTTCAAGAATGTGAAGCCTGTGATATTTGACAGGGTGCCTAGCGTTAGTGATATCAGCGAGCTTCTTGAGAATTCTGATAAAGACACCCTTACCAATCCTTGGTCTGTTCAGGTTGTGAGAGGGCTTAGGGACTACATCCCCACTACTTTCAGGAGGATAACCAAGAAGATGCCAAGTGAGCTCCTGGAAAAATACTTCCGCATAAGCGAGGACTGGATTCCTGATTCAGAGAAGGTTTTGCTCCAGCTCCAGACAGAAGTGGATGCGAAGTCAGCAACAATAGACGCGGCAATAATCAATTCAAGGAGGGAGCTTGGCACTGTGATAAACAAGGCTCATGTGATTAACAGGCTTTACAAGATAGGCCAGCTCTTCGGGCACCTGAAGGAAAGGGAATACCCTATACTGTTTGGAGACCTTACTGATGAGAGTAACTGGGATCATGCACTGTCAGAGATGAAGATGGTCTTCATGGAATATATTCTTGAGCTGCCTGTTGGCAAGAGGAAATACCCGCGAAAAGTGCGGGGGGTGGAGGTTTCGCAGAAAGAGCTTGAGGACAAGTACTGCTATGTTGACTGGCTGAAGAAAAAATTTGGTGATGGCCTGATAGGGGTGTTGCTCTACGGCTCTGCTGCAAGAACTGATAACCCAGAGGAGTACTCTGATTTTGACAACTGGGTGCGGGTCAAGGATGTGAGAAAAGCCCATAAGCTGCTCGTAGGGACAAAGCCTTATGTTATTGACGGCAAAGTAGTTGAATGCGGAGGAAAGGATGACAAGGAATTGCCAGAAGGGGCCAAGCATATCGGGATTCACTTCATGCCTGAATCAGAGGAATACATCATCAGGCACATAAGGTTTTTGCATGACTCAAGAGAATTCCTCAAGCACACCAAGATCCTTCACGGAGAGTTTACTTTCCCTAAAATACAGCAGGACGAAGTCATAGAGAGGGGGATATCCCAGGCTTATGTGAAGCTAAAAACTGTTGCTGGCTCGCTTAACTGGGCTTATTTTGCCCCTGAGAAAATCCTTGGCAAGCCTAACCTTTTTGAGTACATAGTCAAGAATGTGAGGTTCTTCCAGCAGCACTCACTCAACGCATTAGAAGGGCCTAAGTTCAGGGATAAGAAGGAGCTTAACCGATTGCTTGCAGAGCGCAACATGTTCATACCAGAGTACAAGCCAGACCTAAAGCACATTAAGGACTCATTGATACAAGCGATGATTGATGTGCTCAAGCTCCAGAAAGAGATGATAGAATCCAAGAGAAAGCCTAACCTTGAGTTCCTGGTTGACAATAAGACTTATGAGTGGGGCTCTAAGGAGATTGATGACTGGGGCATGTATGATGACTGAGGGCGCGTGGGTTTCAATTGGCTTGGGGCTTTCGCAATATTTATATAATCAATTGCTTAAATGCAATATATGGATTGGAAAGGCTTTTTTGGGCTAACAAAGGCAAAAATAATTATTTCCTTCTTGATTCTCATAGTTTTCGTGCCTTTTATCAGTTTTAGCACGGACCATATTATTCCATGGGCTTTTCGCACAACTTTCATGGTCTGTATTCGTGCGCCATGCTATAATCATGCCATCAGTTCAATCCCTATATATTTATTGTATCCAGAGAGGATGTTGAATGTGGGGGTCAACTTCTTTATCCTAATTCTGGGTTTGGCTGCTTCATACATTGTTTCATGCGCCATGATTTTTGGGATGGGTAAGCTAAGGAAAAAATGACAAGGATAGTATGAAAAAGAGCATCATAACAGCAGCAATACTGGTATTTATAGCCTTATGTTCATTAGCAGTCACCCCCCTTACGTCGCCTTCTGATGATTATTGTTATCTTGAAGGCATCATCACTTCAGTAGAGTTTGTGCCTGAGCATGAGGAGGAGTTTATCACCCATACTGGCGGCCAGCCTGAGACAAGGACTATTCTAGTTTCAGACAGGTACGCCTTGGAGATTGAGCTTGATGATACCTCAGATAATTCTTGCATGCCAAGAGAGAACTTCTATCTTAGAAAAAATATGGCCCAGGATGGCATCATCCCCCAAGAGGGCGAGAGGATTGGCGGATTGATACAATTGAGTTACAGCAGTTTTGATTATTACTCTATCCCTCCTGATGATGTGCGTAACTTTAATGAGGTCTTTCCAACAGGAGATTTAGGCGGGGGTGACACTACAGTTGCTGGCATAGGCTCTGGCATCTTAGGTGCGCAATGGTACCATGAAATCGCTTATTATGTTAAGAGGACTTGGAATATAATTAAGCAAATAGTTACGCACCCAGTGGTTATTATGATACTGGCATTGACTATCATCAGCTTCTCAGTAGCATTTCATACTTTCAGGAAAAGAAGGCAGGTTAACCTATAGGAGCTTAATCCTCGCCTTTGACCTCATTGTAGAGCTTCCTGTAGAAATCATAGCCTTCCTTGTCAATTTCCTTGTAGTACTCGTTGAGCATGTTGAACTCGCGCTCCCCGATATCCATCATCATGTAATCCAGAAGGGTGTCAAGGGTCTGCTCAATCCTGGCTGTGTTCCTGTCCTTGAGAGTTATGATCTCCTCAACTTCTTCCCTTATCGCTGGCATGTTGGAGAACATCTCCTTTTTTAGTGCGCCAAGGCTGCTCTTTATGTGGTTGAACTCGCTTGATTGGTATATATCCCCTTTTGGCGGTTGGCATGTCTTGCCTTTTGGCTTTGCCATAATATCATCCTCCTGATATCGATTGTAATGCTGCAGGAGAAATCATGTTGTATTTAATAGCTTATGCATTTTCTCTAAGAACTACCGGTTAGGAAAAATTTTTAAACCCAAGATGATTATTCTCTTTGAGAGGTGAGATGGATAGTAAATCACCTCAAGGGTTTCTTGAGGATTTTGGAGGAGTAAAATGGACTATTTGGAATTTGAGAAAACAGCCAGAAAGGAGTATATATTGGACCTTTACCGTAAGCTTAAGGATGGATACCATTATGGCTTATTCTTTATTCAGGCAGATGATGATTCTTGGAATACGCCTTTAAGAGAATTTACATATGAGATGAAAAAGCAATTTATAAACAAAGATGGTAGACTGATTAAAGGTATTGACACCAACCTGCCAAGATTCCTTGACGAGTTCATCAGAAAATATCAAATTCAGGTGGATAAGGATATCACTTTAGAAGATGCAGTAAAATCAATCTAGATTTTTTTATATTTTCTTTTTTTAGGCTGCTCATATCATCCTCTCGATTATCTTGAGCATCTCCCTGGTCAATGGCAGGGCTTCGTACATGTCCTGGGCATAGTCCTCTAGTGAGCGAGGCATGGCTGGCAAAGGCGCAAATATGGTCTTGATGCCGTTGTCATCCAGCAGCTCTGCAAGCTGGCATGACTTGTTCTTGAGCTTCTTGCACCCTCCGTTATCAAAGATTGTGCTTTCCTTGCCTAAGAAGAAGAAAATCAGCTCGTGAGGCGGGAACAATGCCTTGAACGGGATGATAATCCTGTCCTTGAGCGTGGAGTAGAACTCATCGTAGTCCATGTTCCACCAGTTATTTATCATCTTGGATTCGCCTATGAGAAGATATTTCTTGTCATTGTGGTGCAGGTAGCCTAAGCCGTCAATCTCGCTCGCCTGCAAGCCAGACTTCTCCTGCTGGTACCAGGTGCCGGGCCTGTTAGACTCAGTCTTTTTCAGCACTACAAAATTGCTCTTGCCCTTGTGCTTAAGCAGGTAATGGGAGTTATATGTTGCCACGAACTCCTTGCCTTCCCTTTTCTCGCTCTCCCTCACTACTCCGCCGATGAGCTGGGCGCCTGGCTCTTTCTCTGCAATCCCGTCAATAGACTCCTCGATGAGCTTTTCCATGGTGACAGAAAGCACTCTCTCACCGATTAGCCCTAGGAAATTATTCCTTGCGCCTTCTGAGAACTTGCCTTCAAAGAGCACCACATCCTTTAGGCTGTAGATGGCTTGCTCGCCGCTCCTCATGGTAGCGTACAATGAGAATTTCTTTTCCTTGAAAGCTAATTCCGGCCTAAAGACGCTCTGTACGCAATAAACCCCCTCTTTTTTCACAGCAAAGTACTTCTTAAATGGGTCGTCCACTGTGAAGAGCTTTTTGGATTGGGAGTATATAAAACTTTCCAGAAAAACAATGCTCACTTCAGCATCGCTAGTATCTTATCTCTCATCTCGTGCATCTTCTCAGAAGTGTCTGCCTCAAGCCTTAATCTCACCACTGGCTCTGTGTTGCTTTTCCTTAAGGAAAACCACCAGCCAGGGTAATTTATTAGTATCCCGTCAAGCTCATTCAGCTCTCCATCCTTGAAAGCTTCCTTGACTTTATTTATTACTTCATCAGGATTAGCAACTTGGGTGTTGATCTCAGGAGTGTGATAGTACTTGTGCAAGGGCTTTACTAGCTCAGAGAGTTTTTTGCTGCTCTCAGCCACTGCATCCATTACTTTTAGCGCTGCGTAAAGGCCGTCATCAACGCAGTAATGGTCCTGGAACATGATATGGCCTGCAAGCTCTCCGCCGAACACTCCTCCGTCAGTCAATAATTTTTCCTTGGTGAAAGGGTTGCCTACTCGCATCATAATAGCTTCTCCATGGTTCTCTTTTATCACATCAGGAAGTATCTTGCTAGACCTAAGGTCATAGTACACTCTCTTATCGCTCCTGCCTTTCAGCTGGGAAGGCACTAGCAATGCCATCATTATGTCAGGATAAACAGTCTTTCCTTTGTCATCAATGATGAAAGCCCTGTCTGCATCCCCGTCAAAAGCAATCCCTAAGTCTGCTTTTCTTTCCACAACAGCTTTCTTTAACTCCTCAAGGTTCTTTTCCTCTGCAGGATTAGCATGGTGCGTGGGGTTGATGATGTTTATCTCTTCAAACAATGGGATCACCTTGATACCTAGCTTCTCCATCACTGGCTTGGCAGTTATGCTTCCCATGCCATTGCCATAGTCAACCACCACTGTCAATGGCTTCATGCCTGAGAAATGCTCTGAGAGCTCAGCCACGTACTCTGTCAGTATATCAAGCTTCTCAACAGCTCCCTTCGTGTCCCCAATCTTTGACGTGACTTCAGGGTTAAGGGCTAATTTTTTGATGAAGTCCATGTCCCCTGGGCTTGAGAGCTGGAAGCAAGGCTTCTTTACCAGCTTGAAAGCATTGTACTCAGGAGGATTGTGAGAGGCGCTAATCATTATTCCGCCAGCAAACCCTTTCTTGGCAACAGTGTAGTGCAATAGCGGAGTAGGGCAAAGCCCGATGTCAATGACTTTAACGCCTACCTCTACCAGTGCCTTGGTGATGGCGCTGAAGAGCGAAGGAGAAGAAGCCCGAGCATCCCTGCCGACTGCTATCTCCTTTGACTGGAGATGGAAAGCCAAAGCCTTGGCAGTAGCGCTAGCCACTTCCTCGTTGATATCAGAAGGATACACTCCTCTCACATCATATGCCTTGAAGACTTTTGGGTTGATAGCCATATTAATGCCGCGCAAATATTGCCTAATTGGAAATTCAGTTAAAAAGCTTTATATGTTTTATGATTGTGCAATCTGTTCAAGGCATCCTGACCTAAATCCTTCATCCACAATCGCATTACACGTGTTTTGTGTTTTGTCTTTTAACCTTAAAAGGCAGATGTCGTGCCAGAATTGTATTTGTTGCTCTTCGCAATTTTTAGAATATCCTAAAGAATATACCTTACCACCAACTCTTGAGAAAATCAATCCTCTTATCTCTCCTGATGAATTTACTGTGCTGCCATTAGGATAATACATTAGGCTTACATTAAGAAATAATCTATTGTCAGCAATCTCTGACTTCGTATTCTCATCCATGGCGCAGCCCACAATTAGAGTTCTCCATTCACCTTTAGGCCATCTGATGGGCTCATTAAGAATGGTATTGTCATCGTCATCAATTATGAAGTTATTATTCGCATCAAAAACCAGCTCGCATGATCCAGATGACTCCTCTAGGCCTCGTATGTTAGCTTTTCCACTAAAGACGTATATATCTGCTCCAAAATCATTCTTAAGTTCCATGATTGCAGTAGAGTCTTCTTTGCCCTGTAGTATGTAATTTTGCGTTGAGCAGGTGATTCCGTGTTCCTCCTTTTCATCTTTGAATGAACATCTGTCTGGCGGATATGAGCCTATGCCGGGGCTTAATACGCCAAATTGCATTATAATAAGACAAAGGATTGCAATTCCACCAATCAAATAAATTATGTGTATCGGTCTCATCTTGGAAAACCTTTAATGCTTCTGTTCTCCTTCTCATTTAAATATTTTTTGTGCGCCTAGGCGGCGGGCCTTATTTGACTAGCTTGATGATCCTATCAAAGTTCTTGTCAGTTGATTTCTCCTTGTACTCCTTTCCTAACTTCATTACTGCGTCTTTGCCTATAATTATTCCTTTCTTCTCAAGCTCTTTCTTGTTCCTGCTAATATATTGGAGGAACTGTGTCACGTTCTTGGGCTTGCTGCTTCTCCTGCACCTCTCAAAGTCTATCATCACAGCAGTGTTATCAGGGGTGATTATTATGTCCTTGTAAGGGTTAGTAAGCTCTTTCTTGTTGATCTTGAGCTTGTCCATCTCCCTGCACTGCCTAAGCACCTGCTTGATCACGCTGACAATCATCCTCTTGTCATTTTCCTGCTCAAAGAAGTCTTTTATCCTTATGCCTTCAACAAATTCCCGGTAAAGCTTACCCCCAGAATACCTTATCATCTTAGGCCCTATGCCTTTCTTGTTCATCATTTCCAGGTAAGCAGTCTCATTCCCAAGGGTGTCGACTGCGCTTTTAGGGTTCTTCTCCTTGATGCATACCTTCCCGTGCTTGTATATCACTCCCCTCTTTCCTCTGGCATAAGCTTCCATTATATCAAGGTTTTTGCTTATTGTTTTAAATCTTGCCATAATGGCAATGTTTTTATACTTGCTTCATCATAGCCATCATAGAGGTGAGCCTCATGGATGATGGCCTTGAGAAGAAAGTCGGATTTCTTGACAGTGTTACCAGCTATTATTATGGCAAGGACTTTGTGGAAGCAGATCTTGCTCCTGGAAGCGAAATGGTTTTTGCGCTGAACAAGCACCATGGCCATTACAACGCTGCAAAGAAAGCTGCTGATGTGGCAAGGGCTGGAGTGGTTGAAGCCTTGAAGATAGGGGGATACTTGGCAGCCATTGGCTTTGCTTACACATGGATCATGCGATAGTTATCCGGTAGGCGTACAATTCCTCAAAGAATGCCAGGCTTTTCTGCTCTAATAGCTCGTGCTTGTACCCTTGCTTCTTGATGGCCTTGTCAACCTCTTCCTTGCCTGTCCTGCTGGAAAACACCATCAGGATGAGCCCTCCTGGCGTAAGGTGCTTTTTTGCCTGGTTCAGGAACTCTTCTATTAGCTCATGGCCTTGCTCTCCCCCGTCAAGAGAGGTGTCCTTGTCATCATCTTCAAAAGGGAGGTAAGGCGGGTTGAATATTATAGTGTCAAACTTGCCGCTCACATTAGCAAACAAGTCTGAGTGCAGGGGAGTCACCTTGCAGTTTTCCCCCTGGCAGAACTCTTTTTTCTTTAGCTCAGAGATGGCTTTCTCGTCAATATCAACAGCATATACCTGATTTACATTAGGGCTCATGGCTGCCCCTTCTGCCTGTATGCCTGAGCCTGTGCCTACATCTATTACTTTGCCGAAAGCTAGCTCTTTCACATGCTTCAAGAGCAAGTATGAGTCTTCCTGGGGCTCGTACACCATATCTCAAAGAATTACTTAGCAGTTTAAAACTTTTATCCCTGCGGCTCAGTCTTTGCACCCATTGAACTTCTCATAAATCTTCTGGAGGGTCTGCTCTAGCTTTTCTTCACCTTTTTTCTGGGCGTTCTTGAAGTCATCAATGCTTATCCTAGGCCCGCAGGTCAATAAGTGATAGGCTTGCTGGAATGTGGTTATGGGCAGGCACACAACTTTCTGCTCCAGGCCAAAAGGGTCAAATATTACGTCTCGTGTAAGGTCTTTCATGTTAGTGGCTGGGAACAGGAAATAAGCATCCTCGTCCTCACCCTTTGTATCCAGCAGCTCCTTTATCCTCATGGGTATGAGCCCTTTGTAGTAAGTGCCTCCTATCTCCCCTACCTTGAAGCTGGATGGCTCTATTGTGCCTGTAACGAACCTGTTCCTGTATACTGGCTCGTCCGCAAGCGCTGACACCATGCTCATGGCTATTGCCAGTGATGCAGATGGCCCGCCTATTCCCTCGTAATTGCCGTCAAAATGAGTCTTTATCTGCCAGTCACGCCCTGCGAGTACTAGCTTGCCCTTTCCTTGGGCTCCTGCAATTATCTTTGTCACAAGGTCTTTTGCCAGCTCATAGCCTTTAATGGCAGTCTCATCAGTCATCTGGCTTTCTATGTCTATCAGCTCAAAGTGCTTGGTGTTATGGTTGTTGTCCTCTATTCCTGGCTTGAAATATGACTTTATCTTGCCGATCTCTGCAGGCGCATTATGGAAAACTGATAAGCCATGCACATGGCCTGGCTGGCTCTTAGGCAGGCTGAAGTAGCCGTCGAACTCCTGCTCCCTATCAACATAGTAGAAGAAGTAAGGGGGTATCTGGTCTTTTATGTGCTCTCTCAGCAGCTCAGGGGTTATGGCTTTCACTCCCTTGCTCATGGCATAGGCGCACAGCTCCTCTATTTTGGTTGAGAACTGGCGGTATTCCAGGCTTAGGAGCCTTTCTGACATCATGGTTCTCTGCAACAGCATGCTTGCTGCTTGGTCTGTGACAGTTATTGCATCTCCTGGCTTTCCTGTGCCAATGGAATTCTTCACATATTTCTCCAATGCTTCGTAAAGCACCCTTATGCTTCCTTTCCTTGCTTCCTTGTTATTGGTTGCGAGGTCTGGCACGCTGATGCTCTTTATTCTTCCCCTGAAGCCTACCTCGTCCCTCACGAATATTGTGCCGTCTGTTATCTCGAAAGGGTCTTCGTTGTCGCAGCCTATTATTATCTTGGGGGCGTCAAACCTGTAGCTTATGTCGCCGTTGATTACTGTGAGCACCCCTGTCTGCAGGTATTCCAGGAACTGCTCTTTCATTCCTTGGTTATCTGTGTAGTCAGAGGTTATGGCCTTTATGAACTTCTTGAATGAGTCATTGAATATCACCAACCCGCTCTTGAAGAAGGGGCCTAATCTCATGATGGTGTGGTGGGGTGGGATCCTTGCGTCATCATTAATATCATCGTCATCCTCTATTGTGTTGAATTGGCCGAACAGGGTCTCGGCATCAAAGTCTCCCAGCTTGGTCCACGTCACACCTTTTCTTGTGGGGAACTCATAGCCTTGCTCAAAAACTGTCAATACCCTACCCACATCTATCCTGGCATTGCCATGGGGCACCTTGAAGTCTGACCAGTACCTTCTTTCCAATGGGTTTTCCTTTGGCTTGGGCTCGGGGGTTGGCTTTTGCTTTTTTTCATCTTTGCCTAGCAGCTTGTCTGCAAGCCTTTTCAATGCCTCTTCCTGCCTTTTCTTCCTTAGCTCTGACCTTAGCCTAACATTCTCCCTCTCATCGAACTTGAGCATCTCCACGAGGTTGTCCTCTATTACTTTCCTTTCGCTCTTGAAGTAGTCAACAACTGATTCCATCCATGATTTCAGCTGCTCGTGCCTGGCTACGCTTGTGTACTCTTTCTTGAAGTCATCAAGTGCGTCTATGATCTCCCCTATGGTGTTGCCGCTTATCCTTCTTTCTCCATGATAAGACCTTACCTTGGGCAGGAGCTTGGCCAGCAAAAGCTGCTGGTTCCTTATCTTGCCTTTTATGCATTGGCTATATATCGGGCCTGCGACATTTTCCATGTAATCCTCTAGCTCTTCCTTTACAATCCTTTCCTTCTCATTCTTGGGCTTATGATGTATGTCTGTGGTGCTTACCTTGTAGAGCAGCTCTATCATCATGTCGCTTGCTTCCTGCATTATCTCTTTCTTGTACATCACCAGCCCGTACTCTTGCCTCAGCCTTTTCTGGCTGGCAGTCTTTGCCTTTCCTTTCCTAGCCCTTTCCTCGCCTATGATTTCTACCCTGGTCTTGATTTTTTTCCTGTCCCCAAAAAGCTTCTCTGGCATCTCAAAGTATAGCAAGGCTACTGGCTCGCTTTCCATGGAGTCCTTTTTCTTCTCCAGCTTCATGTTCTTGTAGAGCTGCTCCAGTATGTCTATGTAGGTGGAGTGGATTTTTGACCTGATGGCCTTCCTGAAGTCCTCTTCTTTCATCACTACCCTGATATCATCTTGGTTGAACCTGGTGTAATGCTTTAGCATGTTGCCTACTTCATTGCAGAAGCTCAGCGCAGTGTTGATATCCTCCTCTAGCTCCTCTGGCTCTGTATAGGCTATGGTGTTCACATTGAATGGGTCTTGCAGGTTAGGCACTGAAAGGTATTTTCTGTGCTCAAACCTGCTGGTGTTCTCCTTTACTTTCTTAAGAAGGGGCGCTGCCTCTGGAATTACTTTTTCAACTTCATCCAGGCTTACCTTGCCTGTGAGCACCTTGACTACGTAATCAAGCACCATTGACTTGCCTATGCCGCTCTCTCCTATGAGGACTGCGTAGGGATAGCTGGTGGAAAGCGTCCTTGCCAGCTGCAGAAGTGCCTTGTCCTGGTTGACAAATGGCAGCTGCAGATTTTCTTTCTTGGCTTCTTTCCTGTATTCCTTTATCTCTGAACTATGGTCGGGAAAAGCAGGTATGGTGACGCCTTGTATTTCCTTGACTATCCCTGGCTTTAGAAATTGCTCCTTTGTTTTTTCTTCTAATCCCATAACCCGTTGCTTGCTTATTTTGAAGCAAGTATAAAAGCTTTTCTATATTACCCACTTGAGAGGAGAGGCAAAAACCGAAATTTTTTCGCGATTAGTCATAACCGGGTAATGAAAAAAAATATTGCTTGCAAACTATATATTATCTGAAACAAATGTTTATAAACAACTAATAAAAGTTAAGAATCGGGATGGGTGCTAAAGAGAATATCATTAAGGTTCTGATTTCTGCTAAGAAACCTATGCAAGTCAAGGACATTGCTGGCAAGCTGGACATTAGCGGCCAGTCTGTTAGGAATTACCTAAGCGAGCTTAAAGAAGAAGGAGCTCCTATAGAATCGCACAAGAAAGGCAAGGCAGTATATTATGATATATCTAACAAGCTTGAAGACAGGATATTAGCCTCAGAATATGAGTTCTTGAGGACTACCTCAAAAAAGCCAATGAAGATAGATGTGGCTGGAAAAGACTACAAGCTAGCATTCGCAAACACCTTATACGCAGGGGCCAAGACAGACAAGACGCTCTTCCAGAACTTCCTAAAGTACTGTGAAGGGCAGGATGCGGATGCGCTGATAATCACAGGAAACACTTTCTACATGGACTCAATGAGGTTCTCCAAGTACGCAGTAGACAGGGCAAGGATAACAGAGCAGCCAAAAAAAGCCAATGGCTCATTATTCATGGACCTGGAAGAGAGGCTAGAGCTGAGCAGGTCGCTGCTCACAGGGCTGTTCAAGGATAAGGGTGAGAGGCCGCTATACAGTGGCCCTGTATACGTCATCTTCGGGGAAGTAGAGGAGAACCTGGTGAGGCAGCACACAGGCCAATTGGTCAAGTACATGACCTTCCAGGAAAGGGCGAAACTGCAGCACGGGATAAGGGCCCTTCGCAATGAAAGAAAAAAAGCCAGGAAAAAAAAGGACGATGAGGCTGAGTACAGGATCAACCATGAGATTCTGGATGTGCAAAGGGAGCTGGCCAAGACTACCATGAGCAACCTTGACAAGAACGAAGTCAAGAAAGTAGAGCAAAGAGTGCTCGGCTTCCTGGTCAATTATATAGAATCCACTATTCCTAATTCCACAGTTATACCAGCAGGCGAAGCTCATTTCAAGGTTGGCGACAGGAAAGTGAAAGTCAAATACCTCAGCAGCAAGAACAGCAACGCGCCATCTGACAACTTGATGAGCTCATTGCTCGCATCTGAGAGAAGGCAGCTTGCCAGCGGCAAGAAGCTCGAAGACCTCATAGTTCAAGGAGGCCTCAGCACAACCTTCACGCAAAACCTTTTGCCCTACATGAGCCCAGAAGGGGAAAGGACAGCCACGCTGGTACAATTGCCGACCTGCCTTGATAGGGTAGACTTGGAGCAGAAGCTCAAGCACAGCGTATTGGCAAAAGACCCATTGACCCACCTGGCAAGCCAGCCAGACTTCTCAACAGGGGCGGTCATTGTGCAATACGTGAACGGCATAGAAAAGACCCATTTATTGCAAGGAGGCTTCCTGACCAACCCTAAGATTGACTTTGAGGATTATACTCCTGAGATGTTCTATGAGATGAACATATCTGACGAGCACTACGGCTCAAGCTTCATGACCTTGATAGAGACCAAGAATGATGTGGTGCCTGCCATGAGAATGGCATACAGGTTCGTGGACAAGAACGAATTGCCAATAGTGAGGATCAACCACTTAGGGGATGCCTTGCAGGAAAAGAACTATGATACAGAAGCAGAAGCCCACCCAGAGCATTTGGGTCCTGCGCAGCTGGAAAAAGCCTTGCGAGGGCAGAGAGACCCTGGCCAGATAATCAAGATGATGAAGCTCAATGAGTACAGGGCAGGAATATTCATGCCAGAGAAGCAGCTGGAAGCATATGTGCGCGAGCTGCCATTGGACCTAGTAAGGAGAGTCATAGAGAATTCTGATGAGGCAGGGCTTGTAGGCCCAAGGTACTTGATGATACCAGGAAACCATACCATGCACACCTTTGAAGGGTTGATGAACCCTGAGAAGCAGATAGCACAATACCTCATGCTAATGCTAGGAGTGCACGATGACGATATAATAAGCTGCCCAATCATGGGAAAAATAGGCTTCTACGAAGGAGAGTTTGGGGTGAAGGATGGCTACTTGTATGCAGAGTCAAATGTTCACAAGCACGGCTCATCCAAGTACAAGGACCCTATGAGAGTGGTGAGGAGGACTTACGGCCAGATGGGAAGGCCTTCCTCACACTCAGAGGATAAGTTCTCAATAAATAGGTCAGGCCATACACACTTCGGAGGGGAGACCTCTAGCACAGATGTGCACCATATCCAGTGCTTCTGCTTCCAGGACTCAAACCAGTACGGAATAGAAAGGCAGTACCCTAGCCCCACAGCAAAAGGCTTCAAGATAAACGGCTACCCAGCCAAGGGACCGCTTTACGGGCCGATTATGAGCATCAACATCCCTATTACTTACCTTGCCAAGTGGGCGCAAAAAGAGCCTTTGATAGACACTGATAAGCTGTTCGGTGATTCTATAGTCTAGAGGTTTAGATAGGCTTGCAGTTTAGATAGTCGTCGGCGCCGCAGGCCAGATTGTTTTTGTTTTCATTATTTTCTCCTTTTTTTTTCTAGAAAAAGTAGCTGGACTAGTAAACTCAGTGGTCCTCAAGCGCCGGACTGGCTGAACTAAAAACTCTGCCTTAAGAAAACACCTTATCTGCCTCTTTAAGATATTCCTTGACCCTGATGATGATGCTGTTCATGTAGTAGGCTTCAATGTTCTCCTCGAACAAGCTTAGGAGGGTGCTGTTCTCCTTGATGCGATAATTATTCTTGACTTTCTCAACAATGAACAAGTCCCTTAGCCTGAGCAGCTGTCTTCTCACATTGGAAGGGGCGACTCCAAGAATCTTGAGCTTGTGCTTCTCCCTGTTGGCAATGGTGAGCTTCTCAACCTTGCTGCTGCTCAGCTCTTCATCTGCCTCCAGCATGACCTGGAGCACATCCACAACCACATCACGGGAATCCCCTGGCTGGAGCAATCCCAGGCTTAAGCAGAGCTTTCTCACTAATTCCCTCTTAGAAAGGTTCTTAGGCTTCTCATACTTGCGAAGCGTAATCTCAGCCAAAGGAGTATCAATGCTAATGGTCTTCTTCACTCAAGTCTCCCCCGAAACCCTTTAAACTTTATCCCCTAATCTTTAACTAACAATGATTAAAAGATTTAAGCGCAAAGAAATTTATAAATGTTGCGGTTTTGCAAAAAAAATTATAGAATCTCACTTCTGCCCTGGCGTGGTCATCCATCTGATGTAGGCGTAGATGTTCAATGCCCAGACTATCATGCGCCTGTTCACTTCATAGGCAGCTTCTACTCCTTTCTTTATCTCACCTACCCTGGCGTTTATCCTCTCAACTGCTTCCAGCTTGCCAGGGGCTATGCGGTTCCTTATGATGCTGAAGTCATGCTTCTTTATCTCTTCCTCAAGGAAAGTCCTGAAGAGGAAGCCCTTGGATAAGCTCTCGTTAAGGTTGGTTATCCTGGCTGTCTGGGCTTCATTGATTATGTCGCGGTAATTAAATGCCATGTCCTTGGTCCTTAGCAATTTCTCAAATATGGCGTTGAGCTTGTCATTGCAGCTAATCCTTTCCTGCTGCGAGCCCAGGTGAGGTATTGAATTAAGCAGCGGGGCAAAGTCCTTGCTCATGCCTTCCTGCCAAGCCCCTACTTCCTTTGCGTAGTTAAGGTTGTTTATCAATGGTTGGGGTATCTCCCTGAGCATGTCCACTGCCCTTTTCAGGTTGATAGGCTCAAAGTCAGGGTCTTGCATCTTGGCAAGGTGGATTAAGTCCTGCACAGCAGGGTCTATTAGTGAGTAAGCCCTGCTCATGCTGTTCTTCTCGCTCTCTGACACAAAGAACAATGAGAAATAGTTCATTATCTTGAGCTCTGTCAAGGGCAACGGGGTTTTTTGCTTTAGCTCCCTGAGGATGAATATGCTCTCAATATCCGCAGACTTCTGCGTCAAGTCCTTTAATTGGTGTATGTAAAGCATTCCTCTCCCTCAAGGCTATCAAAAGCCTTTTTTTTTCCTTTTCCAGGATTATTATTCCAAGCCTAAAACGGGTTGCCGCAGTAGCCGCATCTCAAGGGCTTCTTGCCATCCTTGGCCACGAACTCGTACTTGCACTTAGGGCAGGTGTATTTGAGCTTGCCCCCGCCAACAGCTTCCACCTTGGTCTGCTGGGCCAGCTTCTTCTTGTAGGCCATCTCTGCCTCAACATCCTCTATGTCCCAGCCAGCAGGCTTCTCCTTCTTGGGCTTAGGCTGCTCAGGCTCCACCAGAGCCTCTGCCTTGGCTTTCTGCTTAGCAATGGTGAACTGCGCCTGCTTCCTTTCCTTGACGCACTCAGGGCACACCATCATCTTATAGACAGGGTCCAGGGTGAATTCGTTGGAGCTGGCTTCCCTTCCGCATCTCTTGCACTTGGATTTTATTTGCTTAATTATCATAGTGCCTATTTTCGTAAGAAGTAATATATAAATTTATGGGTTTTGGGTTCTATACAAGCAGAGCCTTATCTCTTGTTCGGCAAGTACTCTATCACCCTTGCTGGGTAGTTGTTCCTCTGAGCAACCTCATTCACAACTCCTGAAACACCAGGAAGGAAGGTGTAAACTGTCCTCATGTGGTTTGGCTTGTCCTCAAGCACTACTGCTATTGGCTCTTTGACGAGAGCCCTGACTTTCCTGTTAATCTCATAAGCGTTAATCTTGATGCCTTTGCCTTTTGGGCTGTAGCGCAGGGCATGCTTCTGCTTGACTTTACCCCAGCCTGCTGCTGACAATGAATCTACCACATCATCTAGGAATGATTGCTTGCCTTTCTGGGCATTAGCCTCAGCTTGTTCAGCTCTGCCTGCTTTTTCACCTGCCATATTTTCCACCCCTGGTTTTTATTCAGCAAAGGATAAACCTGAACTTCTTGTCCTTGATTATTGCGTCGCTCTCGTGCTGCGCCTGTATTATCTCTATCTTGCTGGTGTACTCAAGGCTTTCTGCGCCTACTTTCTCCTTTAGCTCATCAAGGTATTTCTGTGCTAGCTCATATTCGCTCTCAACCACCAGCTTCACTTTATCATTCTTCTTGAGCCCAGCCTTCTTTCTCAAAGCCTGCACCCTTCTGGTTATCTCCCTTGCAAACCCTTCTTGCTCTAGGCTGGGTGTTAGCGTCGTATCAAGCACTACTTTCATCTCTCCTTTCTTTATCAGAAGCTTCTTGATATTAGTCTGCTTAATAACTAATTGCTCGACTTTCTTCAGAACATTAGGGTTCTCAACAACCACTTCTGCCCTGGCAAGAGGCCATCTCACTCCTATGCCTGCCTCTTCCCTCTTGGAAAGGATTATGGTTATCACTTCTTTTGCCAGCTTCACTTCCTGCTCTGTTGAAGGCTGAATCAGTTTCTCGTCATAAGTAGGCCAGTCATAAAGGTGAACTGACTCTTCTTCCAAGCCATACTCCTGCTTAAGAGCCTGGTACATTGACTCTGTGATGAATGGCAGGCTTGGAGCCATTATCTTTAGCAAATTAATAATTGACTCAAATATTGTATCCACAACTAGCTGCTTGTCTTCCTTGTCCCTGACAAACTGGATGTATTCTCTTGACAGGTCAAGGTACAATGATTCTAGCATGGGTGTGATCTCGCTTAGCATGTAAGCCTCGTGCAGCTTCTCAACCTCTCGCATGGTAGAATTCACTCTTGAAAGCATGTACTTCTCCTCGATTCCAAGCTTAGCAGGCTCAACCTTTGCTGGCTTCAAGCCAAAAGTCCTTGTCAAGTCCAATAAATAATTGTGAATATTCCATAATACTTGCAGGTTCTTGAACTTTATCTTGGCCTCTTCCCATGAAAAGTTTATGTCAAGCCCAGGCTTGGTCTCACACATATAATACCTAAGGGTGTCTGCTCCGTACTTGCTCACGATCTCATCAGGGGAGATGACATTTCCAAGGCTCTTGCTCATCTTCTTGCCCTCGATGTCAGTTATCATGCCGTGCATATAGCAAGCCTTGAAGCAGGGCTTCTTGAAGGCTATCATGCTAGCCACCATCAAAAGGTTAAACCAGCCCCTTATCTGGTCTTTTCCCTCAAGTATGAAGTCTGCTGGGAAATATTTATCAAACAAGTCAGTTCTTGAAGGATAGTAAAGGCAATTCCAGCTAGTAGTGCCTGCATCAATCCATACGTCAAGTATGTCGGGGGTCCTTCTCATCACCCCTCCACACTTGCACTTCCAGGTAACATTGTCAATCCATGGCTTGTGAAGGTTAGCAGGGACTTTTTCCTTGCCTGCTTTTTCCTCAAGCTCTGCAATGCTCCCTATCACATCATAAGCTGTGCATTTCTCGCAATGCCAGATAGGCACAGGAGTGCCCCAGAACCTTTGCTTGGTAATGCTGTTGTCTCGCAGGTTGTCAAGCCAGGAGTGGAAAGCGTTCTGCCCAGACTTAGGCACCCAGTAAGTCTCCTGGTTAGCCTTTATCATCTCCTCTTTCAAATCCTCTACCTTGAAGAACCATTGCTTAGTCTTCCTGAACACAACAGCAGATGAGCATCTCTCGCAATGAGGATAGTCGTGCTTGACCTTGGTTATTGCAATGAGGCATCCGTCCTTCTTGAAAGCCTCAGTGAACTTGTCATCATCCTTTCTTGCCACAAAGCCAGCAAACCTGCCTGCTTCCTTAGGGAATACTCCTTGCTCATCAAGGAAATTAAAAGGCGGGATGTTGTTCCTGTAGCCAACCTCATAATCCTCTGGCCCGCAGCCAGGAGCGCAGTGCACCAGCCCTGTCCCTGAGCCGGTGTCGACGTATTCTGATGACAATACTACTGTGTGCACCTTAGGATATTTTTTCTTGAGCTCCTTATAGAAAGGCAGCTCATCGTTCCATATGTGCTCGTACTCCAAGCCTTCAAGCTTGGCTCCCTTGAACTCCTCAATCATTTGGAAAGCCTTGTCAGCCACTCCACCGATGAATATCCCGACCAGGTCTTTTGACACTATCCACTTCTCATTTCCCACCTGTGCTTTAACATAGTCAAGCTCAGGATTAACCATTATCGCCAGGTTGAACATTATAGTCCAGGGAGTAGTAGTCCAGATTATCAGGTACTCATCATCCTTTGCCTTGACCTTGAACTTCATGAAAACAGAATTATCCTCGACTTCCTTGTAGTCGCACTCATGCTTGGCCATGGCAGTAGCGCAGTTAGGGCACCAGGTCAAGGTCTTTTCTCCCTCGTAAAGCCTTCCCTGCTCCTGGGCCTTCTTGATGAGAAGCCATTCTCCCTCTATGAACTCGTTCTTCACAGACATGTAAGGGTCATCAAAGTCCATCCATATTCCCAGCCTTATCAGGTCTTGGCTCATGGCTGCTGCAGTCTCAGTTGAGAACCTGTAGCATTCATTGACAAACTTCTCCACCCCGAACTTCTCAATGTCAGGCTTGAACTTTATCTTGTGCAAAGCCATGACTTTCCTCTCAACAGGCAATCCATGCATGTCATAGCCAGCCCTGTCCCAGACATCAAACCCTTTCATCCTTCGATAACGCAAAGCAACGTCCTTGATTGAGTTGTTCCAGGCCTGGCCAATATGGATCTTGCCGCTAGTATAAGGAGGGCCTTGTAAAAAGTAGAATTTCTTCCCAGCCTTGCCCTTGTCCTTAGCTTTCTGGTAAATACCTAGGTCTTTCCAGAGCTTCAACACCTCTGCTTCCACTAGCTTGAAATCATAAGGCCTTACCATCCTATTCCTCCCTTAACCTCAAGGCGAGAGTAATGCTGATTCTTTATAAAAGTTGCTCTTTTAGGGCTGAAAAAGTCGCGGCAGCCTGCACTTGCACTAACGACGCAAACAAAATTTATTTTGTTAAGGAGTTAGTGCTGGCTGCAGAGGCGGGGGT
>JAFGRK010000002.1 GCA_016935175.1 Candidatus Woesearchaeota archaeon | reverse complement strand
GTTGATAAGGTAGAATGCTATGAAGGCAAAGCTGAAGAGAATAACAAGGTATGTGGCTATTACCATTTATTCAACAGAAACCTTTTTTAACTTATAAGTGTTTCATTTTTGCTAAGTGCCAGCGTCGCATAGGGGTATTGCGCCGGTCTCGAATGCTCCAGAGCAAACCGGTTCCGCAAGGAATCGCAGGTTCAAAGCAGCCTTTATAGGGTTGATGAAAATCCTGCCGCTGGCGCTTTTTATTCTGCATTTTCCAGCCTGGAAAACGGTGAAAAACGCATTTCCAAACTCTATAGGCCAGCTCTTGTGCGGCTCACATCAGGCAGGCACAGCTAGCAGATCCGTGGGTTTAGTGAAAGAAGCACAGTTAAAGCTGAAAAAGTACTGAGAGAAGCAGGAAGAATTTCGCTTCCTTTCAAATCCTCAAAAACCCTGAATTCGCCATTTTCCGTAGTTTTTCCGGAAAAAATCGAAAGCTTTATAAATAAAAGCCTACTTTTCGTTATCACTATTAAGTAAATATTGATTATGATTAAGTTACTAATTAAGGGGGTTAACCAAAATGGATGCAAAATATTCCAACCTGCTACAAGGATTCATACAAGAGCTGGATGACTGCTATGTCCTAATGAAGAAGAAAAGGGAAGACAACAAGCTAGAAGTAGAATACATCTTCAAGGACATGGAAAACAAGAAGCTCGATTCAATAAAGGAAGTCATAAACGACATCCAAGTCCTGATAGATGAAAGGCAGAAGTTAAGGGACGAGATCTTTGTGGACATGGACAAGATGATACTCAGCATAACCAATTTCTTGAATGAGAAGAAAGAAGAGATGAAGCCCGAAGAGGTAGTAGAGCTCAAGAGAAAAGTAACCGAGCTAGAGCAGGCCAAGACACAAGAAAAGCTCAATGCCTGGAGGGACGTCTCGAACCTGAAAAAGGAGCTAAGGGACCATCTAAGGGAGTTCAAGGACAAGAAAGACAACTTCAACGTGCTCGAAAGCATGGTTGACCTTTAGACCTGAGAAGAAAAAAAAGAGGCAATAGTCAAAATGATGCAGCACCCAATCACCATCGAGGAAATGAGCAGGAAGCTCAGGCCCATACTCGGGGAGAAAATGGACCAGCTCTTCATGAACTACAACATGGCAGAGGAGCTTGAGAAGAAAAAGCAGATAGCCAACATAATCTACGCGCTCTACATCAAGTACATAAGCCATGCAGTGCTAAAAGACCAGATACTCCTGGAGCCCCCTACAAAGGAGATGGTGAAAGGGGAATACCCTATAGGCATAATCAGCTATGCCAACAACGACCTGTACTCCTTCAACATGAGAGAGCATGACTGGCAAAGGCATATGTGCATAACAGGCATGAGCGGCTCAGGAAAGACCACCCTTGCCTATCAACTGATAAGGAACTTCATAGTCAAGAACAAGCCGTTCCTGATAATGGACTGGAAGAAAAGCTTCAGGCCGCTTATGCTCATAGACCAGGACATATTGCTTTTTACTGTAGGCAATGAGACTATAAGCAACGGCTTCAAGGTCAACATCAACAGGCCACCAAAAGGAGTGCCGCCAAAGGAATGGATAAGCATACTCACAGACGTCATCCTTGAGAGCTTCACTGCAAGCCATGGCACAGCCAAGATACTGGCAGAGACCCTTGACCAGGCCTTCAAGGACTTCAAGGTGTACCAAGGCTCAGAAAACTATCCTACCTGGAGGCAGATATATGACAGGCTTCTTGAGAAAGAGAATGAGAGCAGGATGAACAGGAGGGAGACTGAATGGCTCACTACTGCTGTCAGGATCGCCCACATGCTCACCTTTGGAGATTATGGAAAATGCCTTTGCACCAAAGGGACAGAGGAGATGACAGTCGAAGAGATAATGGATAAGAGAGTAGTATTTGAGCTCTACTCGCTCAACACAGTACAGAAGAAGTTCTTCTGCGAATACCTGCTCACATATATCTACAAGATGAAAAAGAACCTTAACATGACAGCTGATGAGTTTGAGCATGCCATCATAGTTGATGAAGCCCATAACATCTTCCTGAGGGAGAGGCCTAGCTTCATGAGGGAGACAGTCACAGACATGATATACAGGGAGATGAGAGAGTACGGAGAAAGCCTTATCTGCCTTGACCAGCACATCTCAAAGCTGTCAGAGACAGTCGTAGGCAACAGCGCCTGCATTGTGGCTTTCCAGCAGATACTGCCCCAGGACGTGGAAGTGATAAGCACCCTCACCCAGCTAAGGGACAAGAGGAATTATTTCTCAATGCTCGACGTAGGCCAGGCAGTTGTGAGGCTTGCAGAGAGGTACAATGACCCATTCATGATCAAAGTGCCATACATCCCATTGAAGAAAGAGAATGTGGAGAATGATTATGTAATCCAAAGAATGAAGGCCTACATCAGGACCTGCCTTCTCAAGAAAGCAATAAATAATAGCACAGAAGAGAAGAAAATCAATGAAGAGATGGAAGGCTTGAGAAAAATCTATTTCAAGAGCGGGGTGAACACCACTGCCTCAGAGCTAAAAAGGATCCACATTGATGAAGCTCCTAAAACCTTCCACGAAGTAGTGGTTGATAATCTCACAGGGGAGGAGAACGCATTCCTAGAGCTGGTGAAGAGCCAAGAGCTAAGCGTGAGCCAGGCCTATGCAAAACTGGGGCTAAGCGCAAGAAAAGGCAATGCCCTAAAGGACTCGCTCATCAAGAAGCAGCTCATACAAGTAAAGGAAGAGAAGAATGAGAAAGGATGGAAGAAACTGCTCATGCCTGCCGTAGCGGCTAGCGTGACAGCTTAAACCTCACATTCACATTTCACAAAATCATATTCACTTATATCACACAACAAACACACACAACATAGAACAAACCTAAAACATACAAACAAAACCAAAACAAATATCTCAACCCCACAGCGGATTGAAATATAGCACACCCGACAAAAGCTTTACAGACAAAACAGGAATTTTTTGCCAAGGACCTAAAAACCCAAGCGGAAAACCCATTAAACAAAAGCTTTTTTGTGACCGGAAAACCCAGAAAACCTCAGAATCAGGCTTTCGGAAACGAAAACAAATCGGACCTCTTCTTAGTTTTACTTACATCTAAAACCTTTATTTAAGTGAATTCTTCACGGATAAACCCGGAAACTCTTGAAATACGTAATTTTGGATTTTTG
This sequence comes from Candidatus Woesearchaeota archaeon, assembly GCA_016935175.1. GTDB lineage: Archaea > Nanobdellota > Nanobdellia > Woesearchaeales > SM23-78 > SM23-78. Next base: position 43,359 of record JAFGRK010000002.1, on the reverse strand, counting down.
ATTTTCAAAACTTCTTCTTTTTATTTCTTTAAACCAAACATCAAAGAAAGGAAAAAAAACAATGAGCGACCTATTAGGACTCTTATCAGGCATCATCTTTTTACCCGTCCCCTTTATCTATTTCAGGCAAATCAAGCAAGGCGGCTCAACACCTCATCCAATCACCTGGCTCATCGCCCTCGCAGTACTCACTCTTAACACCTTCACTTACCACGATGTTGTAAAAGGAAACTGGTTCAAGACTACTCTTCCCATAGTCATCACTGTAGCAATGTTTTTTCTTGTTGCCTACTCGTTCACCAAAAGGAAATTCGGCCCAATCGGCAAAAGCGGCATCATCACCATGGTTTTCGCACTTATCAGCTTCACCTACTGGTTCATCACACGCAACAACCAGCAAACCAATATCGTACTCCAGATCTCACTCCTTGTAGCATGGTGGCCTACCCTGGAAGGACTACTTAAAGGAACCCTCAGAGAAAAACCCCTTTCATGGGCAATAAGCGCTCTAGCCTATTCACTGCTTGTAGCTTCCAACATCCTTAACTACCAAGGGCTGCTTCCCCTGCTGTACCCATTTGTCAACGGCTTTCTTGGAAACTTAAGCGTAGCCATAATCGCTTTTCTACGTAACCGTAAAACCCAAATCTCAGAGTTCTCACAAGAACCTGTTTGATATAATTTTATTTATCTCACCTAGTGAAAGGAAAGGAGACTATCATGAAAAAATTTGCTTTTGTCATTTTGGCAGGAATCATGGTAATCAACTGCTCGTTCATGAAACGCATCCAGGTCATGTCGCCGAGCAGCGAGTACAAGCCGTTCATGATCAATAGCCTCATCTCTGACGGGCCTCTCATCATCGAAGGACCCTTCATTGACGAAGCTATCAACGAGCAGGTTTACATCGTCACCTCAGGCTATGTCAGGCTGCACAAGCAGCTCTGGAAAAAAGCTTATCCTCAGAGCAAGGACGCAGAAGGCGTGACCAGGAGCAGGCTTCTCATCCAATACACTGACTACCCTGCCAAGTACAAAGGGGAGGACGTCATCTTTGAGAGCGCCTGGAAGGTAAGGGCTGAACTGGTCAACTTTGTCGAGTCGATGAAGGGCAAGTGGGAGATCTAGCAGGAAGCTTTCAAGAGCCACAATCCTGATGTAACCCATACTTACTAAAAGGAGAGTTAGATCTATGTCAAAGCATCAAACCAAAAAGTTCCACCTGGGAGATGTGCTGTCAGTAACAACTGGCAAACTGGTTTCTCCCGAAGGAGGAGAGGGCCTGGAAAAAATCGTTTTTTTCATGGCTCACATGCCTGAATCCAATCTTCCGCATGCTTTCCTTGCTGCTGCTTCCATATGCAAGCGAGACCTGCTCAAGCAGTTCCCCCATCTCAAGAAGGTGAATGCCAAGGGAGTTAATCGCAGAAACTGGAAGAAGTGGCTGGACAAGCAGATCAAGAAATACGGCGAGTTCCTCGAAGTCAAGTATCACATTTAAAGTTTTGGTGAAAACACCAAGCCGTTCTACTCAGCGCCCTGGCAACTTGACAGTTAAATATAGAGTACTGGCAGGGCGCTTTTGCGTCACATAGAAAAGCTTAATTGCTTTCACATAAATAAATCCTAAACAAAAAAGGAGAAACACAATGAGATCTTTCGGAAAAGTTCTGGTCACCCTAGGCGTGATTCTTTTCATCTTCCTGAGTGTCCTGTGCATCACCCGCTGGTACAGCATGAAGAAGGGGTGCACTTCCTATCTCAAGCTCACAGGGGACGCGCCGACAGTCCAGCTGGCCAATGAATTCCTGAGCCATGCCCTCGATTATATTGAGAGGCATAACCTCACCAAAGGAAACTCCGCTATCCTCTTCCCAACATCAGAGTCTGACCTGGAGATTTGGTACAAACAAATCCTAGGTGCCAAGAACACTGCTGACCGAATTCTGCAGAAAGGCGAGCCCAAGACAGAGCTGGAGCAGATCGAGAACGACAACGCCCTGATGAAGATCCGGGAAGTCGTCATTGACCACACCAAGCAAGGAGCCAAGGTCACAACCCCGAAAAATATCGTGTGGTTCCCTTATCAGGTGCTTATCGCAGTGGGCTGGATTCTTGTCATTGTGCTTATCGGCCTCGGCTATCTCATTTTTGTGGTAACCAACTAGTAAACCACGGGAAGAAAAAAAAAGGAGACCATCATGAAAACCTCTTTCAAAGTCTTTCTGGCCTGCGCCTTTGGAGCCATCATCGGCCTCATCGCAGCGCTTTCCATCAGCGACTCGTCCTTTTTCGCCTGCCTCATCGGCATGGCTCTCGGCGGCCTCTTCGGCTACCTTGCCTACGACTTCAAGCAGGTCAAAGCCGCTGTCAAGGCTGCCTGGAAGCAGATCATCAGCTTCAAATTTAACAAGGAGAACTGGCGCGGGCGCTTCCTGGAATTATTGGCTTGCCACAACATGGTATTGTCAATGATAATCGGTATTTGGATTCTTTTTGCAGCAATCCTTTTGATTATTGGTGCAATTACCAATACAGCTCCTAAGATTGCCTCTCTAACAATCACGGTGTTTGTTGTCTTCTATCCGCTTGGCTTCGTCTTCACATCAATTTTCATGATCCTTGCACAGCAAAAGACTGAGGGCTCAAGCTTTTTCGGAAAAGCAGAGCATCAGGACATATCTAGGGAGTTTATCAAGCGTTTCAATCCCTTCAGGTTTTACATCCTTTCATTCCCCAAGCTCTTCACCAAGTGGATTCCCAGGGCAGCTGTCAAGGTCGCCAAGTTCTTTGCCATCATCTTCAAGTTCGTCAAGAAAGTCTTCGTGCTCATCCACTCTGACGAGCGGCTCATCTGCATGTCTTATGCTGCTGCTGGCGTGCTCATAGGCTACATCATCCCTGGCGGCAGTGCCCTCAAGCTCTTCATCGGCGCTGTTGTCGGTGGGCTCACAGGCTTCGGGGCTTACGAGCTTCTCTTCAAGAAAAAGCCCGAAGAAGCCAAGAAGCAGGAAGCCTAGCAGCAAGCCTGAGTCAAGATAGATAACCCAAAACCAAACAAAACAAGGAGCATCAACATGAATCCCATCGACCTCAGCCCTTCACCCAGGGCTCTTCACTTCGCCGCTATCTGGCCCAGGAGGACTTTCATCTTTTCACTAGTCTCCGGGCTCGGCCTCCTATGCTTAAACTTTCTGGTAATCAGGGGTATGATTCGCAACCCCGAGTTAGTAGACTTCGGAATTAGCGTTACGCTTATCATTTTCTTGATCCTCAATTGGGGTCTCATGATCTCCTTATGGGAGAACTTCAAAAAATCCAAGCAGCTCACCGACATGCTCAAGCCGAACCGCGCTCCGAAGGTGGAGATCGACAAGGAAAGCAAGATGATCCACTTCGTCAACTACATGGGCAAGACATACGACTATCGCTATGACTTGCTCCTGACAGCCAAGCTCACCGATCCCAACAACAAGTTCGAGAAGAAGCACGGCTTTTTCTCCATCGAGGTCAAGTACCTGGTCTTCGATGAGAACGACATCAACATCAAGACCGCCCAGTTCAACTACCTCGAGAACGCTGCTGAGCTGGTCAGCCTCATCTCTCAGGGAGAGCTTTCCATCGGGCAGATCAAGGATAATCTCCTCCCGCAAGCATAAGAAGCCTTAGCGTTTCAAGAGCACTAGCTCTTCACATAAATAATCCAAAGGACAGAAAGGAGACTGTCATGAAAAAAGAATCCGCGAATCCCAAGTCCTTTCATATCCACGGCTACAGGATCGTCTTCTCAAACAAGGGCAAGACCGCCAAGGCCACCAGGATCTCGGTCATCAACAAGATGTACATCGACGAGCAGAAGTTCTTCAGCCACATGGCCAGGCTCGGCTTCCTCCTCTCCAGGCCCAGGCCTAACATGAAGCTTCCCGACTGCACCCTGGTCTTCAGGAAGAAGAAGTAAGCCTCTGGTCACATATCACCCTGTGAAAGGAGATCTAATATGTGTTTCTACATAGAACAAAATCTCGATAAGATATCCCGCTGGTGTTCCCGGGTGGTAATGGGGCTTTCTGTTCTGGGAGCCTTGGCCTATGCTATATTTGCTGGCTTTCAGATCTGGGGCATCATCCATCTGGCTTGGTGGTGGAAATCTCTTATCCTCCTGGTCGCTGTTCCAGTATTATTCTTTCTGGTTGCTAGCATCATCTGTATAAGCTTGGTGTTCATAATTTTTGTCTTGATTTTGACAAGCTGCTTTTTTAGGATAGCACGCAAAAACAAGGCTGTGTATAAAGATTGCTCAGAACAACCCAAGCAGGAAGATGGCGATGGAAAAGAGGAGGGATAACTAGGGTTTCTCTAGGATTTTTGCCACTTAAAGAAAAGGCAAAGAAGGAGGGCTAAATCCATGATCAACGCAAGCCCTTGGCTGGCTTCAGGAGGCATATTCCTCATTGCCTTGGCTGTCTTCCTCATCTACGCGACCAGCTATTATGCCCACCTGAGAATCAGGGCTCGCAAGAAAGGGCAGAGATGGAAAGGTGAGGAGGAGCGCAAGCGATCGGCAGAAGTAGCCAAGTTAGAAGCAGCCCTGGCCGAGATTGACATCCATGACATAAGGGCTAATTAAAGCCTATAACATTTCTATTAGAAAAGAAAGGAGAGTAACCACATAATGATAAGAAACAATAGAGCTTTGAAGGAAACCCCCAGGGAAGATGATTTCAAGAACGAGATCCAGATCACTGAGCAAGTCCTTTTCCCTGAGACCAGGAAGGAGAAGCCTTTTGCCCGGCCTGAGGAGCCCGAACAAGAAGTGATTGTGGCTGAAGTGGTTGAGGATTAGCTTTTTGCCTGGATTGCAAGCTGTTTTTCAGGCGCTTTGCTGTCGAGAAGCTAAGGCAGGCCTGTGCAAGGCGCCTTTCCCCGCATATAACAGCCAAAGGCAGGCTTTCAGATAAATAGAATGATTTATGCTTCATTCACTATTAATTCTTCTTAACATAAACAGTATCATCATGCACATCAATAAGGATGAAAGGAGTTTAACCATGGATTTCGAGGTAGCACTCAACGCTATCCTTGGGTTCTTTCAAGAGGTCTGGAGCTATGAGGAAGTCAGGACCTTGGTCATCCCTTTTCTTATCGGATTCCTGTTCGGAACTATCCTGTGGCGTTCCATGAAAAAGCACGTTAAGAAGCACGTCAAGGTAAGCTCCCATGAAAGCGCAGAGGAAGCTGTCAAGGAGTTAATGGGCCGAAGCCTCCAATGCATCAAAGATGACATCGACGATCGGCTGAGCATTTTTCAAGAAGACGCCAAGAGGGATGTCAAGGGCACCTTGTTGGAGTTCAAGAAGAAAGAGCTTGACTCACTTAGCCAATCATTGATCAACTACATAAATGGATGCCAGGCAGCAGCTAAGCTTGATAGTAAGCCTAAGCCAATTGAGCCTGAAGAGGAAGTCAAGCTAACTGACCTTAACAAGCACTTGCTGCTCAGCAAGGTCAAAAAGGAGAACCTCAGCCCTCGCACCCAGTTCTATGTCAAGCAAGATTTCTTAGGAAGGGATGTCAGGTGCGGCGACCACTCATTCCTTACCAAGTGGAACAACCTTTTCAAGGACTTCAACAGGGAAATAAGCGCGAATATCCTTTATGACAACCAGCTGGAAAGAGATCTTTTCATAATCGTCTTTGTCTGCCCTAAGTGTGGCAATGTCTGGGCTGGCAATGACATCTCCAGGCTCAACCTGCCTAAGGTATATGATGAAGATGATGAGCTTGAAGAGGCAGATGAGTCTAAAGCTCAGGGAAATCATACAGAGCAAGCTGCTGAGCAGCCCAAGGATCCTATTCTTCTTCCTACATCTACTCTTGCTGTTATTCCTCTTAGGGAAGTGCCTACTGAGGATCAGCCTGAACAAGAACATATTGAGGAAGAAGCAAAAGAAGAAACCCGGATCATCCCTGACATTCCAGAGCCAGCTCCTAATGCTGAAGATGATGAACAAGAAGCTGAATCTCCTGCCAATCGTATACAACTGCCGCCAGTTCTTCCGCTTCCAATCACGAGCATTCTGCCTAGCGATGAAGAGCTAGATAAGGAAATGCAAAAAGCCACTGATGACCTAAAAGCAGGCATCAATGGAATGCTCAAGAACCATGATGCTCCCTCTGCAGGTAATCTCGCTAGTGAAGTCCTTCCTAATGAGGAGTCAGTGCAAGAGAAAGCACCAGAAGAGCCTGAAACCCCATCAACTCCTACCATCCTTCCCAGCGCTATCACTAACTTAACCTTTACTGAGGATGACAATCTCTCCAAGGACATCGAGGAAGCTCTTAAGGAAGAGGATACGCTAGTTCCTACCCCTAATGATGAGACAACACCCGAAGCAACCCCGGAGCCTGAGCTAAAAAAAGAAGAGCTGGAAGACACCCAGGTTCTCCCTGCAACCCCAGAGCTAACTAATCCTAAGCTGAGCATCTATGACAGGAGGCCAGTGCTCACCTATCCTGGCAGCGAGAAGAAAGAGAGAAGAGGCTTTCTTTTCAGAATCTCAATGAAGCGGCAAAACGACTCCAGCCCCGATGAAAATACCGAGCCTAAGAAGCCTCAAGAGAGAGCAGAGAGCGATCAGGAAAAAGAGCTGAGGAAACGAAGGGAAGCCCTGATGAAGTGGGAGAGGAAAAGGGAGCAGAACAGGAAGAAGCTTGAGGAGGCTATCAGGAAGAGGAGAGAGAAGGAAGCCAAGCAGCAGGAAAAGGAGCTCAGGAAAATGCTCAGGAAGAATAGCTCAGCCAAAGAGTCTCGTTCAAGGAGAGCATAGCCTCAAGCATAGCCTCAACTCCTGAAATAGCAAGAGTGAAGGGGGGTTAGAAGAACTGATTCCTCAAGAAAGGAGCAGGAACCAATCCCCTTCCTCTCCTCTGCCATTTCCACCCGCATTAACAACTGCATAACAGCCTGATAATCAATCAGTTCAATATAAACCATAAGTTAAAGCATCAGCTCGTTGCAAAGCTGAGAGTAATATGAAAGGAGAGCCATATGAAAAGAATAAAGATTATCCAGATAGCTATTAGTTTCCTCCAAGGCTTCGAGCTCATCCTCCAAGGAAAAGCAGAGGCTGCAAAAACGCCTGCTGCTGATCAGCAAAAGCCAAAAGAGCCAGACAGGCTCATCGCACTGAAGAAGAAGCTCATTTTCCTGGAGCAAGAATTCAAGCGAGTGTCTGATGTCACCAACCCTAACATAGCGCACCAAGAGGCAGAGTTAAAAAGGAGGTCTATAAATGACGGGTTAAGAGTGGCAGCAGACCTGCTCGCAGACATCCCTATCATGGAGGGCTGCCCTATAGCTCCTTTCTGCGAGAAGTGCAAGGACACAAGCATCATCTACCATGGCGTCGAGAACCTTTTCAATACCCTGGAATCCCAGCTACAACACCTTGAGTTCGGCTCCTGCCATTTCATCTCGCACTTAAAGGAGAACAGGCCTGCATGCTGACAGCATGCTAATAGAGGAATAACCTGAAAAAAGAAAGGAGAACTGCTTGAAACCATTAGGAATCATGCTCCCCGTCATGGTCCTAACCATCAGTTCAGTGTCACTCGGATGCTTCTTTCGTGAGCTCCACAAGAAGACCGGTGATGAGAAGCACTGCAAAAGAGCCTTCTGGTTCGTGCTTCCAGCAGTGCTGATCATCCTGTCCTTTCTGCTACTGCTCGTGTCAAAGCTTTGCTAAGGTTTTCAACAGGTACTTGCCTTTTCAATAGGCTAGCCGCCATAACAGAATAGATATCCCCATATAAAAGGAGAAATGCTTGCTATGGGAAACCAAGATCTCATAGGGGAATTCTTTATCGACACAATGCTTTCAACAGGCCACAGCCTTGGATTGGAGCCTGAGCAAGAGATCAACCAAAGAATCTGCCCTGCGCAGCTCGACGATGAGACCATCAACGCCTACCTGCTCGGCAAGCTGGGAGAGGCAGAGAAGAGGATCGTGGACAACCACCTCTACGAGGAAGGCTGCGAGGAATGCATCAGAAGAGTCGAGGAAGCATCCTTGTTTCTCGGGATCACCCGAGCTGAAGCAGGGAAATCCAGAGGAGGAGAATAAAGTATGAAACCCATCACCGCTATCACAGGCCTTGTATTCATCGGCATAGGCTACGTGCTCATCAAGATCCCGTTCATCCTGAACAAGTGGGCTGAGAGCAAGAGTGTAGCCAAGGCTGACAAGGCGCTCGTCTTCCTGGCTTTCGTCATGGGCGGCCTTGTCGCCATTGCCATGGGAATCGCAAGACTGCTCGGCAATTTCTGACGATTTCATTTCGATTCAATCAGCAACGCGCCCTGCTATTCCTCTTATTATTTTTCTTATAGCAGATAGATAAGGAGGATAAATCCATGGAGCTTATTCCAGGAGTCAATGTTTTTACCATCAGCCAAAAGCTCATGCTCAAGAAAAGAGTGCTAGCAGTCATCACCTTCACTGACGGGTTCCAGATCAATCTCATGTACTTTGGCTTTGACAGGCTTGGCCTTGGCCATTTCATCTTTTCATACGCAGACAACCCTAAGCAGGCGCATGGCTTTCGCGCAGAAGAAGGCGGGCTTTTCACAGCGCGGGAATACAAGTACACTTTTCAGGTTCTCCATCTCTCAGAGGAAGAAGCCATCATAGGGCCTGTGTTCTAAGGTTTTCAAAACATGAGAAAAGGAGGGAGGCTTCTCATGAAAACCTATTCCGCGATTGGCTTCAAGGCAGGAATTGCGGTTCAGATCATTCTGGCCAGCTGCATCATCCTGCTCTTAGGCAATAACAAGCCTTGGCATATCATCCTTGCCATCACAGCAATCAGCATTAGCTTATGCTACCTTTACATAAATTGCCGTGAGAAGAAGAATTCCCTGTTCGATTCAGAACAGATTTTTGCAGAGCTAGGACTTTCACTTAAGAGAGGGACCAGCCAAGACCCTGACCGCGGATCACCTGCAACTGATGTTGAGATTGACATCATCATGAACCAGCTCGAGGACGCAGAATACTCTGACGAGGCACAGACAAAGGAATTCCTAGGCAAGGCACATGAGCTGATCAATTCTTACAGGCCTTGGTATAAGAGAGGGTTCTTCATCTAGGCTCTTCATCTAAAAGAAGAGGATTAGCGAATATTAGCAAAAAAGGAGGGTTAGCAATAGCTAGTATGGGGGAGGCAGGCTTTTTTTCAAAAAAATATCAAACCCCTCCTTTTGGTGCAGGCCTAGCCTCCCCCTCCCTACAAGGTTTGTTTTTCCTTTTGTCTTGTTTTTTCGCTTCTATCATAACAACACCAATCATGCTTTTCACATAAAAGGAGAATAGATGAACAAATATGGCAATGGTAATGGCATAGACGGCAGCAGCACATCAGAGGCAGTGCTCAACCCTTGCTTCGGCGGGGACGTAGCTAAAATCATCAAGAGCCTGCGCAACAAGGCATTTACCTGCAGCTGCAAGCACAGCTTCAATCTCAAGGATTTCAAAGGCTACAAGGAAGGAGCAGAAGGGTTCTACGACAAGTACGGAAAAAAATGGAGCATCTTTGTCGCCTGCCCTTCCTGCAAGCGGGCATGGACTGCTTATGAGCTGCTGAGCAGGCTCGTATTATAGGCGTATCTGCCAGGCGCCCCTACAATAACTAATTTCAACGGGAAAGGAGATTTCTGCATGAAGATTTTTCTGAGCTTTCTGAAGGCTCTGGGTTGGATGGCTTTAGGCATCATCTTGCTCATAAGCTTCATCCACCTGGAAGAGAAAGTCGGGCTGATCAACCCGCTGCTGTTTTTCGGGAGCATAAGCGGAGGATTATACTTCATCTTCTGGTTGGGTAATCGCCTGGCTGCACAGATCTGGGATGCCTATTTGGAGAAGCGCTTTGGGGAGTATACAGGCCACCGCTTTTTAAAGTTCATACTCGTATTCTCGCTGCTGCTCTTCATCACATTGTTTGCCTTCCACATCATCATGAGCGTCCAGCTTGCGCCGATAAAGAAAGAGTTCAAGAGCATCACCCTTGCCACCCAGCCACGAGAGCTCCTGGATGATTCAGTTGTGAGCGGAGTCAAGCTTGACTACAAAGGAGAACTGGACGCAGTCATTGCCAAGCGGGATGCAATGCTAGAGAAGCACGGATACGATAAGATCGGCAAATGGTGGGTGACATCAGAGGATGCAGACACCGCTCGCATAGTCTACCTGAAGGACTTCACCAAGATCTTTAGAAAAGGAGGATAAAGTCGTGTGCAAGGTTTCCATCAAGGAGAAATTAAGGCATAGGATCAGGCTATTCCTCTGCCAGAAGCACAAGCAGCAAAAGGCAGATCAGGAGAAGAGGCAGAGCCTGAAGGAACTAAGGGCGCAGGCAAGGAAGGCCTGAAACTATCGTGAGCACCATGCAAAAAATAAGCACCATGAAAAAAGATAGCCACAAGTTGAACATATACGCCAGGTTCAACTGCCCGCTGTGCAAGGCTATCGGCACCCTGTGCATCATCAAGGACCATAACATGCTCATCTACCCCCAGGGCAGGCTTGTGCACTGCTGCACATGCAATTCCACTGTCATCGTGGCAAAGCAGAGCGTCGAGATAATCGACCATTGAAATTTTCTTCAGAACTGCATTTCGCTTTCACATAAATAATCTAATCTCAACAAGGAGAAAGGTAACATGTTCAAAGCCATCGGTATCCTTCTTTTGGCTCTCTTAATCGGCTGGGCTTTCGGCAAGCTCTTCGGGAAGAAGAAGGGCAAGGGCTATTCCTGGCCTGCTTTTTGGATCAGCCTGTTCATCTTCCTCGGAGGCCTGGAGTACTTATTCGACGTCCTCGGCAACACTTTCGAGTTCCTGGGCAAGATCGCCGGCTTCCTGTTCTGGATGGGCTTCCTGCTTCTGGTCTACTACGTTGGAAAGTGGTTCGTGGACAAGGCCAAGAAGCAGCGCAAGGAACCCCCATCCCAGGAGCCGCCCGCCGCGCCACCCACTGCTCCAGCTGTCTGAAGCAGCTTTTCGCCAAGCTTGCATCATCTCATGAATTTATCCCGGCTATGAAAGGAGGTGATTAGCAAATGGGAGTTGGTGAGCTCATTCTTCTAGGGCTATTCCTGTTCGTCCTGATCAAGGTGATCAAGGGCAAGAAGATGACTCTGGGCAAGTGGCTTATCATCGGGCTATTACTAGTCATTTTCTTCCCGGGCTTAGCTTTCTTGCTCACCCTTATCGGCATCGCGCTTGGAGTAGCAGGAGCCTTTGCCTTCATCTTGTTGATGGTCTTGGTCGCCTGCCTGGCCATGCTCTTCTCCTAGAAACCCAGGGGGAGAAGCACATTTTGGTAGGAGAGGCTGAAAACTTTTGCTAACAGCAGGGCGAGTAAGCCTCTCCTCCACCTATTCCTATACTGCCTTTTCGCGGATTAGCCTTGGCGTGAAAAAGGCTTAATTATAATATGGGAAAAAAATTAAAGACACCAATAGGAGGGAGAGTTTCATCATGATTTCCACGAAAACCAAGCCTTACCTAGTCATGGCTATTCTTCAGTCTGACTATGAAAGGTATGGGTGCCCTTACTGCGGGTACACTCACTCTGAGATCAAGCTCAGGCACCACGGTTCAGATTACCTTCGATGCATCTGCTGCAAGAGATCATTCCTCACCTTTGCAAGCAAGGACGCCCAATCCCCGATTGGTTTTTCTCTTCACATCGGAGGCAAGGAATACTATCCTGAAATCCAGGAGCATCCTCGCCCCAGGGAAAAGTATCCTTGGCTCAGGAGGAGGCCTTAGCTCAGGGGCAGTATTCATTTTCACAGTTCTAGGCAAAAAGAAAGGAGGCGCTCGTGGCTCAAGAGAACAAATACTACGGAGTCAAGGGCTGGCTTCTTGTGCTGTGCATCATACTCACCATCATCATCCCGCTGCTGCGCAGCACCACCTTAGCAAGCTCGCTCAGGGAAGAAGTCGGCTATCCCTCGTTCCACAACCCTCAGGAAAAGGCCTTGGTTATCCTTGACTCATTACTGGTTGTCGCCCTGATAATCTTCAGCCTCTACGCAGGGTTAGGGCTTTGGCTAAGAAGAAAAGGCGCAGTGGGGATTGCCAAGGCTTTCATGCTCATCTGCATAGCTTATGGCTTGCTCACCTTAACTTATCCCCTTATCGGTGGCTTCAGTTCTTACACTAATTCAGCGCTCATAATCCTCCTGCTAAAGCAAACTGCTTATTACCTTGCCTTCTTCGGCTTTTGGTACGCGTATCTTTGCAGGTCAAAAAGGGTCGAGGCTACTTATCCTTCTTGACAGCTGCTTAACATAGAGCGCTTAATAACATATAAACACGATGATATAACCACGATGCAAGGAGGGGCTTGTGAAAGCTTTCTATCATGAACAGAGAGTGAGTAGCAAGCTCCTCCCTTAAAAAAAATAAGGAGGTGATGATAATCAGTAAGGTTCACCTAGCATTCTCTTACCTAAAGCTTTCTTTTATTACACAAGTGCTTTACCAAGCTTTACTAATTTACTAAGCTTTACTAAGCATCTTGGTTTACATATACGCTTTCGCTAATATAAAAATCCTAAGCCTTTAAGGAGGAATATCATGAAAATCAGCAAGAAAGTCTCTGTCTCCATCGTCATCATCCTGGCCGTTGTAGCTGCTTACCTCTTATTCTTCAACAAGCCCAAGAAGGAGGAGGCTGCAACCTACAGGACCGAGGCTGTCACAATCGGCGACGTCAGGTTACAGGTCGTGACTTCCGGCACCTTGTCAGCCATCACCCTGGTGCAAGTCGGAAGCCAAGTTTCTGGCAAGATCATTTCATTGTACGCTGACTTCAACGACAAGGTTAAGAAGGGTGACAAGCTCGCAGAGCTCGACCAGGAAAGCATCAACCAGCAGATCAGGCAGCAGGAAGCCAACTACCTTATTTCCAAGACTGCGCTGGATAAGGCCAAGCTCACCAGGGACAATGCCAAGATCAAGTACAATCGCTCCAAGCAGTTGTTTGACAAGGAGCTTCTCTCTGTGGAAGAGCTTGAGGCTGCTGAGATCACCTACCAGAACTCAGAGGCAGACGTGCAAAGCGCAGATGCGCGCCTGAAGCAGTCAGAGGCCCAGCTCGAGGCAGCCAAGGTCGACCTGACCCATACAGTCATCCGCTCTCCCATCGATGGCATTGTCATTAACAGGGCTGTGAATGTAGGGCAGACTGTCACCTCTGGCATGCAGACTCCTGTGCTCTACGAGATCGCCAATGACCTGAGCAAGATGCAGTTAGCGTGCAATGTTGATGAGACAGATATCGGCAAGGTGGAGCCTGGCCAGAACGTGCAATTCACAGTATCTGCTTATCCTAGGAGGACCTTTACTGGCAAGGTTATTCAGAAGCGCCTGAAATCTGAATCCACTTCCAACGTGGTAACTTATCCGGCAATCATCCACGTTGAGAATTCTGACGGCGCCCTCATGCCTGGCATGACAGCAACTGTCACCATCATCTCAGCAGAAGCCAAGGGTGCATTGCTAGTGCCTGGAGCTGCCCTAAGGTTCACCCCTACACAGCAAGCAGCAGGCAAGGCTGTTGAGAAAAAGCAAGCTGGCTCTGCTTCAGCTAAAGCCAAAGCCAAGCCTCAGCAAGCTGATGATATCGGCACGGTCTGGAAACTGGACAGCTCAGGCAATCCTGCCCCAGTCAGTGTCAGGACCGGCGTAGCTGACAGCACCAAGACTGAAGTCAAAGAAGTGCTGAGCGGAGAGCTAAAGGAAGGAGACCTGGTCATTGTAGGGCTCAACCCTGCTAAGCAAACCACCCAATCCCAGCAGCCGTCTCAGATCCCAGGCATGGGCGGAGTCAGGCGCTAAGGAGCCTGAGCATAGATGAAACACAAAACTAATCCCTGCAAAGGGAAAGCAAAGGAGGAATCGCCATGAGCCGCATCATAGAGCTCAAGGACATCAAGCGTATCTACCCTATCAGCAGCGACGTCGTGGTCAGGGCTCTCGATGGCATCAGCTACGAGATCGAGGAAGGGGACTTCATCGCCATCATGGGCCCTTCAGGCTCTGGCAAGTCCACGCTGATGAACATCCTGGGATGCCTTGACCGCCCCACTTCAGGAAAATATTTCTTCCAGGGGAAAGACATATCCAACTACACGCGAAGGCAGCTCGCCACGCTTCGCAACAAGAAGTTCGGATTCGTCTTCCAGAGCTTCAACCTGCTCACCCGCACCACTGCATTGGAGAATGTTGAGCTTCCCATGCTCTATGCTGACGTGCCCAGCAAGAAAGCCAGGCAAGTAGCTTATGAGAAGCTTGCCATGGTCGGGCTCAAGGGAAGGGAGACGCACAAGACCAACCAGATCTCTGGCGGAGAAATGCAGCGCGTAGCCATCGCACGCTCACTTGTCAACAACCCCATTGTCTTGATGGCTGATGAGCCCACAGGCAACCTGGACTCCAAGACCAGCATTGAGATCATGAGCCTCTTCACCAGCCTTAACAAGCAGGGCATCACCATCATCCTGGTCACTCACGAACCTGACATCGCGGACTATGCCAACAGGCGCATACACATCAAGGACGGGCTCATCGAAAGCGAGGAAATCACCAGGGACCTAAGCAAGAGAGGAGAACGCTGATGAAGCCAATGAGAGTGCTAAGGATTTTCAGGCTCTCGCTCAGGGCTCTCACCCGCAACAAGATGCGCACAGCTCTCACTATGCTTGGCATTATCATCGGCGTCGGGGCAGTCATTGCAATGGTGAGCATCGGCGCAGGCGCCAAGGCTGCTGTCCAGTCCAGGTTCGAAGCCATGGGCACCAACAACCTCAGCCTCAGGTCAGGCAGTTTCAGGGGCCCAGGAGGGGTTCAGAGCGGAGCAGGAAGCCTGCCCTTGAAGCTCGAGCTAGTAGATCTCATCAAGCAGAGATGCCCGAGCGTGCAGTACATCACACCCCTCTACCAGACCAGGGCCCAGGTCGTGTTCGGCAACAAGAACTGGAACACCTCAATCCAGGGAGTGAACGAGAACTATGAAATCATAGGCAACTGGAACCTGGACTACACCTACTCTGGCAGCAGGTTCTTCACCCAGAAAGAAGTAGAAGAAGGGGCAAGGGTTTGCGTGCTCGGAGCTGACACAGTCGCCAAGATCTTCCCAGACGACGACCCCATAGGCCAAATCCTCAGGATCAAGACTGTGGTTTTCGAAGTCATAGGGGTACTCAGGGCCAAGGGACAGTCAGGAGGGTTCGGCAGCAGGGATGACCTGATACTAGCGCCTTACACCACTGTATCCACTAGGATTATCGGCGCCAATGCCCAGCTGCAGGAAATCCAGATGGCTGCTTACAGCGCCTCTTCCACTGACGCTGCCCAGAGAGAAGTTGAGACGCTAATGCGCGAGTACAACAGAGTCCAGCCAGGCCAAGCTGACAATTTTTCTGTGCGCAACATGGCAGACATCGCAGAGAGCGCTGCAGAGTCGCAGAACATCTTCACCATCCTGCTAGGAAGCATAGCCTCCATCTCATTGCTCGTCGGTGGCATCGGCATCATGAACATCATGCTGGTGTCAGTCACCGAGCGCATCAGGGAGATAGGCATCAGGATGGCAGTGGGCGGCCAGGAAGAGGACATCCTCATCCAGTTCCTCTTTGAAGCCATAGTGCTCAGCGTAACAGGAGGATTAATAGGCATAGGCTTTGGCTTCGCAGTCTCCAAGCTACTCCACTTCATACCAATGTTCGCCACCATCACCACCATCGTATCTCCTAGCTCCATCTTCCTGGCTTTCGGATTCTCAGTCGCAGTCGGAGTGTTCTTCGGCTTCTACCCTGCGCGCAAGGCTTCAAGGCTTGACCCTATCGAAGCGCTCAGGTACGAGTAAGGCGCATCACAAAAGGAGAAACAACATGAACGATACCGCAACCATCAATCAGCCTTTGCCCAGGAAAGGCAAAGCTTGGCTTATCATCATCGCCAGCATATGCGCCACCCTGATCGCAGCCTACCTGCTTCTCACCAAGGCCAGAACGACCATCAACTACCAGGAGAGGAGCAAGGCTCCCATCGGGCTCAGGATCACCAAGACAGAGCCATTCAAGGCCTTGTCCATCGTGTACGCCCAGGGCTTAGGCAGGCACCACACAGGTCAAGCCCTGCACGAATACAAGAGCATCTTCCTGCTCAAGAACCTGAAAACCTTGCGCTTCGGCGTGCAGTACAACCAGATGATGGGCGTCGAGAAGGTCTGGGTAAGAGAAGGCAACAAGCGCTACGAGATCACGAGAGAAAGGCAGAGGCCGGGCGAGAAAGCTGCTCCGAGCTTCAAAGTCGAGATGACCAAGGGCAAGGCCACATTAGATGTGACAGGAGCAGAGGCTGAGAAGGACATCAACCACTACATTCCCATCGCAGAGAAAAAGCTGGAAGCAGCCAGGCAGAAGTTCTCAAAGCACATCAGCAAAGCAGAAGATCTGCGCCAGCAATGGGAGAAAGAGCATCCTCGCCCTCCTCGCAAGAGGTTTCCCAGCGATAGGCCAGGCCAGCCTCCTGACAAGAACCCTGGAGATTTCCAAGGCGCACACAGGGCTTTCATCATGGAAGGCATGGAGCAGTTCAGGCAAGGCAACCATAGCCAAGGAGCAGAATTGCTCATAGACGCCATCCTTGAGCTCAAGCCCAAGTTCGTGATGCTAGAGCAGCGCTTTGTGGACCAACTATTGCCTATCAAGGAGCTTTTCAAGCAGGGCAAATTCCAGGAAGGAGCAAGGCTCATCTCAGGAATGCTCGCTGAGATCAACCAAGCCTATCCCAACCAGATTCCTCACCATCCTCGCGGGCCGTCGCAAAGCATTGCACAAGTCTTCTTAGACAGGATGAAGCTCGCAGTTGAGTACATCCAGAATGAAGCTTTGGACATCGGTGCTATTTTCATCCTGGAAGCCTTGGTCCTGGTAGCTCCAAGGTAAGAGCCAGAAAAAGAGGCCTGCACAGTTTTCCAAGAGAAGGGCTGAAAAGTTAATGCTCTAAAAAAAAGCAGAGGCCAAGTAAGCCCTTTCTTTTTTTGTTATAAATAATCTACAAGGAGGAAAACCACATTGCGCAAAGAGAAAAAAAAAATCTCGCTCTTCGACAGGGATCAGCTCGATCTCATCGGCAACCTCTTCTCTGACATCCTGGAGAACCCCGGCCCTAAGTGGGAGTTCAAGCCAGCAGGCGACTCCATCGAAGGCAAGTTCTGGGCAGCTGTGGAGTTCAAGCTGACCGAGGACACACCTCCTATGGGGCAAGAGGTCACGATCATCAAGCTCTCCTTCATCACCGACTCCCCTTTCAGGCCAACTGAACCTGAGCCCGACAAGGCTTATTACCTCTCCATCAGCATCGGTGATCAGAAGGAGTACGACTGCGAGGATGATATCCTCAATGACACCGATGGTTTCAAGAGGCTCAAGAAGGCCCTGGAAGGCAAGATCAGGGAGCTCAAGCAGAAGGCCCTAGAAAAGAACAAGCTGGAAGGCAAGAACCTCGTCAGCATCCTGCAATCAGCCAAGAAGCAGCAGGGAAGCTGAAGCTTAATGACTGGCGCGACTCATCGCTGCGTTGTTTAGATAGATAATCCAAAAAGAGAAAAGGAGGCAACATCATGCTTAGGCGTCTTTCGCAAGGGGAGATTGGTTCATTGCTCGCTGTCGACATGCCTGGCGTGAACAAGGAAGCTGCAAGGCACCTGCTCAGGTACATCCACGCCTACAAGTTCAGGCCCACAGCCCTCATGTTCATCCAGGTCATGGAAGACATCAAGTTCTGCAGCTCTGAGATGTGCCGTGTCCTCAGGCAAGGCGTGGACCTGTCCACTATCAAGACGTAGCCAAACGAGCCGAGGAAGGGAGAGGGCTTTCTTAATGTGAGAAAGCAATCCAATAATAACACTAAAGATGATTACGTGACAATAATCTAGTGTTTGAAAGGAGCTTTAGGGCAAGAAGGAAAAATTGAGGGTGATTAGAAGGGAAGAACGCTAAGGGCTATGATAGTTCTGTCTTTCTTCCTTAGGCCGATGGAAAAAACACTCTTAAAAGGAGAACCTAATGAATGAGTGGTGGAATGGATTGGAGCCTATTCTCCAATTCTTCTGGGGATCAGCGCTAATCGCAAGCCTTCTTTTCCTGATCCAGTTCATCCTTTTCCTGGTCGGCATGGGCCATCATGACACTGATGTCGGGGGCTTTGATGGCCACGATGGATTCTCAGGTTCCCACGAGGGCATCAGTGACAGCAGCATCAGCGATGCTCACGGTCATGACGCCCATGGCAGCCATGATGACAGCGGAGGATACAGCTCGATTCTGCAATACCTCACTATCCGCAACCTGATATCGTTCTTCGTGGGGCTCGGATGGTCAGGCATTGCCTGTAAGGGCTCTGGACTGGCAGATGCCTGGTCTGTGATTCTGGCTTTGGCCTTCGGCTTTGGGTTTGTCGTCATCAACATGGCTATCCTGGGCTTGCTTTCCAAGCTCCAAGATGACGGCACAGTCAACATCCAGAACGCCGTTGGCCAAGAGGCTACTGTGACCATCCGCATCGACGGAGAGATGAAGGGCACTGGCAAGGTCGAGGTTAAGATCCAGGGAAGGCTCATGGATTTTGACGCGATGACCAAGGGCGAAACCACCCTTCACCCTTACGAGAAGTGCAAGATCACAGGGATCATCGGCGGAAAGACGCTCATCGTGACCTCTCTCAACACATAGGAAAGGAGGAGCACAAGGAGTAAAAACTTCGTGGCGATTTGCTAGAAACAGTTTTACCATTGCTAACTGGCAAAAAAATTCATCAACAAGGAGAAATTGAATGAGCTTATCTTGGTTGTATCTGGTCGCAGCTCTTGTAGTCATGGCTTTCGTCACCTTCCTGGTCGCCATGGCGCGATACAAGAGGTGCCCTTCTGACAAGATCCTGGTCGTCTGGGGAAAGATCGGTGGCAAGCAAGCCGGCAAGTGCCAGCACGGAGGAGCCAAGTTCATCTGGCCTATGATTCAGGACTATGGCTTCCTGGATCTCACACCCATGACCATCGATATCGACCTGAAGAACGCGCTCTCCAAGCAGAATATCCGCATCAATGTGCCTTCCAGGTTCACGATTGCCATCTCCACTGAGCCTGAGATAATGCAGTTGGCTGCATCCCGCCTCCTGAGCATGAAGAGGCCGGAGATCGAAAAGAATGCCGAGGAGATCATCTACGGCCAGCTCAGGACCACAGTGGCCACGATGGACATCGAGGAGATCAACACCGATCGCGAGATTTTCGAGAAGAAAGTCCAGGACAACGTTGAGAACGAGCTGAAGAAGCTGGGCCTGAAGCTCATCAACGTCAACATCAAGGACATCACGGACGAAAGCGGGTACATTGAGGCCCTGGGCAAGAAAGCTGCTGCTAACGCAATCCAGCAGGCACGCGTCGACGTCGCCGAGAAGGAGAGAGACGGCGCCACAGGGCAGGCTGATGCCAAGAAGATTGAGCGCATCAACGTCGCTTCTGCCGATGCCACGGCCGTCGAGGGCGAGAACAAGTCCAAGGTCAAGATCGCGCAGTCCAATGCTGAGCGCCGGGAAAAGGTGGCTGAGGCCGACAAGCTGGCTGTGAGCGCCGAGAAGGTCAACGCTGCCAAGGCCTTGGAAGAAGCTTATGTGGCCGAGCAAAAAGCTGAGGCTGCGCGTAGGGAAAGGGAAAAGGTCTCTGAGTCCATCAATATCGTTGTCCCTGCTGAGCTCCAGAAGGAGAAAATCAGGAACGAAGCTGAGGCTGAGAAGATCCGCCTGGAGCAGGAAGGCATGGGGCAGGGTCTCAAGGTTCAGCGCGAGATGGAAGGCCAGGCCCAGGGCATCCTCGCCATCCTCGAGAAGAAGGCAGAGGGCTTCAAGAAGCTGGTTGATTCTGTCGGGGGAGATCCCAAGGCCGCTGCCACCATGCTCATCATCGAGCAGATGAAGGAGCTCGCTACCATCAACGCCGACGCCATCAAGAACATCGACTTCGGCAAGATCGTTGTCTGGGACAACATGGGCGGAGGCAACGGCGACGGAACCCCTATCACGGCCAAGTTCATCTCTGGCATCGTGAAGTCCATCCCTCCGCTGGCCAGCATCATGGAAGTCGCCGGCCTGCAGCTTCCGGATTTCCTCGGCAAGAAGCTGCCTGACGCAGAGGATGCCGCGGAAGTCAAGAAGGATGACGGCAAGCAGGCCAAGAAGAGCTAACAGCAAGAAGGGATGCTGAATCGCTCTTCGATGTAAGAAAGATGTGGAAAGGAGATTAAACCCGAATTTTATTTTGAGAAATGAGGGGGAAGTTTAGCGTGGGATGCTAAGCCAGGCTAGGAAGCTTCTTTGGTGAAAGCCAAAGGTATGGTTTCCTGGCCTGGTCCCTCTCTTTTTTTCGCTTATTTAGTTTCTATATTGAAGATAATAATGGCAAATAATAGTGAAATATTGCTCTACTGAAACATTATTTGCGCCTCGCCGGCGGGGCTCTTTTAACTATGCAAAGCAAAATATTTAACTAGGAGCCTATTAACTGCTAGTGCTATGGGTGAAACAAATCTTGAATCAATGCTTACGCAGATAAAGCCTGGAGCACAAATATACCATTACAGCTTCATTGATAAGCTAGGTGAAGGCGGCATGGGCGTGGTATGGAAGGCAATGGATGAGCGCCTGAACAGGGAGATTGCCATAAAGTTCTTGCCAGAAAAATATAACAATGACTTGGGATGGCTAAACAGGTTCGCACAAGAGGCAAGGACTGTGGCCAAACTCAAGCACCCTAACATAGTCACCATCTATAGCATAGGGAAGCTTGAAGGGTTAAATTGCATAACCATGGAATACATCAAGGGTAAAACCCTCAAGGAGCTAATGCCCAAGAGAGGAATGGCCATTAAAACTTTTTTCAATGCCTCCATTCCTATAGTTCAAGCAGTAGGAGCTGCCCATAATAAAAACATCATACACGGTGACCTTAAGCCAGCAAATATTATGATAACAGATGAAGAAGGTATCGTCAAAGTGCTTGATTTCGGGCTAGCAAGCCGCTACCAAGAAAAAGAGTTCGACCCCGACCAAGACAAGACCATGACATTTGTCGGCGAGAAGGGGCTGACAGGAACTTACCATTACATGTCTCCTGAGAACATTGTGGGCAAGCCAAAAGTCCTGCAATCAGATGTCTTCTCACTCGGAATAATATTCTATGAGATGCTCACAGGCAAAAAGCCATTTAAGGGCAGGACACCAAGCGAAGTCATAGCCTCAGTGCTCAAGGACACTCCCCGCATGCCAAGCGAAATCAACATGAATGTCAGCGCAAGGCTTGACCGCCTCGTGAGCAAGTGCCTTTCCAAGGAGCCTGAGAAAAGGTTTGGCTCAGCAACAGAGCTTCTCGAGGAGCTCAGCAATGCAATGAAGCAGCCTTACTCCCCATCAGACCGCAAGTCATTATCAATCGCAGTGCTTCCTTTCATGGACATCAGCCCTGCAAAAGACCAGGAATATTTCTGCGATGGCCTCGCAGAGGAGCTCATCAACGCGCTCAGCCATGTGAAAGACATAAGAGTGAAATCTAGGACTTCATCCTTCAAGTTCAAGGGAAAGGAGATGGACTCTCAGGAGATAGGAGACAATCTAGAGGTGAATGCTGTCATCGAAGGAAGCATCTTCAAGTATGAAAACCGTGTGAGAGTAACTGTCAAGCTCATCAATGTAGCTGACGGCTTCCAGCTCTGGTCCAAGAAATATGATAAGGAGCTAAAGGACATCTTCCAGATACAAAACGAGATTTCAGAAGGGGTAGTCAAGACCTTTGAGCTCTCACTCACCCCTAGCGAGAGAAGATTCATGAGGCAGGTCTCGACAGAGAACATAGATGCCTACGAGCATTACCTCAGGGGAAGAGAATACTTCAGGCTCACCAACAAGAAAGGGATGGAATTTGCAATCCAGCTATTCTCCCGCGCAATTGAGATAGACCGCAACTACGCACTGGCGCATGCAGGCATGGCAGATTCGCTAGCCTTCCTCTATTTACATTCCCAGAGAAACCCTGATTACATAGCTCAAGCTGATGCTGTAAGCAAGAAAGCCCTCAAGCTCGACCCTGACCTGATGGAAGTCCACATATCCAGGGGAACAGTGCTCTCTTTAATGGACAAGGCAGAAGAGGCAGAGAAAGAATTTGATGCAGCAGTAAAGCTCGCACCTAACTCATTTGAAGCCCACTACACTTATGCAAGGGAATTATTCTCACAGGGAAAAAAAGACATGGCTATCAAGCACTATGAGCGAGCCTATGAGCTAAGGCCTGAAGATTACCAGCCGCCAACGCTAGTAGCCCAGTCATATGATGACCTTGGGATGAAAGAAAAAGGGGCTGATGCAAGGAGAAGAGGGGTGAAGGCAGTTGAAAAGCATCTTGAGCTTCACCCTGATGATACCAGGGCGCTTTACATGGGAGCCAATTCATTGGTGTGCCTTGGAGAAAAGGAAAAAGCCCTTGAATGGGCAAGAAGGGCTTATGAGCTAGAGCCCAAGGATTCCATGTTACTATACAACCTGGCCTGCATATATTCCTTGGCAGAAGAGACAGACCTAGCAATCATATCCCTGCAGCGAGCTGTCAGCTGCGGGTTTGCGCATGTAGAGTGGCTAAAGCAGGACAGCAACCTTGATAGCGTACGAGAAAAGGCTGAATTCAAGGAACTAGTGGACATAATCATAAACAAGTGATTCTAATCAGCAATTTTTATATTTGCACTACCTATATTTGCGCCTCGAGCCGGCGTTATTAAAAATCACAATTCTTGGGGAATTCAAAGATGTAATGTATTTTTGTTGTGGCTTTAAAGAAATCATTTCAAATATTGCTTGCCCCACTCTTTATCACTCACCATTGTGCAACTATTGCCACAATACATGCCTATAGAAAGGCCTCCATCGCTTGCTATGTCTTGGCCAGTGACATTCATTGAGCCTTTGGATGCTAACCATACAACATTCTTGGCAAACTCGTCAGGTCTCGCAATCCTGCCGTTAGGGACCTGTTTTTTCCCTTCATCATTGAAATCAACTTCAGGAGAAAGCTTGAAATGATTTACTCCCGCCACCCATCCCGGGCTTATTGAGTTGACTGTGATAGGAGAAAGCTCCATTGCAAGCACTCTTGTCAAACCAGCTATAGCAGCTTTGGTGGAAGCATACACTGAATAACCTGCCATTCCTCTCACTCCGTGGTTAGAGGAAAGATTGATTATCCTTGCTTTCTTATTAAGATATGGTAGCATCTTTTGTGTCAAGAAATAAGCCCCTTTAACATTTACGCTGAAAAGGCTGTCAAAGTCTTCTGGCGTGGTCTTATCAAAAGCCTTGTTTAAGGTAATTCCTGCATTATTCACAATCACATCAACCTTGCCAAGATACTCTGCTGATTGGTCTGCGAAAGAAAATATTTCTTCTGTCTTCCTGAAATCACCTTGGAATATCTTCGCCTCCCCCGATGATTCTAATACCATCTCTTGGGCTGAAAGCGCTCCTCTTGCAAAGCCAGGAGCACTGTAATGCAAAACCACCTTTGCTCCTCTTCTTGCGAATTCCAATGCAACAGCCCTGCCAATACCTGTGTTTGAACCAGTCACAATAACATTTTGGCCTTGGAACTCATTATCGGGGTTTTCGCTCTTGAGATAAGTTCCATTTAGCAGCATGCTTGCCTTACTGATGCTTCTTTCAAGCAAGCTGTCTAATGATTTCTTGAACTCTGGTGTGACTATGCCATATGATGCTTGTTCAAATCCTGTAATCAGCCGAGTCATTTCCTCTGTCTTGTTAGGTTTGACTTTGCTAACAAGTGAAGGGCCAATAATCTGCTCAGTGATTTGATAGCCCGTATTGAATGGCTCACCTGCCAAGAAGAATTCAGTTATATCAGCTGACACCGGGTTAGGGTATTTCCCTCCCATAGAGAAAATGTAGTCTACTATTGCCTGGAGCCCTGCTATCCTTGCGTCCTGAAAGCTAGTAACAATCCTTTCATGTGAAGGGCGTGCCATTTCACGCCCCATTACCGCTTCTGCAAATTCAATGAAGCTCTGATTAATCTCATTTGTTGATGTCATAACGAGATAATGGTAACAGAACGTTATTTATAAATCTAACCATCTAGAAATATGCTCCGAGGCCAGTCTGACTCTTTTTTTCAGGAGCTTCTTCTGCTTCCCTGGACTTTTCTTTCTTTGGCTTTTCTCTCTTATCCTCATCACCGCTTTCCATCTTCATCTCCCTGCCGCCGATTATTGGCACTCCGTACTCACCGTCATAGCCTGGCTTTATGGCTATCTCTCCGCGCCTGTTCTTAATGATTAAACCAGCGATTTCCTTGTCAACGCCGCTTTCTGCAGCTTCAAGCAATTTCTCCTCAGGAATATCAAGCAAGATGTCAAACTCATCCTTGCCTATCTTCATTATCTCGTAATACTTAGCCCATGATTTTTTTGTCGCAACTCCGCTCTGCAATGCAAGGGCGATGATATCATGCAAAGGGATTATCCTCCTGAAAGGCTTGGCATTTGCAGGCCTAAATCCTTCCCGCACTCCCTTTTCTTCCCTATCAGCAAGATTGTCAACACGGTTAAGCACTCCAATAGTCAATGGGCGTTTGCACACAGGGCACATTCCTTTTAGCTTTTTAGTCTCTTCCGGGCTGAAGCTTACCTTGCAATCCCTATGGCCGTCATAGTGATACTTTCCATAGCCAGGGTCAACCTCGATAGTCTCAACCAACCCTTCCCCTGTGCGCAAGGCCTTGATAAGGTTAGAGTAGGTGAATCCCTCCTCTTCGAAATCAAATACAGTAGCTTCCCTCCCAATCCTCCAAGGCCAATAAGAGTGGCTGTCTGAAAAGCTAACTATATTATAATTATCAAGCCTGGACAATCGCCAATTCATCTCAGGGTCACTTGACAATCCTGACTCAATAGCATGGATGCTCTTTGCAAAAGGCCCAAAAGACTCTTCTATGCTGTCAAATCCTGTCTTGCTGCCAAAGATGCCGAACCACGGGGTCCAGGCATGAGCTGGGATAATCTCAATCTGGTCGCTTATCTTGAGCATGGCCTCAGCAAACTCAATGCACGATATATTGAATATCGGCCTGCCATCATAATCAACCCTTCCCTTGGATTTCAAATAGGAAGTGATTTTATCGACAACTTCAAAGCTAGGAGCAAGAAGAACCAGGTGAATCCTTCTTCCCTTGCCACCCTGGCTGTACATCAGCGAGACTTCGTTCTGCAAAACAAAAGCAAAGCCTGATTCTGTGCGCAAGATGCCTGAGCCATCCTCCTTAAGATATTTCCTGAGCTCCTCCTGCCATTCTGGATGGGAGAAGTCCCCAGTGCCAAGAAGCCCTAAACCCTTGACTCTTGCCCATTTCTCAAGGTTAGGGATTGATAAGTCAGAAGAGCAAGCTCTAGAATACCTTGAGTGGATGTGCAGGTCAGCAATTATTTTCATGATTATTATGCAAAATCAAATCGGATATTTAAATCTTAACCTTTGCCAGGCTTGGACATCTTCCAGAATAAGTCAAACTGCTGCTTGAAGGTTTGGAACAGGTTCTTGTCATCAATGACAACCACGGTTGGAATTCTTGTGAATATGAAAATTGCTATGCTGTTATTGTAAAGCACTATCTCTGTCATTTGGTTAAGCTCAGGAGGAAGCCTTCTGTAGTCAACTGTCTTTATCTTGTCAAAAAAATAGGTATCCTTGTAGTCAGCGTTAAGCAGGAAATGCTCCTTTATCTTCAAATCATTTACTTTAGCATTGTAGTTCTCCCAGTAATTCGTGCTCAGGACATTAACAGATTCGTTTGTCATGCCAATACACCAGCTTTCTTTAGCAGTCAGTATTTCAGCAAGGACCTTTTTCACCCCCTTTGCGCCGCGAAACACTCGTGTGTCTGACTTCTCCTCTGCCTGCGCTTTTAGGTACTTGGATATCTCTGGCATAAGCTTGCGGGCATTTTTTATCTCCGAATCTATTGCTTGCTTTTTTAAGTCAAGGAAGTCAATGATGGCTTCTGGCTCTTCTGCCACAAAATACTTCTTTCCTTCTTTCATCACAAAAGACACAAGCCCCTTCTCTATTAAGCGCTCAAGGTTATCATACACTATTCCCCTGTGCGCCCCTGTTATCTTGATAATTTCTGCTGCTGTCGCTTCCTTCTTCTGTATTAGTGCATAGTAGACTCTTGCCTCGTTCCTATTTAGTCCCAGCTTCTCAAGGTCTATCTCATCCATAGGATAGCAGTTAATCCCGTGATATTTAAATGTTTGTTTTTGTCATCATATTTTAGTATGACAAAAGTTTATATACTAATCCTACTGTATAGTAGTTACATAAAAGGAGGTGTTTAATATGAAACTACCAAAAAAGATAATGGCGATGGGATTGGCAGGATTGCTTGCGTTTTCTGCATGCGGGCCAAAAGTAGAACATGCAAAATTAGGAGAAGTTAATTACCAGCAGGAAGCAGTCATTCATACATACAGCAAAGAAGACCCTTACAAGCCAGGTTTAATGGTAAGAATACTTGACCTGGATGGAAAGCATGATGCAAACGGAAAAGTGACAGCAGACGAAGCATTCATCTATGAAGGAGATCCCGGGTTGCTTCCTAACTTAGTGCGAGACATGATGTTCATACCTGTTCACAGAGTCAAGCACTATGTTGCGCCAGATGCGAAAAACCCTATTGTGTTAAACAACATAACTCCAATGACTCCTGAGCAAAGAGACTTTTATTCAAAAATACTGAACATGTATCATGAGAATGTTGTTAGGCAGGAATAATAGATATAAAATTATTTTTTCTTGTTATTTTCAATTTCTAGCCCTTCGCAGCCTCGCTTAGCAGGAACTGCAATTCCATTATCATGTCAATTCTCTGCTCTGGGGCTACATAAGTAGCCATGGCTAGTATATCTGCCTTCTTGTAATAGCCTGCGTACAGGACTTTCAGTAACAAGGGTAGGCTTGAGCCTCTTATCTTGGCTTGGAATGAGTGCTGGTCAGAATCCTCTGACAAGCCTAGCACTGCAGAATAAATCTTGGCTATCTCGTCATATAGCTGCTTACTGGTCAAGTCAGGCCTCTTGGCCATGGACATAAGCTCCCCTATGAAGGTGTTTATGGCAGACTCATTCAAGGCAGGGCCTTTGCCTCTCATCCTCCTGAATTTGCGCAAGAACCTGTTAGTGCCTACGATGAATGCAAAGGCGGTGTTGTTCTCATAAAGCTTTCTTGCCCTGTCAAGGCTTGCCAGGAGGAAGAAGAAGTAAGTCACCAGCAGCAAAGGTATGAATCCTAATATTACAAAAATAGCTATGAACAGCAATCGGTACTTGTTGAAATAGTCAGCAAAGCCGCATTCCCTGCATACGCCGCCGCAGTCAACCATAGTCTCATTATCATTTAGTATGCCATCATCACATCTTGGGCACGGAGGGCATCTTCCTCCACAATCAACACCTTCCTCACCACGGTTCTGCATCCCATCTGAACAGTTGCCGCAAAGCTTAGTGCAAGGGCCTCCGCAATCAATGCCTTCCTCACCCTGGTTCTTTACCTCGTCATCGCAGCTAGGGTAAGTGCATAATCCTGAGATGCACTTCAGGCTTTCGCAATCATGGGAGCCCAGGCATAGCTTGCCTCCTGCGCAACCAGGGCAAGAGCCCCCGCAATCAACATCAGACTCGTTCTGGTTCAGGATGGTGTCATTGCATGAAGGGCATGCATCACTGCAAGGCCCTCCGCAATCAACACCTTCCTCGCCCTGGTTCTGAATCCCGTCAAGGCAGGTAGGGCAAGGGCCGCATGGGCCGCCACAATCAACACCTTCCTCAATCCCATTCTTCAAGCCATCATCGCAAGTAGCATTATAGATGCATCTCTTAATCTCATCAGGCTTGCTCCTGTTATCCTCGCACTCATTGTTGTCAGTGCAATTCCTAACCTGGAAGCCTGCAGGCTGGCAAGGACCCCATTCTGTGCAGTTCCAATCAGGCTTGCAGCCAGTCTCCTGCTCCCCTTCGCACTCACCGCAATCATAAGGGCAGCTCTTGCAATCCTCAAGCACGCTGCATATCTTGTCTCCGCAATAATCCTTTTGCGAAGCGCTTTCAAGGTCCTGGAAATCGTCGCTGCCAACCACTTCCACCTTTACAATGTTGCTGTCAGTGCTTAACCCTAGCATGTCAGTTGCTGTGAAGACAAAATAAGTATAGCCGCTGGTGTTAATTATAGGGTCATAAGTGACAAAGCTTGTGCCGTCTATCTTCACAGTGACGTTGGCATAAGCCAATCCCTTGACCTCAAACTGAGGGATAACTTGGCGATGGGAGTAATTAAGCAACCCTCCTTCTGGGTCCTTGAAATAATCAGCCAGGTTATAGGCTCCTGACGCAGTATTCCAGAAAATCATGAAGTTAGGGATGTTGAACATCAGCACAGGGGGCCTGTTGACCTTGGACACTTGCAAGCTCCATGACTTCTTTCTCATAAGGCCCTTGGAATCAGTCACATTCACGCTTAGCTCCTGGGTCCCTGATATATCAAATCCAGGATTGAAGAATATGGTAGTCTTATTAATTGAATCATTGATGAGCTTTGAGCCGACAAACCATAGGTAAGACAGGCTTTCGTTCTCATCCCTATCCACTGCGCTTATCCTGAACAGGAGGGTCTCTGCCTGGCTTATCTGGACAAAGGAATCAGCAGGGTCAAAGGAGGTTATGTCAGGCCTGTCAAAAATCCTGAAAGTTATGATCCTGGTGTCTGAGCAATCATCCTTCACAGCCAATACAGCAACCCTGTGCAAGCCAGTCTCAGAATCTGCAGGGGTAAACTTCAGCACCCCTTGTTTATCTATGCTTATGCCTGACAACCCAGGGTCCACTGATGCATAAGCATAATTGATGCTCTCCTCTAGCATGTTGCTGACATTAAAGTCGTTCACAAACGTTAAGCCTTCATACAGCTCAAAATAATCAGCAGATATAATTCGAGGGGTATTTTCAGTGGTGCAGGCTGCAAATGCTAGTGTTAGCTCTAGAAAAAAGAAGAATACTATGGCTAGCCCTAAGGCAGAGGCTTTATTATTCACCCAAAAACCCTCTTTTTTACTTTTGATGATATATTATTGGCACTTAGACTATATAAACGTAACTGTTTTTAGTGGATGCGTCCAGAATCTGCGTAAGAGGACTGCTGTCCTCTAAGCGTGTTAACAAGTTAACACACGTCTGTGCCTTCATTGCCTGAATGATAATGAAGGCAGGCCAGGCGAGACAGGACAAGTTGCCACACTTCAGTGTGGCGTTTTGGACTGGCGAGTAGGAGATTCTGGACGCACCCGTTTTTAGTGAAGGATTTACACCATGGGACTGGGCAAGCATAGCTTGCGAATGCTGCATATTCACCTTAATGGCCTCAAGGCTATCAAAAGGCTTGTGCGAAAACTATATATATAGGGAAACAGATAGCCAAGCCCATGAATGCTTTGGTAGTATTGCTGAAAATCCTAATAACCTTTGCGCTGTCATTTGCTTTTGGCATGCAAAGGCAGAAAGCGCATAAGCCCTTAGGATTTGGCACGTATACCTTCGTGGCTATAGGAGCATGCGGCCTGGCAATTGTTGCTTCAGACATGGAATCACCCCATCTCATGGCAGCCATCATCACAGGCATAGGTTTCCTAGGCGCAGGGGCCTTGATTAAGACTGGAGAAAAGCTTATGGGCGCTGTGAGCGCAGCAAGCATCTGGCTGTTTGCAAGCCTAGGACTGATTATTGGCGTGGGAGAATACTTCCTTGCAGCAATAATCTACCTGCTAATATGGTCGATTCTCATCTTTGATGCGCGCCTGGAAAAGACAGGGGTAGGCTCTTACCAGCGAAGGATGACCCTGGTAGCCAACAAAGTAATAGGGGAAAAGGAGCTCAAGAGCATTTTTGCCATCCACACCCAGAGCCACAAGATGATAAGCGTGCACATAGAGAAGAAGAACAGCAAGGTAACCATCAAATACCTTATTGAAGGCTCACGTGACAGCATCAACAGGATGGTTAAAGAAATCTACAAGGAACCCTGGCTTGAGGAATGCAAGGTAGAGTGAGCATCCAGTCACTTCTTTTTTCAATGAATGCATATTTTTCCAAAACATTAATAAACCCTTAGTATAAGGAAAGAGTTATAAAAGAGCCAGGCAAAAAAGAGGATATTTATAAGAAGAGGTTGGGAATTGGTAGCCATGGAAAACTATCATTGCATTTCTCCTGATGAGGTTATAAAAGGCTTGTCTAGCTCTGCTTCCAATGGCCTGAGCTCCCCTGAAGCCCAGTCAAGGCTTGAAAAGTACGGCAAGAACGAGCTTCCTAAGTCTAAGAAGCTGACTGCAGTAATCCTTTTCCTTAACCAGTTCAAGGATACTATGATAATCTTGCTGTTCGTAGCAGGTATGATATCATTGGTGCTGGGAGAAAGGGTTGAGGCTATTGCCATCTTCGGAATCCTATTGCTCAACGCAATACTGGGGTTCGTCCAGGAGTACAGGGCTGAGAAGGCAATGGAGGCTTTAGAAAAGCTCTCAACGCCCCATGCAAAAGTCATACGTGACGGCAAGGAACAAGTAGTGCTTGCAAAGGAATTGGTCCCAGGGGATATTGTAATCATAGAGGCAGGGGATAATGTGCCTGCTGACATGAGAATCATTGAAGTCTCAAGCCTGGAGATAAACGAGGCTTCGCTCACAGGAGAGTCTTTGCCTTCTAAAAAAGTTGTTGAGGCTTACTGCAAGCCAGTCTCTGTCGCAGACCAGGAGAACATGGCTTTTGCAGGCACAGCAGTGACTTATGGCAAGGGCAAGTGCGTGGTGATAAGCACAGGCCTTAGCACTGAATTCGGCAAGATAGCTGCCTCTTTACATGAAACTTCTGAAGTTAAGACTCCTTTGCAGGAGAAGTTCACCAAGCTTGCAAAGCAGATAGGCATAGTAGTAGTCTTCCTGGTGGCTGCAGTGTTCATCACTGGCTTCATCCAGGGAATATTGTCAGTTGAGAAGATGCTCTTATTCGCCCTTGCTCTCACTGTTTCGACCATCCCTAACTCCCTGCCATTAGTAGTGACTGTAAGCCTTTCCATGGGCGCCAACAGGCTGGCCAAGAAAAACATGCTGGTTAAGAAGCTGCCTGCCGCTGAAAGCCTTGGGGCTGCCACTTTCATCTGCACTGACAAGACAGGGACCTTGACCAAGAACCAGATGACAGTCACCAGGATATTCACTAATAATTCCATCATCAGCGTCACTGGCTCTGGCTATACTCCTGTAGGTGAATTCTATAAGGAGAGAAATAAGAAGGGCAAGAATGGTAAGCAGGGTAATAATGAGGATCAGGGCAACAATGATAAGATTTACCCTAAGCAACTGAGCCTCCTATTGCGCATAGGCTACTTGTGCAACAATGCCAAGCTGGTAAAGAAAGACGGAAATTTTGAAATCATAGGGGACCCGACTGAAGGCTCGCTGGTCGTTCTAGGTGAAAAAGGAGGGTTAAAGGAAGAGGAGCTGCTCAGCTCTTGCTCGCAAGAATGTGAATTGCCTTTTGACTCTGACAGGAAAAGGATGAGCACAGTATACTTTGATAAGGGTACAAAGCAAAGGGAAGCTTATGTCAAGGGAGCGCCTGACCTCTTGCTGAAAGCCTGCAAGTCAATCCTTGACAAGGGCAAGGTAAGGGCTTTGACCAAGAAAGACCGCCAGCTCATCATGAGCATGAATAATTCTTTTGCAGCCCAAGCCTTGAGAGTGCTGGCTTTGGCTTACAGGAAAGTGCCTAAGGGTATCAAGCCTGGCAAGTGCACTATTGCAAACATTGAGAAAGACCTTGTTTTCGTAGGATTAGTAGGCATGATTGACCCTCCAAGGGATGAAGTCAAGGATGCTATTGCGCGCTGCTATGAAGCAGGCATCAAGGTGATGGTGATAACAGGAGACCACCCCATAACCACCAAGGCTGTTGCCCAGCAGATAGGGCTTTTCAGCGAGGGAGACATAGTCCTCACAGGTGATGAAGTCGAGAACATGAGCGATGATGAGCTCCAGGAGAAAGTCGAGGGCATAAGGATAATAGCCAGGGCTATGCCGATACAGAAGCTCAGGATTGTGGAAGCCCTGCAAAAGAAAGGGCATGTGGTTGCCATGACTGGAGACGGGGTTAATGACGCTCCTGCTTTGAAAAAGGCAGACATAGGCATAGCCATGGGCATCACAGGCACAGATGTTGCCAAGGAAGTTTCCAAGGCAGTTCTTGAGGATGATAATTTTGCCAGCATAGTCAACGCCATAGAGGAAGGGAGAAACATCTATGACAAGATGATAAAGTCAGTGAAGTTCTTCCTGTCATGCAACTCAGGGGAGATAACCTCTGTGTTTGTCGCTATAATGATAGGGCTTCCATTGCCTATGCTGCCCCTCCAGATATTGATGATGAACCTGCTCACTGATAATTTCCCTGCGCTAGGGCTGGGCTTTGAGTCAAGCGAGGAGAACATCATGAAAAGAAAGCCCAGGAACCCCAAAGAAAACCCTATAACCAAGCAGCTCTTCATGTCCATAATCTTTTTTGGCCTGATAATGGGATTAGGCACTCTGCTGTTGTTCAACATGTACAGGAGCACTGATTTAGCCAAAGCCCAGACAGTGGCTTTCACCACGCTGGTGATGTTCCAGATGTTTGCTGTGATGAGCAGCAGGACCCTTCACCACTCCATCAAGCACCTCAACCCTTTCTCCAACCCATGGCTGCTAGGGGGAGTGTCATTGTCAATAGCCATCCAGCTCATAGTGATTTACCTTAAGCCTTTCCAGGCTATATTCGGGACAGTGCCCTTGCTATTGCTTGACTGGGTGCTGATACTTGGCATGGCCAGCACTGGATTTGTGCTTATGGAGCTAAGCAAGTTCGTGGTAAAGTCATAGGCTCTCAAAAGCCATAGAAA
Organism: Candidatus Woesearchaeota archaeon; assembly: GCA_016935175.1. Lineage (GTDB taxonomy): Archaea > Nanobdellota > Nanobdellia > Woesearchaeales > SM23-78 > SM23-78. Next base: position 10,193 of record JAFGRK010000002.1, on the reverse strand, counting down.
CACAAGGCTCATGGATTCTTAAAACCCAGCAATGCATTGCCTGCCACTATTGCCTTGTCCATATAATAGAATAATCTTGGCGAATCATGCTTTGAGAGCTTTATTGAGTGGAACCTATCCATGAAATTGAGGAAATCAAAAGCCCTGGGCTCAAGATCCCGCTCTAAGCGGTATCTCAATAGGATATTGTCAGACAGCTGCTGGCACATGTAGCCCAGGCAGACTGGCGGCTTAGTCTCAAGTACACAGCCATGCTCGGTATGATAATCACAGGCAGACTGGGGCTTCCTGCCAATAGGGATTTTTCCCTTAGACTCTTCTTGATGCATTTGATTAAAAATGTCCACTAAACTATAATCTATGCCTTGAAGGTAATGGTCTTCATCACAGCAGCCTATAGGCGCAGAAGGGCACCTGGTTGCGCAATAATCCTTTGTCAGAACACCAAGTATTTTATCTAGCTTCCTTGCCCTAACAGCATATTCTTGCACCAGCTCTTCTAGTTCTGGAGTGATGCTCTTTTTTGTGCCACTAACAATAAGCATGTATCATCACTTTTTCAACCACTGGCAGGCAAAAATAACAGCTAACGCCAAGCAAACAGCAATGCCATGCAAACAGCTACTGCCAGGCAATATCGACCTTATTATAAGCTTTTCGCCAGTGATAATCAAGATGAGAAAGGCATTCCTAGTGCCTGAAGACGAAAAAGGCTTTCCTATGCGTGCCTGAAGAACACGAATTTCATGATAACAAAAAGAGCGTACAAGCCCATCAATGCCAGGCCTTGCTTCTTCTCATGCTTATGAATCCTCATGTTCTTCCTTAGCATCATGATTACAAGCAATGCTGAAAGAGCCCAGAAAGGCATGTCAAATATCAAAAGGTTCCTGTTGAACTCAAAGCCAGAGATGAATGCTCCAAGCCCAATGGAGAATAATGGGTTAGTGATATTAGAGCCTATGAGCACACCCAAGCTGATTTCAGATTCTTTCTTAAGGATGCCCTTGATGGCAGTTGACAATTCAGGAAGAAAGCCGCCAATGCCGACTATAAGGACTCCTACAAAGCTTTGCGTCAGGCTAAGGGATTCTGACAAGGCAAGGGCGTTCTTAAGCACCAAGGCGCTGCCAACACCCAACAAGGCAAATCCTCCAAGCATTATCAACCCCACCACCAAGGGATGGTGGATTAGCTTCCTGGACTTAAGCTCGATTAAGTCCTCTTCCCTCAGCTCCTCTTTCACTTCCCTGAGTAACTGGTCTTCTCTTTCTTCAATGCTTACCATGAATAAGTATACCAGGAAAAGCATAAGCAATATTACGCCTTCTTCCCTGCTGATAAAGCCGTTCATGCCCATTATGAAAAGGGTTAGGATTGAAAAGAGAATAAAGACACCATCCCTGATAAGGCTCTTCTTTTTGGTGTGGAGTACGCTAGCATAAGCCACCAATCCGATGACCAAGGTTATCTGGCCTATGCAGGCCCCGATGTTAACTCCAATGCCTATGCCGCTGGCAGGCACTCCTTTCAATATATCAAGGGCAGATGCGATGGTAGTAGAAATCTCAGGCAGGGAAGTGCCTATGCTCACGATGGTGAGCCCGACAAAAGCATGCGACAGCTTGAAGCGCTGGGCAAGCTTCTTAGCACCCTCAATGATGAAGTCAGCCCCAAACCAGAGCAATGCCAGCCCAAGAACCAATAAAAGGATAGCAACAATCATGGCTTATACACCTGGAGAGGTTATTTTTAAATTTAGCGGAAATTTGAGCTCGAGGAAAAGATTTATAATGAAAACTGAATTATTAGCAGTTATGGACAAGGAAGAAATAATAAGGAAGACTGCAGAGTTTGTCAAGCAAAAAATGCAAGGAGAAGGCACAGGCCATGATTGGTGGCATGTGTACAGGGTGTGGAGGACTGCTTTGCGCATTGGCAAGGAGGAAAAAGCCGACTTGTTCATAGTCCAGCTAGGAGCATTGCTTCATGACATTGCTGACTTCAAGTTCCACGGAGGAGACTTCTCTGCAGGTGAAAGGGTGACAAGGAAATGGCTTTCCTCTATTGAAGTTGATGAAACCACAACAAACCATGTCGCAGAAATTGTTAAGAACGTCTCTTTCAAAGGGGCGAAAGTGAAATCAGGGATAACCACGAAAGAAGGGATGGTAGTGCAGGATGCTGACAGGCTTGATGCCATGGGAGCCGTTGGAGTCGCAAGAGCGTTTGCTTATGGCGGCTTCACCCAAAGAGAGCTTTACAACCCAGACGAAAAGCCAGTGCTGCACACGTCTGCAGAAGATTACAAGAACAGCAAAAGCCACACTATAAACCATTTCTATGAAAAGCTATTGCTACTAAAGGGCTTAATGAATACCAAGACTGGGAAAAAGCTCGCGATGAAGAGGCACAATTTCATGCTCAAGTATTTGTCTGAGTTCTACAAAGAGTGGGAAGGGAAGGGTTAGTTTAAAAAATAGAGGGACCATATATGCCAAAAGATTTTTTCAGAGAGATAATATCTTACGTGAAAAAAGCAAAGCCCCAAAAGGACAAGCTGATGAAGGAGAAGGTCAGGCTTTGCTCTAAGCACAAGGCAGCTAAGATTCCTACGGACATAGAGGTCTTGCTGCACGCAGACAAAAAAGACTTGGCTTTCTTGAAAAAATACTTGCAGACCAAGCCCACAAGGACAATTAGCGGTGTTGCTGTGATTGCAATCATGACTGCGCCCTTTAAGTGCCCTCATGGCAAGTGCACCATGTGCCCAGGAGGTATTCAGAGCGAGTTTGGGGATGTTCCCCAGAGCTACACAGGAAAAGAGCCTGCAACTCTTCGGGCAATAAGGAACAAGTATGATTCTTACTTGCAGGTATTTAACAGGCTTGAGCAGTACATCGTTCTAGGCCAGAGCCCTGAAAAGGTTGAGCTTATAATCATGGGCGGGACTTTCCCTAGCTTTCCCAAGAATTACCAGGAAGAGTTTGTGTATTATGCATTCAAGGCAATGAATGACTTTTCCAAGATGTTTTACTCCAGCCCTGGAGAGCTCGACATAATCAAGTTCAGGAAGTTCTTTGAATTGCCAGGAAAGATTGGAAGTGCTGCGCGAGTGAAAAGCATACATGAAAAGCTGCTCAAGATGAAGAAAGCTGGAAAAAAAAGCCTTGAGAGTGAGCAGAAGAAAAACGAGACATCAAACATTAGATGCGTTGGATTGACAATTGAGACTAGGCCTGACTATGCGAAACTATCGCATGCAAACGAGATGCTCAGGCTAGGCTGCACCAGGGTTGAGCTCGGGGTTCAGAGCGTGTATGATGATGCCCTCACAAGAGTGGAGAGAGGCCATGATGTTGCTGAATCAGTTGCAGCTACTAAGGCCTTGAAAGACCTTGGATTCAAGATAAACTATCACATGATGCTGGGCTTGCCTGGAGTTGATTTCCTGCATGACATGCTGGGGCTAAAGAAATTGTTTGATGACTCTCGCTTCAGGCCTGACATGCTCAAGCTCTACCCTTGCATGGTGCTCAGGGGCACAAAACTGCATGAGCAGTGGAAGAGCGGGCTTTACAAGCCATTAACCACAGAGCAGGCTGCAAAGCTGATCTCAGAGTTCAAGAAGCATGTTCCAGAATACGTGCGCATAATGAGAGTTCAAAGGGACATACCGACTGAGCAGACAGAAGCAGGAGTTGACAAGACTAACCTCAGGCAAATGATTAGCGCGCAGATGAAAAGGCAAGGCACCACTTGCAGGTGCATCAGGTGCAGGGAGATAAAGGGAGAGGCAATCAAAGGAAAAGTTGAACTAAAAGTAAATGAGTATTTGGCTTCCGGCGGAACTGAATACTTCATCAGCCTGGAGAACCATGACAGTATTGTCGGGTTCTGCCGCTTAAGGTTCCCGTCGCAAGCTCTTCGCAAGGAGATTGCCAATGACTCTGCGCTTATACGAGAGCTTCATGTTTATGGGGCATCTGTGGCTCTTGGAGCCAAAGGAAAAGGAAGCGATGCACAGCACAAGGGCTTTGGAAAGCAATTGCTCAAAGAGGCTGAAAGCATTGCAAAGAAAGCTGGCAGGAAGAAAATGGTTGTGATTTCTGGAGTCGGGGCCAGGGACTACTATCGTAAGCTTGGCTACAGGAAAGAAGGGCCTTACATGAGCAGGCAGATATGACACTATAATATGACACTATATATACTGTGATAATGTGGATTTTAGTATATTTGTCACTTCTAAGTGGTTAAAAAACCGAAAGATTTATAAAGGAGAAAGCCTCCAATAGGCTCCATGGGGGAAGATTTACAAAACATATTGTCAAAGACAAATGAATACTTGAATGTGCCTGCTGTAATCAGGTTTGAGCAGCCATTTCTCGATTATCTTGCAGATGATTTCAATATCCCGGGCTATGAAGTGGAAAAGCACGACAGGATCCTAACAGTAAGGAAGAAAGGCCTTGCAAGCGACAAGATAATAACCGCACACATTGACCGCCACGGCATAGTGGCCGATGAGAATGGGAATTTTGAGTATGCAGCCTTTAACGCAGAAAGATTCTATGGCGAGCAAGAGAAGCATTCTGAGAAGTTCTTAACAAAGCTAGGAGAGCGCTTCATTGGTGAGCCTGTGTTTGCATACGGCATTGCAGGCAACACAATTGCAGAAGGAAAAGTCAAAGGCCTTTCAATAGACCAGGTTGCTGCAAGATTATATTTTGAAATAGAAGGCATGGGCAAGCTTGCTCCAGGCACGCCAATTGCTTACTTTTCGCAGTTATCACAAGAAAATGGAAGAGTTTCTTCACAGATAGACAATGCAATAAGCGCAGCAGTGGCAAGGCAGCTTGCGAAAGATGGCTTTGACGGCACATTTTTATTTGCGACAGAAGAAGAAATAGGAAGGAGCTGGAAGCACCTTGTTGACTATTTGACATCGCAAGAAATATCATCTAAAAGCCTGATAAGCATTGACACCACGCCTTATGATGATGACAGGGCAATCTCGAAGGGATTGATAGTGCTAAGGAACAAGGACCAGCACGGAGTGTTCAATCCTGTTATTGTGCAAGAGCTGAAAAATACTTGTGATAGGGAAGGGATTAAGTATGAGCTTAAAGACGAGTTCATTGAGACTCAGAACAGGAAGTTAGCTGAAAGCGGCGCAAAGCCAAAAAAGCTTGGGATCACTGAACTCGGGAGGATTGTGGAGGAGACTCGCGGAGCATTGAACGGAGCAACAGTCCAAGTACCAACCACAGGTTATCATTCTAACCACGAGACAACTTCAGAGCAAGCATTGGAGAACTATTACAAGGTCCTGAAGGCGATTTCTAGCTAGGCCATTCTCAACTACCGCAAACTTTAAATAACCCTACGCGCTAGTGGAAACATAATCTTGTTTTAATTCAATTTTAGGGTTTTGGTTTTTTAGGGGGCTGGATGAATTTGATCAAGGCTTTTGACAACAAGGGTTCTAAAGGCAGAAAGACCGCTGATAACCCAGTAGCCTCAAGAAAGCCTTACATGACAGACTTCCAGAGGATTATCGAGACCAAGGCATACCGTCGGCTTGCTGACAAGACCCAGGCATTCTCGCTTCCAGAACATTCCCACATAAGGACAAGAAAAGTCCATACAGACGAAGTAATAAGCACCTCGATGAAGATAAGCGAGCTTCTCGGGCTTAACACAGAGCTTTGCATGGCAATAGCAGCAGGCCACGACATAGGCCACGCGCCATACGGCCACCTAGGGGAGAAAGTGCTTGCTAAAATCGGCAAAAAGCCATTTCATCATTCAGTATTCGGCCCAGTAGTAGCCCAAGAGATAGAGAACAGAGGCAAAGGGCTTAACCTGAGCTACGAGACTCTTGAAGGCATGCTCCTCCACGCAAGAGGAAAAAAAGACTTAGCAATTGACTATTCCAAGCCAGCAGAATACACTGCAGTCATGCTGGCTGACAAGATATCTTACACCTTAGGGGATTACAGCGATGCCTCTTACAGGGTTGGCTACTTCCCAAAAAGCCAGGAAGCTTTTGGCCTGGCAGAGAAGATTGAGAAATACCTTGGGAAGAAGACCAATGACAGGAGAGAAGCTTGTGTCAAGGCCTTGGTTGAGCAGAGCAAAAAAGATGGCATGATAGCTTTTTCAGAAGGGCCTGAGCATGAGGCTTTCAAGGAGCTGAGAAGCATGCTCTACAGCCAAGTATACCCTAGCATCCAAGCGCACGTGCACGAGACAGCTCTCACAGACCTATACCAGTTCATCAAGACAGACTCTGAGTTCGTCAGCAAGTACAATGGCTTTGACCCTGTGCTTTTCATAACCTTGCTCACAGACAAGGAAGTAACTTATTTTGGCACTCGCCAGTTCATATCCAAAAAAAACTCTCTAGAGGATATCGAGCATTTCGGCGCTTTTGAAGTCCTGCCTGAGCTAAAAGACAAGAGGATAGATTATTCTGAGCCAGGGCTGGACTGGCTTGAAAAAGGGTGAAAAAAAATGGGGCTAGAATCAAAAATTGATTTTTCGCACATAAAGATTGAAGGCGATTACTACCTGGCACACCCATTCCTTTCAAGGGAGAAGATAAGGGAATGGGAGCTTGGGTTTGAGCAAAGAGCAGGTATCAAGCTAGTCAACCCATTCTATGATATAATAAGGGATGATGTGGCCCTGATTGACTCAGGAAAAGAAAAAAGAGGAGAAAGGGAGCCTGCAATCATAGTTGAAAGGGACCTTTACGCCATCAGCAAGGTAAGAAAAGGAGTGATTGCGGTTATAGACGGCTCTAGCAGCCAAGGGACCATAATGGAGATTGTCTATGCAAAAAAGCTTTTTCAGAAGGAAGTGCTCTCAATCATAACCAACGGAGACCATGATCGACCGTGGCTGAGATACCACTCAGATCGCATCTTCACAAGCTTTGAAGGCTTTGAAAGGTGGTGGAACCAGGATGCGCTGCTAAAGTAATCCTTTTTTTAGAATAATGGCTTCTTTTTTATAAGAAAGATTTTTAAACTCAACCTAATGGTTTCTGGGCTGTCATGAAAAAGATTAAGCTCATCAAGCCTGACAAGCTCACCCATGAGCAGGCAAGGAAGACCAAGAAAGCCTCTATTCTCGATGGCTCTGGCTATAATGTGATGTACGGCTTTGGCGAGCAGTACGTGCCTCCTTTTGCAATAAGATTAGGGGCTACCAGCTCAGAAGTAGGCATACTATCATCAGTTCCTGCTTTCATAGCTTCATTCTCGCAGATAATAGGCGCAAGCCTGACTGACCGCTACAAGAACAGGAAAAAAATCACTTCGATAGCAGTGCTTCTGCAGGCGTTCTCATTGCTGCCTTTGTTCCTGCTGCCACTGATAACCCACAACATAATGCTACTGATAATAATCTTCTCGCTCTACCTGGTCTTTGGCAACATAGCAGGAGTCGCATGGAGCTCATGGATAGGGGATGTTGTGGAGGAGCATGAGAGGGCTAAGTACTTCGGGCTGAGGAGCAAGGTTATAATCGTTGTGCTTTCAATCTCCATACTGCTAGGAGGCATCATTCTGAATTATTTCACTGACAGGAACATCTGGCTAGGCTTTGGCCTGCTCTTCCTAGTGGCTTTCATAGGAAGGATGGTGTCATTCTTCTCATTGCAGAAGCACTATGAGCCGAGCTATGTGGTTGATGAGAGGAAAGCCTTGAGCCTTAAGCAGTTCATCAAGTCAGCTCCCGGAACTAATTTCGGCAACTTCATGCTCTTCCGCTCATTGTTCTCAGTTGCCATAATGATAGCTGCGCCTTTCTTTGCAGTTTACATGCTCAAGAACCTTGACTTCACCTACCTGCAATACACAGCCGTAGTGCTGGTGCCGATGGTCATCAAGTTCTTCACCATCCAGTACTGGGGTAAGCATTCTGTGAAGTTCGGCACAAGGAATATCATGTACATCTCCATCTTCCTGATATGCCTTGTGCCCTTGGCATGGTTCTTCTCAGGAATCCTGTTCGAAGGCAAGCCTGACATATTTTTCTTCATCATTTTGTCAGAGGCTATCAGCGGGTTTGGCTGGGGAGGGTTTGAGCTCACCTCTTTTAATTACATGCTTGAGACTGTGGAGCCCCAGAAAAGGGCTAAGAGCTTTGCCTACTTCAATGCCTTCTGGGGAGTCGGGATACTTGCAGGCGGATTGATCGGCTCGTTCCTTGCCAAGCATATGCCTTCTGGACTGGCCATTGCTGGCGTGCACATAATACTATTCCTCTTCCTGCTTTCATTCATAGCCAGGCTGCTAGTAGCTGTTATCTTTGTCTCCAGGATAAAAGAGGTCAAGATCAACAAGAGCATAAGGCAGAGAGGGCTTTTCCTTGAGCTAGCAGTGCTCAAGCCAGTGGACATAGTCTTTAACAAGACTAATAACATATTAGCCAGTGTTGAGAAAGAGCTTGACAAGGACATTGAGTTCATAGCTGCCCCTGCCAAGAAGACTTTCAGGTCAATATTCGAGCCCATAGAGGACTTTGTTGACAGGATTACTGGCGAGGAAAAGTACGAGAGGAAGCTGAAGTACATAAAAAAAGAGAAGAAAATGCAAAAAGCTAAGCCTAAGAATGATGATAAGGCCCGCCGCAGGCGCAAAAAATCTAAGTGAGCCGCAACCTTTATTAAAACACCTATTTTCTGTTCCTCTATGCTTGAGAAAATCCCTGACAGCGAGAAGATTGAAATCAAAGAGGGCTTTGCGCAGAGGTACAAGGAGCTATTAGGAGACAGGTATGATGAGTTCATTGATTATTCCTTTGCTTACATAAGAAAGAGCATAAGAGTTAATATTCTAAAGGCTGAAGTTAAAGAGGTTGCAAAGAGGATGCAAAAGAACTGGGCTCTCACTCCTATTCCCTGGTGCAAGGAAGGATCCTGGATTGATTACAGGGCAGAGGCTGCAGAGGACAAAAGGTTTGACATTGGCAACACTCTTGAGCACCAATTAGGATACATCTATGTGCAGGACGCTGCCAGCATGATACCGCCAGTAGTGCTAGAGCCAAAAGCAGGCGAGGTTGTGCTTGACATGTGCAGTGCCCCTGGAAGCAAGGCAAGCCAGATAGCAGCGATGATGCAGAACAAAGGCTTGCTCATAGCTAATGACTTGCAGAGCGACAGGCTAAAAGCCCTTGGCATTAATCTTCAGCGAACAGGAGCCAGCAATGCCCTTATCACCCAGGTTCCTGGCTACAAGTTCAGCAAATTAAAAGTAAGGTTTGACAAGGTGCTGGTGGATGCTCCTTGCTCAGGCACAGGAACAATAAGGCGCTCATTAAAAACCTTGGCCATGTGGAGCCCTCACCTGGTGAAGAGGATGGCTGCTGACCAAAAGCAGCTCATTGACAGCGGCTTTGAAGCATTGAAAGCTGGCGGCACAATGGTTTATTCCACTTGCACAATGGAGCCAGAAGAGGATGAGGCAGTTGTGAGCTGGCTGCTTAATAATCACAAGGATGCAAAGCTAGAGGAGATAAAGCTTGACATCAAGAGAAGCCCTGCGATACTGGAGTTTGGCGGAGAAAAATATAATCCTGAAGTCAGGAAGTGCCTGAGAATATGGCCTCAGGATAATGACTCCGAGGGTTTTTTCGTAGCGAAGATAAGGAAAATTTAAATAATAACAATTCAAGGTTATAGTTATGCCAGCTAAAAAAGATAAAAAGAATAATCTTGCTATGCAAGTGCTTATAATCTCAATAGTGATTTTTGCAATTCTTTTAGTGGGCTCTCTCAAAGGCAGATTTCTTGTGCCTGTTGACAACTGGGTCTATCAATGGAACTTATCTATGCCCAAGCCCACGATACCTCTTGTGATGATGCTGATTTCCGGCATCATGAATCCTGGGGGAGCGATGTTTCTTGGCTTGCTTGCGCTCATTGCTCTGATTGGATTGAAAAGGCACAGGCAGGCCACAATGCTGATACTCGCAATGGTTGTTGGCTATCTTGCCACTGAGATATTCAAGGCTATTTTGCAAAGGCCAAGGCCTGATATAAGGCTTGCCTATGTAACTGGATTTAGCTTTCCTTCTGGCCACGCGACCATGGCAGCGATTTATTTTGGGATGCTCATCCTTCTTTTCAAGGATGATTTCAAGAATACTATTGCAAAATATTTTTTCATTGCAGCCTGCGC
>JAFGRK010000005.1 GCA_016935175.1 Candidatus Woesearchaeota archaeon | reverse complement strand
TTGAAGAGGCTATTCTTACACAGAACAAGGTCTTTGGCTGGAGAGTGAGGGCCACTAAGAACAGCTTCCTGAACAAGGTGCTTGGCAGTGCAAAAGGAGTCATCGTGCCCCACCAGCTTGTAAAGAGCATCGGTGACATAATGATCATCAGCAAGTCAGCTGTGCCGAGCTACGGTCCTGACGAAGAATAAGTTTTTCTTTTTTACATTAGATTTGTTTCATATTAGATTTTTTTCTCAATTAGATTATAGTATTTCTCTCCAAGCCTCGGGGTTGTGTTTTCTCTTTTTCTTGGGCTTGCTTAAGTAAATTCTCGCTATGGTCTCATCCATCATCTTGGCATAATCTTCTATCTCATCGAAGAATATCCCTGGGAAGAATTGATTCAGGGTCCAGTTAAGGATCCAGTATTCCCCGCCAGGGCTTTCCTCGATTTTTTTTGTATGTTCATTGGGGTCTTTGATTATCTTGCTTAATTCATGCTGGAAAGTAGTCTCTCCTTTCAGGACTTTCTTCAGCAAGGATTGCTCTAGTTCCAGGCTTCTCATGTGATATTCTGAATAGCTTCCTCCTTTGCGATAGTCTTCCCTGGCGTAATCCAAAAGCTGTTGCTGCCAGCACTTGTAGTATTCAATGGTCTCTTTTAATGCCTTATCACGTGTGCCTGGCTTCATGCCTTCTGAGCATTCCAGAATCCCATTTAAGCAGTTCACTAGGTTCATGCTTCACCTTGATTAGCTTTCTTTAGGTGTAAATGACTAGCTGTATGTTCTTGGTTGTCTTCCTATCCTCTAGCTCTGCCTTCTCTGCCCTTTTGACCAGCTTTTCCAGCTGCTCATTCTCATCGCAAACCACTGTCCTTTTGAGCTCTAGCTCTTGTTGTGCCTTGCGCTCTAGATTGGTTCCTACTTCCTGGATTTTATTGGCATATTGAGGGTATTTTTCGCATAAGGCATTGACTAGCCCTTTGTAGAGCTTTTCATAGGCAACTCTGCTGCTCTGCTCTATCACAGCAACTCCGTACTCAGAATTGGGTTGTGGCGTGAAGCCTTGGTCTATATATTCTAGGATTTTTCCTGTCAGGCCTTCTTTAGCTGACTCGTATGACCTCATTGCTTGCGCTGCTTCTTTTCTTTGCTGCTCCGTCTCGTACCACTCGCTTATCTTGGCTGTCAAGCGCTTGCTTGGCTTTTGTTTGGTGTTAATGATTTCCATTTTCATTCTCCTCCTGCTTTAATCGCTTCCTATTATATTAGTGATTATTATAGTATAAAGGCCTTACATATTTAAGTTTTTGTGGTGATTTATATCACCACAAAATTAAGAAATTATTTAAATGAAGCCTGTTTTCTTACTTGTATGAACCAAGCGTTATTAGAGGAAGCAGGCCTCACCTCATCAGAGGCAAAAATATACATGGCACTGCTTGAGAAGGGCTCCTCAAGGGCAGGCGAGATATCAAGGAACACAGGCATACACAGGAGAAGCGTATACGATGCCATTGAGCGCCTGATACAAAAAGGCCTAGCATCCTATATCAAGACTAACAACAGGAAATATTATGAGGCAGCCAATCCTGAAAGGTTGGTAGAGCTATTAAAAGAGAAGCAGGACAGCCTGCAGCAAGCCCTTCCAGAGCTCCAGCTCATGAGAAAACTGGCTGATGAAAAGAAAGAAGTGCTTTTCTTCAGGGGCAAGCAAGCCATCAAGACAGTCTTTGACGACCAGATAAAAGAAGGCAAAGATATACTGACATTTGGGGATGCTGTTAATGTCAACGAGATAGTCAAGTACTATTTCACGCATTTTGACAAGGAGCGAATGCAGAAAGGCATAAGGGTGAAGATGATATTTGATGAAAGTGCAAAGAAAGAGCCCTACTTAAAAGAAATTCCGTTGTCAGACATAAGGTTCATCAAGAAAGGCAACCAATCCCCTGCCTCAACTAATGTTTATGGGGACAAGATATCAATAATAATATGGGATGAGAGCCCAAAGGCCATAATGATAACTGAGCCTGCGCTAGCGCAGAGCTTCAGGAGCTATTTTGAGTTCATATGGAGGACAGCTGAGGGCTGATAAAGGGTTGAAAGAGCCAATGAGAAAGATGCAGGTAGGAAGATGAGAGCAAAAATCACAAGGGAGCAATTGATAGTAGCGCTGCTTTTCTTGGCAGTCCTAGCCATAAGGCTTTATTTGAGTTTCAGCAATACTGGCTTTGACTATGATGCTTATTATACCCTAAGGCAGGCAGAGCACATAAAAGAGACAGGGCTCCCATTATTCAAGGATTCATTGAGCTATTCAGGAAGGACCTTCATCACCCCTCCATTCTTCTACTATCTGCTAGCAGGCTTTAGCCTATTCATGCCTCTTGAGCTGGCAGCCAAGATAATGCCAAGCCTCGTCTGGGCAGGCCTGGTGGTAATCATCTACCTTATTGTCAAGTTAATAACCAAGAATAGGAACGCGGCCTTCATATCATCATTGTTCTCTGGGCTTGTGCCCATCCTTTTCACAACCATAAACCAAGCCTCAGTCTATTCACTGAGCCTTTTCCTTATCTTCCTGCTTAGCTATGCGTTCTTGCGCATCGAAGAAAAAGGCTTCACAACCATGTGCCTGGCACTCACCATAATCCTGCTCTTGACCCATGCTTCAGTATTCATCCTCCTGTTATCCTTTTTTGTTTATTTCATAATCTTGGCGCTTGAGAAGCAAGGGATAAGCAAGAGGGAGATTGAGACTGCGCTATTCCTTTTCTTCCTATCATTATGGTTTTATGTGCTGCTTTACAAGAAAGCCTTTTTCCTGCATGGCATAAGATTCATTTGGCAGAACATTCCAGCTCCCTTGCTTTCATCATATTTTCAGGACATAAGCTTTTTCGAGGTTATATACGCTGTAGGCATAATCCCCCTCCTCCTAGGAGTTTATGCTATCTACATAATATTATTCAAGGCTAGGGGCAGGGCTGCAATGCTTTACATCAGCTTCTCATTGATGTCTTTCATCATGCTCTGGCTGAAGCTACTTCCTTTCCAGATAGGGCTTTTGCTCTTAAGCCTTAACCTGATAATACTTTCAGGGGTTGCTATCAAAACAAGTCTTGTGGCGATTTCCAAAACCAAGGTTTCAAGGCTTTCATCCATAATAGCCGCGGCCCTGATAATATTATTCCTCATCACAATCATCCCTTCATTGCTAGCTGAGCCGACTGCATCAATCCCTCCTGAAAGGGACATGGGGGCTCTGGAATGGATAAGGAACAACACAAGCCCCAATTCAATAATCCTTGGAAACATAGATGAGGGGTTCTTGATTAATTACCTTGCGGGCAGGAAGAACGTGGCTGACTCTAATTTCCTTTTTGTCAATGAGATCAACCAAAGGTATTCAGACATAAACAGGATGTTCGACCTGCGTCTGGAGTCAGAGGCACTAAGGCTGCTGAATAAGTACGATGTTGACTATATTTTCCTCTCAACCAAGAGCATGGATGAATATGACATTGACCAGCTGTTCTACGCTGAGAAAAACTGTTTTGACCTGGTGTATGACAAGGAAGCAAAGGTTTATGAGTTCCTTTTTTGCGATGTGGAGCAATAAACTATTAAGCAATAAAATTGTTAAGATAAAAAAATGAAAAAACCAACCAAAAGAGACAAGCATTATGTGGACCCAGAGTCAAAGGGCAGAAACCTGAATAGAGACTGGAACAGGAAAACAGGGCTTTTGTTCATTGCTCTCACCACCATCTGCATATTCTTGTCCCTGGCTATGATACTCAGGGCATATCATGATAAGCCAGTTTTTCCCCTGGGAGAGTCCTACTATAGCATGCGGATGGCCAATACCATACTTGATGAGGGATTTATTTCCAAAGATCCTCTCCAAGGCACAGACTATGCGCCCAATCCCTACCATTACCTATTATCACTACTCCTCTTAATCTTCGGCTCATATTTTGTGCTTTGGTTTGTTCCTATATTATTGGGTGTCGCATCTGCCTGGCTATTCTTCAAGCTCTTATCGGGGCTGGGCATGGGATGGGAAAAGGCTTTCTATGCCTTGTTGGTATTATCAGTCAGCCCAATATTCTTGGTGGCATTCACAGGGCTTTACCTTATTGGTTGGGTGCTATTCATATCCTTGCTCTCTCTTGTGCTGCTATTGCCAAAGAATAAGCTAGCCAAGTGTCTGGGAATATCCTGCCTTATCATCCTCGTCCTGTCAAGCCTGATGGGATTTATCATTACATTCCTGGGGCTATTGGCAATACATGTAATGCTTAAGAAAAACCCAAAAGCATTGGCATTGCATGCCATAATCCCCTTGGCAGCCCTAATCCTGGCGCATATCCTGCTGCGCCAATTTCCCTTGATAGTAGGCTTTGGCGCTTTTGACTTCAAGGACACCTTATCCTTGCTTGGCGCAAGGTTCGGCTTTGACTTGTTCCTGCTGCTGATATTCACCATAGGTTTCATAGTCGCTTGGTCAAGTAGCAAGGCAACAAGGCTAATACATCTGGCCATCCTGTTTTTTATCATCTTTTCATTTTTCAACTATGTTGCAAGAGCCTTTGCCAGCCTCATAGTGGCATATTATTGCGTTATTGCCATAACCTTCCTGTACCGCCGGAACTGGAGCCTGGAAATCATCAAGACAGGAACCATGCTGCTGGTGCTCTGCAGCCTGGTATTCTCATTAGCCAACCAATTGAACCTGTTGGTCACCAGCCAGCCTGATGAATCATTGGTTAAATCCATCATCTTCCTTGAAGGGCTCGAGGATGGGATTGTCTTGAGTGACGAGAGCTATGGGTTCCTGATTGAGTTTTACTCTGGAAAGCAAGCTTTTATTGATGAGAACTCATTTGTGCTTGGCGATAGCTATAATGACAAGGTCACTGACTTTTATGCGCTTTTCAACTCTGTGAGGATTACTGAAGCCAAGCCATTGCTTGACAAGCATAGTATACGTTATGTGCTTATCACCCCAAGCATGAAAGAGCAGCTCTGGGAGAATAATGAGAGGGGATTATGGAGGCTTATGAAGAACAGCGAAAGCTTCAGCAAAAGATATCTTGAGGATGATATTGAAATAAGGGAGTATACTCCTCCTATCCCCGAGATGCCGCCCGTATGAAAATAGTCATATTTAAAAATCAACACCTATATTTAAGAGGCGAGATAGTTAATAATCGCTAATAACCCCATATTTGCGTGAGAACCATGAACCTATTATACAACATATTTTTGTACTCGCTTTGGTTTTTATCAACCTATTATGTCGTGGTATTGGTTCTAATAATGCTCGTAGGAAGGAAGAATCTCTATGAGAACAGGAAGTTTGACTTCAAGAAGGAGCCAAGGGTGAGCGTCATCATCCCTGCCTATAATGAGCAGGGCAAGATAAAGTTCACAATCAAGTCTCTTAGGAAGGTCAATTACAAGAACATAGAGTTCATAATAGTCAATGACGGAAGCAAGGATAAAACAAGCAAGGAAGTCAAGGAGAACATCAAGGGAGACCCTAGGTTCTTATTTATAGACAGAAAAGAGAACAGGGGGAAAGCAGCAAGCCTAAACGAGGGCATTGCAAGGGCTTCTGGAGAGTTTGTTGCTACAATGGATGCTGACTCAGTGATTGAGCCGGGCATATTCTACAAGACTGTGCCTTATTTTTCTGATGAAAAGATAGCTGCAGTGACTGTGTCTGTGCTGGTCAAGGACCCAAAATCATTTATCCACAAGATATTTGAGATGGAGTATATCATCGGGCTTTCACTGTACCTGAAAGTATTCTCTTTTTTCAATGGCATATTCGTCACTCCTGGGCCTTTTTCCATCTACCGGAAGAGCATAATCCAGAATATTGGGGGCTTTGACGAGAAGAACATAACCGAGGACATGGAGATAGCCTACAGGATACAGAAGAACCACTACAAGATTGTCAACTGTCTGGAAGCCAAGGCCTACACAATACTCCCGCCTACCTTCAGGAAGATTACTGTGCAGAGGCGAAGGTGGTATTCGGGTGCTTTGCATACCTTGTCAAAGCACCGCAATGTGCTCGCTAACAAGAAGTATGGTGCCTTTGGCTTTGTGGCCTTCCTAAATTACCTGCTGATATTCCTAGGGCTATTGCTTTTCCTCTCTACCATATACCTTTTCGGCTCAAACCTCCTGAAGGACTTGCTTCACCTGCAGTACTCTAATTTAGACCTCTGGCTCAGGCTTAAGAGCATGGAGTTTGATATCCTCACCATGAGCAGGGCAGCAGTGCTAGGGTTTGTTTCCATAAGCTTCACTGTCTTCGGCCTCATCGTCGGGTTGATAATGACCCGGACTGATGTCAGGAACAAAAAACTAGGCATATTAGGCTATCCTTTCCTTTTTTTCCTTTATCAATATTTTTGGTTGGTATCAATAATAAACGTGATTGGAGGTAAGGGCATAAAATGGAGGTAAAAAAAAGCATATTTCTAATAGCGCTTTTAATAACAGCATTCTTGCTCTCGACAATCCTCTTGCTAGGGGATTTCCTGAACAACGAGAGAAAGAGCAACGTAGAGGAAAGGATGGAGATAATAAGCGACCTTAATGACATCCAGACCTTCTCATTGCTTTCAGATGTCTATGGCAACAAGTTGGCTTGCCTGGCTTTCAAGTCCAAGCTGGCTGACTGGGACAAGACCCTTTGGAACCTGGGGCTCAAGCTGGAGCAGTATCGCGTGGCTACAGAAGAGTTCCAAAAAGACCCTTTTTACATTGAGCAGAAGAAGAAGTTCAATGAGAATGAGCTCTTGTACATGGCTTTCCTTACCAAGGCCAAGAATGAATGCAACCTCACCCAGAACATCATATCATTCTTTTATAGGAAATCCGAGCTATGCAAGAAATGCGATGACCAGTCATTTGTGCTTACAGATGTCAAGAGGATGCTGGAGGACCAAGTATCAATATTCTCATTTGACTCTGACCTTAACATCACCAGCGTCCAGCTCCTAGAAAGGTATTATGAGATAGACCAGTACCCTTGCATAGTTATCAACGAGGAGAAGTTCTGCGGGATACAGGACAGGAACTTCATACTTGATAAGCTAGGATATACGGAATGAGGGTATAGGATGCGCGGGATGAGGGTGGCATAAGCAAGCTATTTATTTCTTTTCTTATGTTTTTTTCTTATCTTTTCTTTATGTTTATCAAATCACCTATTGTCAATCCTTCGGAGCCCTTGGCTTTCATGCCAGTTGAGCCTGCCTCAACCTCTATCTCATCCACCAGCCTTACCTTAAGGAACCTCTCAAGCTTTCTTGCCAAGTCTATGCTTGGCTTCATGATGCCAGACTCGAGCTTCTGGATTACGCTTTCCTTCTCATTAAGCTTCTTGGCAAAATCCTCTTGCTTCAGCCCCATTTTCTCCCTGGATTTCCTTATCAGCTCAGGGTAGCTAGGCACGATCATCTGGATAGTCTCTGTCTCTTTCCTTGCCTTTGCCAGGGAAAGCTCTTCTTTTGCTTTCTGCTCCTGCCTTTTCTTTTGCTTTGGAGCCTCCTCTGGCCTGATCTTGCCAATAACCCTGCCAAATGAAGCGCATTTCTCGCACACATTAAGCATGCTTCCCTCTAATTCAATCCTATAAACCTTATCCTCAGAAGAGCACATGTCGCACATAGTACCACCCTTTCAGCTTATCATAGAATGAAATGGGTTAATGGGTTTTTAAAATTAATGAAAATGCCTTTCATGAGAGCATATTAGAGCGTGCTATGCGGCTGTATTTTATAGCTTTTCAATAATAACAGCCTCATACCTTTGCTTGCCAGCCCAAATCTCTTCTTCCTTTTTTAGCTTGAAGCCTGGGATAATCATGCTCTTTAGCAAAGCAAGGTTTTCTCCTAGCAAGGTGATCCTTCCGCCTTTTTTCATGATAAAATCTGCCTGGTAGAACAGCTCCTTATACAGCTTCCTGACATCTGGTTCTTTGGCATGCTTGCTTGGGCAAGGGACTTTTGACACTATGCTGCCCACGCTTGCCTTGTCAATCTTGGTGTCAAGCCATTCTGTGTCCATCCTTGAGAAATTGATGAGCTTGTCTATTCCTGCAAGCTTGGCATTGCGCTTGCTTGCCTCTACGTTTCTCAGCAAAGGGTCAAGCCCCAGGATGTCCAGCTTGTCTTCCTTGGCCTTGGCGTCAATATCCTTGAAAAAGGCATCCCAATCTTTTTTTATGAGTGGCTTAAGCTTCTTAAAGGCAAAATCCTTTGAATAGTGATTAACGCTCTTTCCAGAAGCGTAAAGCGCTGCTTCAATGCATATCACTCCTGCCTTGCAGAAAAGCTCAACTGTCTTTTCTTTTCTTGAGTAATTGCTCATCCTTGCCAGTGCATAGGCAAGGTTGGCGTTGATGATGCCCGGGGCACTGAAGATCCTGTACTTTCTCTTGCTCAGGTCCCTGCCGACAAAGTCAATCCCTATGTAGGCCTTATTATTGTTTATGAATACGTAGAATATTGTGTCGGGATTTTCCATGCTTACGTCAGGTGTGAAGCCTAGCTGCTGCTTTGCCTCCTTGAGGACTTGTTCCCCAATCTCTTGCTCAATGCCCTGGCTTCCGAACTTATGTTCCCCTCTCCTCTCGCAATTCACTTTGAAGCTTGAGCCCTTTGAAAGCCATTCCTGCAGCTTAATAGTTTTTAGAGCAGCCCTTGATTTTGACAATAAGTCCTGCTCTGTTGCGAAATCAAAGCTTGCCAGCAGCACCATGGCCCTTTGGATGCTTTGGCTAAGGTAGCAGAACTTCATCAGCTCATCATAGTCCTTGCACTCAAATAATGCAACGCACTCATCACTTGTCCCTTTTGATTTTATGAGCTCATCCAGCTCTAGGAGAGCAGTTTTTTCAATGCCTTTGTCAGTTATTGCAAATGCTTTTATCATCAAGAAAACAGGAAAGATAATCTGCTTATAAAGACTTTGCTTCTGTTTTTAGCCCAGCCCTAATCTCCTGAGCAAATAATGGTAAAGTGTCTTGTCCTTGCCTGTGCTCTCAAAGTAGCTCTTGCCAAGTAGCAAGCCTGCTAGCTGCTCATAGCTCTTGCTGGCCTTGCTCTCAGGATGGATATAGGTGACTGGGTGCTTGAAGTACTGGGCCCTTTTAACTCTTCGGTCGTAAGGGATCACTCCTATAACTGGCAGGTCAAGCAGCTTTTCCACCTCATTAACCTTTAGCTCGCTCCTATGCTCTCCATGCTTGTTGACCACCACCCCCAGGATGGTCTTTCCAAGCTCATTAGCCACCTGAATGGCTTTCTGAGAGTCAAGCACAGCGCTAAGCTCAGGATTAGTTATGACCAAGGCTTCGTCACAAGCCTCAATTGCAGTTATTGCTTCCCTGTTCAGGCCTGCTGCTGTGTCCAATAGAATTATTTCTGCATGGCCTT
Organism: Candidatus Woesearchaeota archaeon; assembly: GCA_016935175.1. Classification (GTDB taxonomy): domain Archaea; phylum Nanobdellota; class Nanobdellia; order Woesearchaeales; family SM23-78; genus SM23-78. The sequence continues at coordinate 15,435 of JAFGRK010000005.1, read as the reverse complement.
CCAGCTCCCTTATTGCCTGCTTGAGCTTGTCATACTTCAGCATCTTCAAGTCCCTTACTGTGCTAATAGTAGGAATTATCCTTAAGCCTGAATCATGGGAATGGATGGCTTCCTGCACTGATATCTCTCCCTTTAGGGCGTTCATCAGGCTCTTCTTGAGCATTGGGGAGCCTAGGTGTATGTGCGCATTAGGGGTGCTTAGGTTGGCATCTACCAATAAGGTCTTCTTGTGCTTGCCCATGGCATGGGCTAGGCTGATGGCTGAGGTGGTCTTGCCCACCCCTCCTTTTCCTCCTATTACGCAGATGTACCTTGCCAATTCCATAACCTCTTTTTTTTGGGGCAGATAATCCCTTATTCAGAGACTTTCTGCTCTACCCATTCGCAAAATTCTTTTATGGTGAAATAGTATTCTGTGGCGTTGTCAATGTCAACTATTGCCTCTTTTCCATCTATGTTGACCCTTGCTGTGACATGCCTCCTGAACTCCTGCTCTTTCTTAGGAGTGCTCTTATGGATCTTTCTCAAAAGGAAGTAGAGCTGCATGTTCTTCTGCACGATTTCGTCCTTGAACAAGTCCTTGGCCATATTGCCTCGCTCTAGCGGAGTGTTGGGTAGGTATTCTTCCTTTATCATTTTTTTCTCAACAGCCAATCTGAGCAAAGAGGTGATAAGGCAGTTATAGGAGTCTATCATCCTACCTATGCAGTTCATCAGCACATCCACTGTCCTGGTGTATTTCAGGCTGACATATATCTGGTGGTCAACCCTTTTCAGCTCATCCTTGGCTTCGTGCAAAGATTCCTTCATTCTTGCTCACAATCCTGTTGATGTTATTAACGAATAACTTGGTCTCAAATATATATTTTTTGACTAGGCTGATGTCAATCTGCTTGACGCTGTAGCTTGGAGAGCAGATAATGAACTTGTCTTTCCTTGCGAACTCAATAGGGCTTTTCTTGTGCTCTGAGAGTATGGCCTTGACATCAGCCACTAGCTTGATGTAGTTGGGGCTCAGGCTGTGCTTAGGCACCATCTTGCTCTTGAAAACCTCAAGCCTGGAAGGGAATGAGTCATTGAAAGGAGGTATCCTCTTGAAAAGCCTTTCGTAGTGCAGCAAGGCAGCAATGCCATAGTCAAGGCTAGCATAAATGTTCTCTATTATTGACAGGAGCAGCCTAGGGTCCTTTACCAAGGGATAGGTCATGAAGAGCATATGGTCAGCTACCTTTATCTTCTGCATAGCCTTGTCCCTAAGAACCTGAAACTCCTCCATAAATCCCTCAATAAGTATAGCAGGGAAACTATTTAAATGTTTGCAAAGCCCTATGCGTAAGCCTTTAGGGAAATTGTGCTGCTCCCGCAAATAAAATTTGCTAGGTAGAACGGTTATGAACGCAAAGGCTTTATTGGAATAAACCGGTACATTAATAAACTCTTTTTTCGCTAATGCCTACCACATGTGCTTTAGCCCGCAGATTTCCCTCTTGACAGCAGTTGTTGAGTTCATTCTAGCGGCGCTGATAATAGCCAGGTTCCGGAAGTCAGCTGTGGCGCGCTTCGCGGCCATATTCATATTCCTGCTAGGCTTCTACCAATTAACTGAATTCATGCTCTGCACTACAGGTGATATTGATGCCTGGGCGAGGATGGGCTTTATCACCTACACTTTTTTGCCGGCTTTAGGGCTTCACCTAGTATTCAAGCTTTCTGATAAGATGCCTAAGGCATTTGTGTTCTACATTCCTGCGATAATTTTTGCCGGCTTAGCAGCCTTTTCTAAAGGCTTTGTTGTGGGTGGTGCCTGTCATTCAGTATTCATATCTGTGCATCTGATGTTCCTGAATCCCTCTGCCAATTCAATTCTTTATTTAATCTATGGAGCTTATTATGCTGGATTCATATTCCTCGGATGCTTCCTTGCAGGGCTCATGCTAAGAAAGGAGAAGGATGAGAAGAAGAGAAAAAAGATGATTGTTGGATTGGCGGCTGTGCTATTGGCCACAGTGCCCGCGCTGCTGTTTGTGATAATTATGCCAGCCTTAGGCAACCAATTCCCTTCAATATATTGTGAGTTCGCGCTTCTAATGGCCATAGCAGGTTATTGCATATCCTATCTGGACCATAATGAGAAATAGGATTTAGTCCTTCTTCAGCTTCATAATCGCCTCAGCCAGGTCGCCGTTAGCCTCTTCAATGGCTTGCTTTGCCTCTTCTTTTGAGGCTCCTGACTGCTCTGCAACAGTGTCTATGTCTTCGTCACTTATCTCTGGCTTGGTGTCAAGGCTTCTTTCACTCTCCTCGCCAACAATCTGGTAAGTGTCCTGGCCCATCATGTTGACCTTGCTAACACTAGGGTTAGAGATGACTATCTCCTTGCCTTCCAGGCGTATGATGACTTCCTTTGCATCAATCTCTTCCTGCTGGATGCCAAGCCTTTTCATTGCCTGGCGCATCTGCCTAGGGTTCATTCCTGGAATCAACTAAAACACCTCGTTTTTTTGCCTGCTAGAATTCTACTGATCTAAACTCCTCCTGAAAGGTGCAAAGCAATCACTATGATGATGACCAAGACAACCATTATTATGACGTGCTCTGGCCTGAACTCTATCTTGGACTTGTAATCATCAAAATACCTGGTGATGCCAGCCCCTGAGCTAGGCATCTGAATCTTGTCCTGCCTTGCCATGGGCTTGAGTAATGATGGGGTGTTTAAAAAGGTTACGGGAAAAAAGGTGGCGCGTTCAGCAGTAGCGCCCAGCGAGCCTTGTAAATGCAGAAGCGTGAACAAAACACGCGGCAAAAGAAGAAGATTGAGATGCGGTGCGAGCGCGCTACGAAAGAATTGAACGCGCCCGGGAAAAATGGCGCCTGCGGCCAGATGAAAATATTACAAATATCTTTTTAAAAACATTTAAATAGTAAGGATTTCTAGGTAAGGTTAAAACCTTTTTGAGGTGATTTGATGAATAAGAAAGGAGACTTAAGTGTAAATGTTATCGTAGTGGCAGCAATTGCTTTGCTTGTGCTAGTAATTCTAGCGTATCTTGTTGCCAGTAAATTAGGCTGGTTTGCCAAGGCTACTGGCTGTGGAGGGGCTACTGAAAGCATATGCGTCACCTCCTGTGATGAGCTTGATGGCACATATAGGCAAATAGCTTCCGGGACAGACGCCGGTTGTAGCGCAGATATGGTTTGCTGTGTAAAAGTGCCTGGTTGAGAATCCATAATTAATATTTTTTTTCTTTATTTCATCATCTATTTTTTTGCTTTTAGAAAAATATATTTGGGTAGAGTAGCTGTAAGCCGCCTTCTGTCAGCCTCCACGAAACTTAACTCATGGGCAGGCTGTGCTTAACATTCTACTGAGCGTCGCTAATGGACTTGCACCAGTGAGGTCTTGCCGTTTCACCCTTTCCAACAGAGACGTCAGGTTGTTAATCGCAACTTGTTGCCAAGCTGCTTCAGACCATCATCCCATTCTGTTGGTGGTATCGTTTCTGAGCCGTAGCCCTAGCTTTCGCCAGCCATCTCCTAAAGCTTGCGCTCCAGTTCAATGGTCACCTTTTGTGCGGTGGGCGGACTTTCCTAAGCAGAACCAGGCATAAAGGCTGCCGTTGAAGACAGGCTAAATGATAGGCACTACCTGCAGTTAAGCCGCTACCCTACCTAGATGTATAGAGTGCTTTTTGGCTTTATAAAAGTTGCTGTTTTTTAGGCGCTTTTTTGCTCTATTCCTGACTTTTTTCTAGCCTTCTAGAACCCTGCCTTCTCAAGCAAGAACTTAACATTTTCAGGCTTTTGCAGGTACTTGATGGTAGCCTCAGTGTAAGGCCTCACTTCCCTGTCCTCAACCGAGATGGAAAGGCCACTTGATGTTGGCTTGTAGCACTTTATGCCTTTCAAGCCTTGTTTGCCGCTTTCCAATGGTATGAGCGCTATTCCTGCTATTGGCAAGGTAGTTAGTGCCATGACTTCCAAGGCTTCGCTTTTTTGCAGCTTTGCCTTAGTCAAGGCTTCGTAAGCATGAAGCACCTTGTTCAGGTCTGTTTTCCTGGCTATGCTTGCAAAGTTAACCTGGCCTGTCTCTCTCTCATCAACCATGTAGATGAATGATGTTGAGTCAAGATGGCTTAAGTCTAATCCTAATTCTTCTGAGCATTCTTCTTTTAGGGCTGCTGTCAATGGATTGGGTTGAAGCAAATATTTTGCATCAACATTTCCTGCAACAAGGCCTGTGTGCACCTGGCCTGAGCCTAGTGCTTTTCCTTTTATCTGTGCTGGCAAGAAATATTCACCTTCCTCCTTTACTGGGGCTTGCAATGAGACATTGAGCATGTCAGGGCTCATGGCTTTGATTTCGTCAAGGGAATATTTTCCTGTTGCCCAAAGGTCCCTCAATGCCTGTCCTGCATTATATCTTGTGGGAGCAATATTTATCATGACTAATGATTGGTTATCTTGTGGTATGATGTTATAGTTAAAGATAGATGACATGAGTCCGTTATGACCCTTGGCTCCCCTGGCTTTTGCCTCTTCAGCAGTCTTGGGAAGCGTGTCATAGCCTTTTGCAAGGTACATCTCACTTACCTTTTCATCTAGCTTAAGGCTTCCTTTTGAAGAAGGAGTCCTTTCAATAAGTATTGGTGTTGGTATGACTTCACTTATGTTCTCGATTGCAATGTCTGCCATGGTGATTACCTCGCATCCCTTTTCATCTTGAGAACAGGCAATATTCCCTGCTTTTTAAATGTTACTAATTTAGCTATTGTATAGTGGTAACTTACTGGTGCTTGGTTGTGCATGCGGATTTTTGGAAACATTTTAATATAAGAAATATGGGGAAATAATTGTCAAAGAACATGGCTGTAATTAATCTTTATCGAAAAAGAAAGCTAAAGCCTTCGAGGTTCATTACCACCATCGATGAGGCCGTGGATCTTTTAATGGATGCTTTTGCAACGTCAGTTCCAATCCGGGACACTATGGCAAAGCTTGTGGTTCTGCGAGATATGATGCTCTTTAAGAGAACAGTAAGAGCAAATAAATGGCATTATGGTAATAAAATATGGTCTTTGAATTCTCAGATCTCAAAGGAGGACCAGATTAAGGAGACGCAACAAAAATTGTTAAGATATTTCCAGACTAAAATTGTGAAAAAAAAGAGATGTTATCCAGTGGATGACCCGAGAATAACCACCACTGATACTGAAGTAATCATTACAAACCCATATACTCATCAGGAAGTTAGGTACGACCGGAGACCAAATCAAAAAGAATCATTTTATGTTCGGTATACGGTTGAAGATTATCATTTTGACAAATTCATGCTTGATAATACACAGTTCCTGACATATTACCTGAGAGACATCTATTCTTACCAGACCCCTTATGATGCACTAAAAGGATACTTGAAAAGATTGAGCGCATTGATCTGCAAGTTCAAAAAAGAAATCGAGCAGTTTTATAAGGACGTGGATGTTTTGTCTGATACAGATGCAGATGCAGCAGGTGTTGGCGGACAGTGCTTTATTTTGAGATCAAAATTTGATAATATAAAAGATACAGCGCAAACCCTGCTGCAAGAATTAGACCATCTTCTATCCAGATGCCAGAATATATCTGTTGCTGACAACCTGAAACATCAAGATTATGTGGAAAAAAAAGGGCCGGCTCACCTTATAATGTTTATAGACTCTCTTCGTTGCCAGGACCTAGCTGAGGCCAAGATTCGAGTAGGCAAATATGATATTGGAAATAGTATCCTTAATAGCATAATGGATAATTTACAATTCTTATATTCTCAGGAACAAGACCTAATCGTTGAGTACCTGCAAAAATTCAAGCTTTTTGAGACTCACGTCCACGCTCATCTCGGAATGACCGCAGAGTCACTTCTTAAGCTTATGATACTCAATTATGACAAGGTGAAGTGTGAAATCAATAATTATAGTGCCGACTTCAAGAAAGAGATAAGGGATATGATGAAAATTGTTGAAAGCGCCAAAGACAGCCAAGATTCCTTGCATGTAATCCAGCCTTTTATCATTGAGGAATTCAACAATAAGATTGCCATGCTTCCTCAGGAAAGCCACGAATCCTTTTCTCTTTTTCAGCAGTATTGCGATTTCATAGATAAGCTTTTGAGCATTTCTGAACTGGACAAGCCAGCTGAGAGTGAGAAGATTTACACTGAAATGTGCAAGGAGTTGTATAAAAAGGGCATAAGGTATGCGGAATTGAGGAAAAACCTTAAGGATGCAACTGATGCAAACGGTCAAAAAACTCTGTATTACAATGCTGATTTTCAGAAAGAAAGGCTCTTACCAATAATTACAGGCATTGAAAAGGCAGAGCTTGAGCTTTTGGGAAACAGGCCCACCAATAAAGCCCCGTGGGAAGTTGTTACTAAACAGAGTTTTCTCAAAAACAAGCCTTTTCGAGCTTATATCATTCTGGGCTTAAGGAGGTTTAGGAACCACGAATCTGCCTGGCAGACAATATCCCAAATAATCCAAAAGGAGCCCTTCAGAGGAAAGATTTGCGGGCTCGATTTCAACGGTGATGAATCATTTGACAACCCAACCTATTACAAAGGCATATTCGAGATGGTGAAGAATTACAACAAAACAGTGGAGCCACATTATCGCTTAGGGTTGACTTTTCACTCAGGGGAAATATACGATGATAGATCCTTGGAAACTGCCATAAGGTGGATCCATGAGCTTGCAGACATAGGAGTTGACAGGGTTGGGCATGCTAACATTCTTGGCATTACCAATTTTGACAGGTATAAGGGTAAGTTGGCTGCTGCAGAGCCTTTGGTTGAGGTCAGAAACCAGGCAGAATATGACCTTAAGAACCGAAAAGGGCTAATGAAGTTCGGAGTTAAGGTAGATGAGGATGCTTTAGTGCAGAAAATACGCATTTGTAATGAGTTCTTAAGCCAATACTCAGATTTTAATCCTGGATTGATGTCAATCATGCAAGGAAGCCCTGTAAATCTTATAATGAATAATCATAAGAGATTAAATGAATATTATAATGAGAAATGTAATGGTTCTGGCCAGAATAAGCTTTTGGCTGTTCTGCCTGACATCAGGCCTCAGCCTTACACTGATGAGAGGATAAAGGAGATAGTTGCAAGGCAAGCCTATGTTTTATCAGTATTGAAGAAAAAAAAGGTCATAATAGAGACTAATCCTACCTCCAATGTGGCCCTGAACTACGACATTACTGCCTATACTGAGCACCCAATCAAGAAGTTCTTGGAAAAGCGAGTCAAGTTCTCCATCAACACTGACGACCCGCTCATATTTGACTCTGACCTATTGAAAGAGTACAGCCACATAATCCAGCACCTAAGGCTCAAGTCAGACCAGATAGCCAAGATAATAAAGGATTCCAAGGAAAGCGCTTTCAGGTACAGCTCAAGCCCTTGATATTCGCATAATCCCCTGGCATTTATAGTAAGATTTAAATACTCGTAATTTCAGAGATAACATTTAAGGCTAATAAAAAGATTATTTTTATTAAAAATCGAGGTGGTAAGCCATGAATAAGAAAGGTGACTTAAGCATTAACATTATCGTCATCGCAGCAATAGCACTGTTAGTTCTGATAATATTAGCTGTCCTTATACTAAGGACAGGAGGAAGGGTGGAGACAGGAACAGGATGTCAAGGCCTAGGGGGCGTTTGCAGGGACTCATGCGACTATACCATGGGCGAGTTTGTCGACACTGCAGGCAGCTGCCCAGTTGAGCAGGTTTGCTGCAGGACACTGACATCTTCCCCTGAGAACCCTAATTACTGATAAAATATGAGACTCTCAAAGGATAAGAAAGGAGTAGAGATTACTCTACAGACAGTAATCATTGCAGTGCTAGTGCTCATAGTGCTCGTAGTGCTCTTATACATCCTCTTCAAGGGAATAGGAGGCTTTGGCGAAGGAGCAACTGGGTGCGTTGACAGGGGCGGCGAGTGCGTGAGCGATGCAGAGAGCTGCAGGCAGAGCGGAGGAAGCGTTTACAGCATGGGCTCCTGCCCTCAAGGCATGAAATGCTGCATGTACCCAAAGAACCTTTTCCAAGATGATCAAAACGAGTATCAATAAAAAAGGCGAGTTTGACCCTTTAGCCATAATTGGAAAAGCAGTCCTTGTTCTTCTAATATTGGTAATCTTGCTTGTGATAGTGACCAGGTTCTTCAGGGTGCCTATAGGCTTAGGCCAGTGCTCTGAGTACGGCAAGTGCGTTGAGAAAAGCATAGGCTGCAATGCTAATGAGGTAAAGCTCTTGATGACCCTTAACAGCGGGTGCACCAGCTCCCAGGTTTGCTGCATGCCCAAGGAACAGCAGACAGAGCAGCAGCAACAGCTACAAGACTTGACGCCCAAGGAGCAGGAAGCAGTGGAGAACGCCATCATACTAACGCTTAACAACGACCCGACACCCATAGCAGACAGGTCAATAATCCAATTAAAAGAGGGCGTGCCGTATACTTTCAACATTAAGATTAATGATAAGCTTAATACTCCAGCAATATTGAATCAAATACATAATTTTACTTTCGCAGTTTATATCAAGGATTCAAGGGAAGCCGGGAAGGTTTATTATTTTCTTCCCTACACCCAATCACAGGATCCTGCAACGATAACTGGAACCGGTATTTCTCCTTTACCAGATCCTGTTGTAGGTGTCCCTCCTTACTTAATTGAATTAGTCAGGGGTGATAGGATTACATTGCCAGATAGAAAATTCATTTTCACTCCCTCCATGTTAGATACATATAAAGGTCTTGAGTTATATGTTATTATTTTTCGTAAACCTGCTTTGGTAACAGATCCGCAATCTGGTGAAACTTCATTAGAACCGATAAGAAGTATGGATTACTTCTCCAATACTAACAACTGGTTCGCTGTCCGGAATTACAGGCTCAACGTGGAGTCTGCTGTCAAGATATCTGGTATGAGCGGGACTTGGGTCCCTAAGGATGAAATCACAATTACCTGTACTGATGTCACCTGCACTGGCTTTGGGTTTAAGCTGGTCAAGCTTAATGGACAGACAGAAACTGCTTACCAACAAATGATTGCTGACTGCAAAACAGAGCCTCATGTTTCTGAGCTGGCTTACATCACAGGCACATCCATACAGCAGACAGGCATACCCTTGAATATAAACATAGGAGGATTCAGACTTCCTCTTGGCCAGCAAAGGGTTATCTACCAGACTATGATTAAGCCCACCATAGTGACTGGTAATAAAGCTTCAATACTGATTGACAAGGCAACCATGATAAGCACCTTCTATGGCAGGCAGTCAAACCCTGATTTATTTGTCGGAGACTCAACCTACCTTTGCGTCGAAGCTACCAGGCAAGGAGATACGCCGATCTATTCAGTCTCAAAAATACCCTTGAAAGTGGATGTGCTTCCTCCTTACATAGACCAAGAGGCAGGCATGAGAGTGATTTACCCTGACCGCCTGAACCTTACCCTCACAGGAACCTTTGGAGGCACTTATCATTACAGGGAATACCCTAAAGTGCTTATCAGCGGGTGCTATGACTTTGGCCAGAGCGGATGCTCAAATTATGACTATTACATACATCCTGGAGAGTTCATCCAGCTCAACTCATTGACAGGGGACGTAGGCACAGGCATCACTGCCCTGATACTCACAGAAGGATTGAACATGTTAATGAATGCCCTGGCAGCCCAGGACCCATTGAACACTATCTGCCCCTACATCTTCAGCACAGACTACAGGCCTAACACCAACCCAGAGATAAGGTTCCCTTACAGGGGGCAAGGCATCATGTGCATAAGGGCTTCTGACAAGGTAGGCAACAAGGAGCTCTACTGGAAAGCCCTGTGGCTGCCAGACCAGATGTTCAGCAGCATAGTCCCTGATGCAGCCATAACCTAGGCTTAGCTTCTTGCCGCAAAACCGAAAGTTTATTATAATTCTTTCTTAATAGGGAAAAGCTATGAAAAAGGCAAAATTGACGACATTGCAAACCATCTTGCTTATCGTTTTAGGATTGTTTGTATTGACTGTTATTTACATAAGGGCTTTTGGGCTGTGAAAGTATGATACTTAACTCAAGAAAGGCAATAGTAACCAAGTCTTTGCTCCAGGTTATCTTGATCCTAATGGTTTTTATAGTCTTGGCAGGCGTAGTAGTTTATTTTTCAAAGTACTTCACAGCTAAGTCAGACAGGGAGGCTTGCAGGACCGGCACTCTCGCGCAATCTATAGCCATGACTGTGCCCGAAGGGCAGAAACTCATTGACCCAAAATGCAAGACCTATTCAATAACCTTCTTTGATGACCATGTGGAGATTAACGGCAAGATTGCAGAGGTCTATGATGCCTCAAAGCATGGTACCATAAAAAAGTTTAATGGTCTTACTGACCAGATAGTCAACAGCGTCCTGGCAGAAGAAATGAGATGGTGCTGGTACCAATTCCTTGAGGGGCAGAAAAAGGTTTTTACAAGGACGACCCTACCCCAACTTTATGTTCCTGACCTTGCATTTATTTGCGCTGAAGCAAGGTTTGACCCTTCAGTCCAGGGCACTGAGTTCACAGGGCTTTATGACTATCTGCAGAACACCTATGTGCCTAAGACCCATATGACCTATTATAACTACCTGGCTGAGGAGCCGAGGATTTGCGAGACTTGGGATGACACCTTGTGCTGGGAGGCGTTCTTTGAATACATGTTTGCTGAAACTACTGGATGGGAAACTATTGGCCAGACCGTCCTTAAAAAAGAAGAGGCTTATTATGTGGTTTTTGCTAAGCACGGCAGGGATTCAAGCACAGTTGGAATAATAGGTCATCGTGAGAACTACGCAACCTATGTCCTTAACTGGAATGCCCTATCAAAATCCTTAGACAGCATAATGAGAGGCTCGGCAACATGAAAAAAGCAATGGCCACAGGCTTTCTCCTTGCGGGCATTATGATGATAGTACTGATTCTACTATTTGCCATGCTCCTGTTCAAGGTCAAAAGCAAGGCCTTGCAAGTCCTTGATGATTCTGAGTGCAAGGGAAGCATTGCCTCCCACATGATGCTGCTCAGGGCAACAGGAGAGGCCATGGTCACAGACATTTACTGCCCTACAAAATATTACACTATCCCTAGGGAGAGGGATAATGAGGTCATGCATCACCTGGCAGAGTCCATGAAGGCTTGCTGGTCCACCTGGGGAGAAGGACAGCTCGACCTGTTTGCTGGCGAAGGCAAGTACTGCGCCATATGCTCTGTCATTGACTTTGAAGAAAAAGGCAAGACCATAAATGGCTTTGATAGCTACCTGAAAAATACCCCTTACAAGGAAGGGGCGACTGCAAGCTACCTGCAGTACTTATCAGGGTTTGCATCTGACCAGGCTGACCCTGAAACCTTGAGTGCGTTGCAAGAGCTGCCATTGCTTGACAATATTGATACCTCGCTTTCTTATGCGAATGTTTTTGTCTACATTAAAGGAGAATCCGCTGTGAAGGAGTTCTATGATAGTTTAGCCCCCAAAGGAACAGGAACTATCGGAGGAGGAGTTGCTACTGGTCTATTAATTGGCGCAGTAATTGCGGTAGGGGCTGCTGTGGTAATAATTACTGCTCCCATATCAGTTCCTGTAGCAGCAGTGGGTGGCGCTGCCGGAGCATATGCTTCAATTGGCAGTGCTACTTTAGTAGTAGGTGCCATAGGCACGGCTACAAAGACCGCGGTAGTTGTCACGGCAGTATCTACAGCAATAAATTATGAAATAGCACGTCGTGTCTCAGACAATATATACTGGACCTCACACATCTTGTTCGTGCCTTACAATGCCGAATCCCTGAAGCAGATAGGTTGCAAGATAACACCTGTGAAACAGGAGAGGAAGGATGCTGTGACATGAGATGCCAGGATGGGCTTTAAAGCGAAAACATTAAAAACATAGATTACGAGTTTGTTATCATGATAACTATCAAAAAAATATCAGCTAAAAAGAAGGCTGCTTTAAGTGAATTGACCAAATGGATAATCTTTGTGGCACTCTTAATCATACTTGTATTGATAATAACAGGAGTAGTAACTCCTAATATCTGGAGTGTCATTGACATATTGCCTTAGAGGTAGAGCAAGATGGAATCTTTAGGTAAATTGGTCTTGGAAGGAATCATGCTTGCAGTCATAGTATTTGTTGTTCTTTCCATAGCAGTTCCAGGTTTTGCAGGCACTGTCGCATCTTTATCTGAAGGAGCCGGATCTCTCCTGGGGATTAAATTGAAATCTCCTGCTAATCCTGATGGCTCAGGCGGAAGCACTAGCTGCGTGGTTAATGTTGATTATTGCCAGCTAAGCGTGCTGCATGCGCCTTCTATGCCAACAGAAAGGGTTAGGGAGGTACTTCGCAACTCTAACTCTCCAGCCTTCACTGAAGAGCCTGATATCGCTGAGCACATATACGCAGAAAGCCAGAGGACAGGCATTGATGACGCCTTTGCAATGGCTTTTTTCAAGCATGAATCATCCTTTGGAAAGTATGGGAAGGCCCCTATCACCAAGTCCATAGGTAACATAAGGTATACTGCTGTCTGCAAGAACACCTATGATGGTACTGAGTACGATGGGTTTTGTAGGTACCAGTCATGGAAGGATGGAGTGACTGCCTGGTACAACCTGATTAGAGATGGCTATGTAAACCAAGGCCAGGACACCCTTGGAGAGGTCATAGCCAAGTATGCGCCTTGCAATGAGAACAATGTTAATACTTACATCGCTAGTGTGACCAACTTTGTAGATGATTATAGAGGTGGTGATGGCTCTCTAAATTCAGTATGCCCGCTTCCCTGAGATATTATCGCAAGCTTTATATACAGATAATGACGAGGAATAATTTAGCATGAGAAATTTATCCGGTAATAAAAAAGCATTTTCAACTCTTGAGATAATTGTTATTATCGTGTTGGTTATTGTAGTACTAAGCTTCTTGATTGACCCTAACGGTGGTATCCCTAGCTTTATCAAGAAATTATTTGGGATGAAGGACCCTGTAGTAAGCCCTTATGAAGCATGCTTTCAAAAGCCAGACGGAGCTGCTTGCACCACTAAGGACATACCTGATGGCCTTTGCATCAAAAGCGGGTGCGTCCTAAGGAACTCTCCTGCCTATGACTTGGACCATGCAAAGCTGCTCTTCAAGACAACACTTAAGCAGAATCTTGAGCGCTGCAAGACAGAGCCTAATACTTGCAATGAGGTGGCAGTCACTATACAGAACGTCCTGAGTTTTGTTGATGATGATGATGAGTCAAAAGTGGTCCTGGAAATAGAAATTCTTGATTCCAGTCATGCTGATTTCAGGCTTAGAAGAGTGCAGAGCTGGCTTTCCTCAATCTTCCGCTCTTCAAACCTTGCTTCTTTCAGGTATAATGGAGCTATTTGCTCCAAGCCTTCCCGCTCTGAGACATTATTCTATATTGGCAAAGGACCAAAAGGATATGGCATTTTTTACCCTTCCCGAGGAATCATTGACAAGAATAACCTATTCGCATATCTTGGTGTGGAGCATCAGGAAGCAACAGATGCTAGCTCACCAGTCTGCATGACTTACGATCCTAATGACAAGATACCGTGGTGGGGTTAAGACGAAAAAAACTATGGTCGGATAAGGTAATTGAACATGTCACTATCAAAAAAGGGTTTGACAATATCAACTGAGATGGTCATGGTTATAATAATAATCATGGTCATACTATTTATCACAGTTCCTCTTATTGGAAAGGAAGGAAGTGATGTCAAGGAGGTCATTGGCAGTGTCCAGTCCTGCTCAGGAAAAGGAGGGGTTTGCATCGCAGTAGGAGAGACTGCTGATTGCCTATTAAAGGTTAAAGGCCTTTCTGATTGCACTGATAGCAAGCCCATATGTTGCATAACTAATGAACCGCAAGACTTAGGCTCTATAGGGTCTGTAAGAATTACAAACATTAACATACCTGAGAGGTTATCAACAAGTTTTGTGGCCATATGTGATGTGAACGTAGAAGCCGCAGGATGCATCTATGTGACTGTGAATGACCGGAGGATTTCCTGCTCATCAGAGGAATGGTCTAGTTATGTCTCTTCTTCCACAGGAGCGGCCCAGACACAGGCAAGGTTTGTCTGTCCTATACCCTCCAACACCCCGCCAGGGACTCGTGTTTGCTGTGTGATTGACAGCTCTAAATGCAATCCTCAGGATGAAAACCAGCTGAGTGCATGCGGGCAGCTAGGCTGAAGCTCATTGCTATTTTCTCTTCTCCTCTTACCGAAACAAATTTATACTCATGAAATCAAGAGCTAGTGTTATGAGGCTATCTAACAAGAGGGGCGACCATACTGGCGTGGGATCTTTTGTGCAGATAGTGATTGTTGTGCTGCTGTTCATACTGGCTGTTTCAGTATCATCAAAGCTTTTGGGCTCTGACAAGCAGGATTCCATGGGAAGCTTTAGGGCTTTGGCTGACAACATAGAAATTATGCTGGCTAAGCCAACTGCTTTTGAATACCAGTTTATGACTATCTTTGTTACTGAAGAAAGCTTTATCTCTGGCTTCATGGACAGATCAACCTTCAGCAGCTATTCAGGGATTTTTCCTGACGGAGTAAGGTATATTTACCCCGATGAGTGCCAACAGAGAAGCTGCATATGCCTTTATGACCTTTATGAAAGGTTTCCCGATAACCCTGATGCTTGCAGAGCATTTGACCAAACGATAATTTTTCATACCTACAACCCCAAAGGCACCCTAATCCGTGCGTCTAGGTCATGGTCATTAGGAGTCTTTACCAAGGCCTATGTCTTGAGAGACCAGAACCCTTCCTTATACCAGGACTACCCTGAAGAACTTCGCATGGACTTCACTGACCTGCTCCTTGGTAGAGGGGAGAGCTCAGTTGCCTATCAGCTTTATATCGAGAAGTTTGTTGAGAACAACAACATCCATTTCTTCATCACAGGCTCGTTGGACAATGACCAGATAGCTGAGAGGATAGCCTATCTTTCAGTTTGCCCTGAAGGCTCAGATCCTGATTGTGTAGGCAAGAGGCAGGACACTAGGATAGGAGGGGATTCTTTCTGCTATTACAGCGCTTTAGAGAAGAGATGCATACTTAAGAATGATATTAATGACTGCCCTTTGAATGTCAAGCTCACCCAGTCTTGCTCTTGCGGCTCTGAGCTCTATGACGTTAGAGCATTGATAGGTAATTACTATTGTAATCAGCGTTCAGATGGAAAGCTTTCCCTAGAAAGGTTCAATTGCAATGACTTGCCTGACTCTGGTTCAGTTAGCGATAGGTGCACTCTTTACTGCAAGACTAACACAGAGACTAACCTTGATTGCGACCCTGAAGAGCTAAAGTCCTGCACAACTGACCCTTGTAACTTAGGG
>JAFGRK010000001.1 GCA_016935175.1 Candidatus Woesearchaeota archaeon | reverse complement strand
CTGCAGCGTCTCTGTGCTTCCGCTGGTAACAAATCCTGCTGCTGTTGTGTAATTATTGCCATCGCCAACAGCGCTCGCCCTTGCGTCTATGGTGTCATTGAGCTTGCTTTCATTGAAGGTTAGGCTTACATCCCCGCTCTCTGCCCCTCCGTTCAGCCAGTCATCATTCGTGTTCACTGCTGTGATGTCCCCTCCTCCTGTTGTGCTGCTTACCCATCCGCAGTTGCTTTCAGAAGCATCGCATATCAGCTTGTCTCCCCAGTAAAGGTCAGAGCCTGCCTGGCTTCCAGAGCTTACAGCTAGCCTTCCATTGCTCCCAAAATAAAGCGCTCCAGTCACATTGATGTTTACGCTATCAGAAGCGCTGTCTCCAAAGTACACAGTGGCAGTTGTGCCTTGGAAGGTGTTGATGTACAAGTCACCGATGCTCTGGATTGAGAGTATGCTGCTGGTGCCTATGATTTGGTTGTTGCTGCCAGTTGCCTGCACGCTGTCCCCTCTGACATCAAGCTCTGAGCCAGAATAAAGGATTCCTTCTATGCTCACATTGCCTGTTATGTTAAGGCTTCCGTCAATCTCAGAATCACCCTGTTCCTCCACATACAAAGTGTCGTGGCCAGGGTCATTGTCTGCCAAGGCAAAACTTGAGAATCCTAAAATCCTAATTATCAATAGTATAATTAAAATAAGGGTTGCCCTGCTTAAAGAAATTTTCCTTGCACTCATTCCACATTCTCCCTCATCTGGACCAGGTTGCCTTTGATGTGCAAGTCTCCTGTAGTCCTGTCAATATAAGCCAGGTTAACATTCCTCTTGTTCTGGATGACAAAAGCGCTAGGTGTCGGCTGCAGGAAGAAGTCTTCCTCATACAAGCTTCCTTTCAGGTGCAAGTCCCCTGTTGCAGAGTCTATCCAGGCAATAGGCACGTCATTGTAATCGCTATCCATGTAGGTAACCTTGAAGTCATTTGCTCCTGGGCTCATATCTGAGCTCTCTACCAGCACTCCTTTTATCATCAGGTTGCCCAGGGGTGTTATCCTGGCAGCATTAGCCCTGCTGCTGTCTTTCAGGAAAACGCTCTCAACCACAAAGTAGTCTTTCTCCTTTCCTTCCATGCATTCAGGAGGCCTAAGGTTAGGGTCTGGATTGGCGCAGGGATCTATGGCCTCAGTTTCAGAAGGCACTGGTGTAACAGGCACTTCACCTGTTCCATCCCCAACTTCTTCAGCACCTGGCTGGACTGCGCCCTCACCTTCTTCTGTGACTGTGATGGTGAAGGTGTTGCTAGTAACTAGCTTGTCGCCGTCAGTGGCGTATATGTAGCCAGTATAGACCCCTGGGGTGTCTGAAGTTATGGCTAGTTCTGACTGGCTTATATCTGCGTTTATCTCAGGTATATCATTCAGGTCATACACAAGCGAGTCCCCGTCAGGGTCTATGAAGTACTCATCCAGGCTGATGGTCGCTGACTGGGTTATGCCTATGGCTATATTAGGAATGTCCTTGACCTGTTCTGGCGCGGTGTTCTCCTTGTTCCTGGTGATTATGAGCTCTGTGATAGTAAGCTTGCTGCCCTCTTCCAGCTCTATTATGAGAATCGGGTTGCTAGTCTCCTCAAGGTTGCAGGTGTCTACGCAAACATTGGAGAACTCATAGCCTGTTGTTGTCTCTTGCTCTGCCTCAGGCTCTTGCGGCTCTGCCGCAAGCTCAGAAGCATCAGCTTCTGTTGCTTCTGCTGCTGGCTCCTCACTTATTACTTCTTCTGGTGTAGGCTCAACCTGGGTTTCTGGTAGAGCTGCCTCCGACTCTTCAGAGCTTGCTTCAGCCACTGTGAAACCAGTCTCAACCCTGACAATATCATCATCCAACACTATGAGCGCTATGGCTTGGTATTCCCCAGCAGCAGCTGGCAAATAAGTGCTTGCTCCCTCATCCAGCTTATTCATCTGGTCGCCATATGCTATGTATAGTGATTTGTCCTCTGCCTCTGGCGTTATGGTTATGAAGACCTCTTCCCCAACTAAGTATTCTGCCTTGTCAGTTGAGATAGTATAGGGCGATGCTTCTTCCCCAATTGCCAAGCCGGTTATCAGGTTGTCTTGGCCCCCCTCTGCTCCAGGGGTTATTTCCCCAACCAGGTATTCAATCCCATTAATCCTTAGCTTGACTGTCGCCCTGGTGCCTTCTAATGAGCCGCTAATCCTCAGGCTGGTTATGTTAGCTAGCTCTAGCAGGGTCTCTGCAGGAGTTACAAAGGCATTGTTGTAGCTGATGATTTCAGAACTCTCTCTTGGGCCTATCACAAATCCTGTGGGGCTGAAATAATTGCTTTGGGAGAACAAGCTGATTATGGCTATGATTGCTAGGGCTGCACCTGCAATGCCTATGTGGAGCTTGGCCCTGTGCTCCTTGCCCGCCTGCTCTGAAAGCTCGCTTATGCTTTCATCCAGCTCCCGGATTACTTCTTCCCTGCCCTTGCCCTTGAAGCTTTCATGCAACAAGACAGCGTGCTCTATCTGGTTGATCTCGCTGTTTCTCAGCTGCTCATCCAGGCTGGTGACAAAGCTGATTAGCTCTTGCCTTCTCCTTTCCATTTCCTCTAGCCTATCTTCTGCTCTCATTTTTTCTTCTTGGGCTTCTTGCTGGCAGCTGCTTTCTTATCTACTGGCTTAAGCTCTACAGCCTTCAGGAATATGTTGCCCTCTAGGTCTTCGACAAACCTTATCTTGGTGCCAGGCCCCCAGCCTTTCTCCTCAGCTAGCTCCTTCGGTATGGTTAGCTTGCACTGGCCGTTGTTCAGAACTACTTTCATGTTTTGGACCTTCACCCGATGCCTTTCTCTTCAGCGCCCTCTAATAATTAGTACTAAAAAAATACTCTATTATTAGCTTAAAAATACTCTTATCTTACTTTATTAGTACTAATACTATTTAAATGTTATGTTTTGGTAAGCTTTTTAAAGAGAGCGAGCATACAGTTGTCAAGACAAATACGCGGGGATGCCGGCAGACAAAAATTTGTTCCAACTTTTTGGGCCGTCATCCACACAAAGAATGCAAGCAATTTACGCGGGGATGCCGGAGCGGCCAAAACTTAAGAAAAGTGGCCATACGGGACAGGCTTAGGAGATCTAAGGCAGGTCTAAGAGACCTGTTGGCTTAGGCAAGACGTAAGTCTTGGCAGGACAAGACCATAGTCTTGGAGTAGTGCCTGCGAGGGTTCGAATCCTTCTCCCCGCATAACTTTTTTTTGCGCTCTTGCTTTTTTTTGCTCTTGCCTTTTTTCAAGCTCTAGCCCCTTGTACCAGCCTTTATATTATTATATAATAGGCAACCTTGCTTGCCAGGCTTGAAACCTGGCTTAAAACATCATAAATGCCTGTAATCACTGGATAATTAAAAACGCTTAATTGTTCATATTATGTGGTTTTTAAGGCTTATACGTTGGTAAGGGTGCAAGTATGACTGGGGGTTGCGAAAACTTTATAAATAAAACTTGACTATGAAGCTCATACCATTAGATGACTATATATATGAGTAGAATGTATAGGGGCTTAAAATATAGTTGTGCGAGCAACTATAGCGCAAACCCCGTGCATTCTAGCAGCGATATAGTAAAAGAAGATTAAACACGGAGGTGTTTAAATGAATATAGGAAAGACAGTAAAGAAGATAGCAGCTCTGGCTGCTGGAGCCACCATGCTAGGCGCCACTATCATGGGAGCAACAGCGTTAGATTTGAGCAACTATCCCGCACCTTTCGTGACCAACGGAGTCTGGGACGGTAAAATCGTCGTTGGTGCTAACGCAGCAACATCAGACGTCGTAGGCGCGATAGACCTGGCAGCAGCCTTGCAAGCAGATGCAACCATTACATCTGAAGTTAATGTGCCTGGCGCTGCAGGAACAGCAACGGTGATAGGAGACTCAGCAGAGTTCAAGGCAGGATCCGACATCTTAACTCTCGGTGAGGCCTTGAGCGATGTAAAGGAGACCTTCGGAGAAGATGACTTAGAAGCATTGAAATCCGGAGTCCTTGACACTGGAGCAGGAACAACGCCAGTAAAGCAGTACTTGAAGTTTGATGACAACACTGCAGAAGTAGTGTATGAGCCAGAAGGCGAGGACGACGTTCTTGGTGACTACCTCTTCTTTGATGATGGAGACGTAATCTTTGAATACCACATGGAATTCACAGAGTCAGCCATATCAGAGATAGACGGAGACGACCTGCCAGACCTTGAGGGAGAAGTGCTGAACATCTTAGGAGCACCCTATACTATAGTGGACGCAACCGTAGATGACTTAGACATCCTCTTGAAGCTGATGGGCGGAGAAGTCGCTGACGTTCTAAGGGACGGAGAGACCAAGACCTACGACATTGACGGCAAGTCATATGAAGTCACAGCAGTCTTCATAGACAGTGATGTCTCATCTGCAAAGCTCTCAGTTAACGGTGTAATGACCAAGGAGCTAGAGGAAGGAGATACCCAGGTGCTAGGAAGCGATGTGACAGTCGGAGTGCAGGAAATCCTCACCAATCAAAGGGAAGGGCTCGTGGAGTTCTACCTGGGAGCTAACAAGCTCGAGTTGAGTGATGATGACTTCACGGACACTGACTACGCAGAAGAGTCTTCAGTCAAGATTGGCTCAACATCAGCCTTGGACAACGTTGACCTTATAATAAAGGCCACCAACACAAGCGATGAGCTGAGAATAAGCTACATCAAGTTCCAGGCAGTGACTGACACTGAATACTGGGTACCTGCAGGAAAAGGATTAAAAGAATTCCTGGAGGAGCCAGAAGTGATGTTGTCAGAGACATGGGACATTGTCTACGCTGGATTGATGAAGACAGGCACAACTGACATCGAGTTCAACTCTGTATCTGATGAAGGCTACAAGCTGACTTTCACCAATGTCGACGGAGACGAGTATGTAGTACCATACCTCCACTCAGACATTGATGACTACGACTTTGCCTTTGGTTCAGATGATGACAGGTTGATCTACACAGAGTACAATGACATCGATGACCCACAGTCAGTTAACGACACCTTCATCTCAGATGATGCCTACTTTGTGGTATCTGACAAGGAAACAGATGCAGACACTGTTGACGACGCAATAACCAGAGTGCTTAGGTACAAGAGTATCACAACCTCAAGCAAAGTTGTGACCTTTGAAGACCTGGCAGGCAGCTCTTGGTCAGTCTCATACATAGGGACCCCAGGAACTGACGCAGAAGGTGACTTGATCGTTGACGGAAAGACGCACAAGTTCTATGTCGGAGATGAAAGCGCGACTGATGCAGAAGACTATGCCTTGTCAATCGACTTGGACGCAGACGGCGACATAGTTGACGGCACACAGGTCTACTTGGTAACCCACGGAGGAGCCATAATTGACCTGGGAGCACAGACATTCGACGCCAACGGAATCTTGGCAGATATCGGAGACGATCTCAATGTTAGTGCAGTGATAAGCACACCAGTCGACTTGTTTGATGAGGACCCTGGAGCAGCAGAAACAATTGAAATCTTCTTTGAAGATGTTTCTGCAGATGATGAAGTGTCACTTGATGTGACAACTCCAGCAATGCAGACTGACGACGCAAACGACAACTACGACAAGGCAATGACCGATTACGGCGCCTATGTCGAGCAGTTCAACCCAGAGTCAGGCCAGTCTTCACTGAAGATTGAGTTCCCACTCGTACAGAGGGGAGTGCAAGTCTTCGTGACAGCAGGAACCGTTGAAGTGCATGAGGGCTCAACCACCTCAGGCGGCGCAATAACAACCACAACTGTGAACCCAATCGCAGTCGGACTAGCAGTGCTTGACACTGAAGCCCCAGCAATTGGAAGCAAGAACATGATAGTGGTTGGAGGACCTTGCATCAACACAGTAGCAGCTGCCCTCATGGGCAACCAGGCTGATTGCACAGCAGGCTTCGAAGCCGGCAAAGCAGTCATCAAGATGTTCGCTGACAAGAACGCCTTGTTAGTGGCAGGCTACAGTGCGCAAGACACCTTGGGCGCATGCCGTGTCCTGGCAAAGTACGAAATGTACGACTTGTCTGGCACAGAAGTGGAAGTCATTGCAGCTGACTTGAGCGCATTAAGCGTCAACACAGTGCAGTAAGGCTAACACAAAATTTTTTCTTTTATTTTTTTATTTTTCTTTTTCTCTATTTTTAAAAAATATGCAAAATTTCGTAGAAATTTTGTTTTATTTTTTTTTTCTTTTTCTCTTCTTTTTCAGAAAAATCAACAAAATCTCTGATTTTGTGTCTCAAAAGCTTTGAAGAACATAAAAAAGTCGCCCTCGGCACCCCGAGGGGCCAACCACCGCCTCTACAGCCAAACGCCATTCTCTCGAACATAAAGTTCTCGTTCATGGCGTAGCCGTAAGCTGTGGCGACTTTTTTCAATACATCTTTATCAAAACAAAAAGTTTATATTTACTGGTTAGAATAAGCTGGTTATGATGGATAAAATCCTCTATAAAGCCTTGCCTTGGGCAAAATCGCTCTTATTCCTGCTTTCTTTTCTTATCCTGGCGGCAAGCCCTGCCTTGGCCAAGGAGCTTTACTCTGAATGGCATTACTCAGGGGATAGCTTCCTTGCAGCTGGCGAAGCTATCACAGTGACCCATTACAGCTTTTATGACACTACAGTGATATTAGGGGTCAATGAGCGAACCTATATAATAGAGAAAGGTGAGTGCAAGTCCTCTGCCACAAGGGATTACTGCATAACAGACATCTTTCAGGACAGGGAGAATGCCACAGAAGACGACCATGTCAAGTTCACCAGCAACGAGATATTGGCTGGAATCGAGGTCACAATACGAGACAGAGGGCCTAGCATAACCATTACCAGGGATTTTTCCAATACTAGCATCCTGGTAGGGCAGGAAATAAGAGTGAGCGTTGTCATCAAGAACAATGGCAGTGAGGGCACAGACTCCTTGGTTTATAGGGAAACACTGCCTGAGGGCGTGATTTTTACCTCTTCATCATCATCAGCAAGCTATACCCCTCACGAGCTGACTTTTGAAGCAAATATCCCTGCCAGCTCACAAAAAAGCTTTAGCTACAGCTTTAAGCTGCAGGATTACAGCGATTTCAGTACCTTTGCCATCATTAACTACACCTACGAAGGCTTGCAGTTCGGCTTGAAGAGCTCAACCACCAAGATAACAGTAAAAAAGCCTTATGAGCTCTCAATAACCTTATCCCCCTCTAAGCTTACCCTTTTTGAAAAGGCTGACTATGCAGTTAAGGTAACTAATAAGTATACAAAGGAAATTGATGTGAACCATCTTTACATCAAGGTGCCATCTGCTATTTCAGTGCTTTCAACCTCTGGAGACCTGGAGAAGGAAGGAGAGGTATATTATTGGAGCGGAAGCCTGCCAACAGGACGATATGAAAGCTTCAGCTTTGAGCTGAAGCCTGTAAAGTCAGGAAAATACAATATTGAGCTTAACCTAAGCGTGACTGCAGGGGATGAAGGCAAGTTCAATGAGAACAAGAGCAACCTGCTGACCTCTGAGATTAAGTCTCTTATACCTACCCTGACCCTTAGCCAGTCCAGCCTTTCAGAAGGAGCTATTTTCAGGCTCTCATTCGGGGTTGAGAACCCTAATGAGGGCATAATCCTGAAGAACATCAAGGCATGGATCAACTCATCATTCTTCCAGAAAGACATAGCCTCGGTAGACTCACTAGCCCCTGGAAAAGGCATCACCTTGTACTCTGACAGCAACATGATAGCTCCCTTAGTCGATTCCAGCAAGAAATTCGACATAACAGCTTATGGAACATATGAGACTACGCTCGGGGAGAAGTTCAACTTCTCAAAAAAGCAGACCTTACAAGTCACTCCATTGAGCAAGGCAATAACCATCTCCCTTAAGGCTGACAAGACCAAAATGAATGCCAGCCAGAATCTCACGGTTAATGTGTCCATAAAGAACAATAACCAGGAACCAGTCCAGGTGGAAGTAAGTGATAGCTATTCAGAAGGGGCCACCTTAATGGGAGGCAAGATATCTAACACCTTATCATTTACCAAGGCAGAGACCAAGCAAGCCTATGCTTACATCCTTAACATCCCTGAGCACTATGATAAGGAAGAGCTGATAATAACCACTACAGCCTCGATCCCGAGCAAGAACTACACAGACACCAAGACCATTAATATCAGCGTCAACCTTACCAAGCCTGTTGTCGAGGATGAAATCAGCGCCAATGATACTGTAGCCCCTGAAACCCCGCCCAAGGAAGAGGCTAAGCCAGAGGAAAAGCCAGGCTTCTTCAAGAGGGTCATAGATGCCATAAGGAATTTCTTCAAGAAGATGATATGAGGGTATATCAGCCAATCTTTTCATTAGCCTATCTTGTCACTTAAGCACTCCCCTGAAGATGTTATGCTTATCCCTTATCAAGAGCACCTTGGCTTCTGAGCCCATGCGAGCCCTTTCTGCTTTCTCGACGATAATAGCCCTTTCCTCCCTGCCTTCCTTGCCAATCCTGGCCACTGCTATCTTCTCCCCTTTCAAAGGGCCCTCGCAGGCAATTCTTGCCTTCACCACTTGCTTTTTCTCAAATGGCTTTTCCAGCTTGGTGTCAGGCCTGATGCCAAAATCCTCTTTTGCAAGCCTAAGCTTAAGCCCAGATTTTTTCTCATGGGGACCTAGCATTTCAAAGAAATCATCCCAGCTTCTCTGCTTCACAGGGTTCCTTCCCCGCTTATAGTTGAGGTAGTTCTGTATCCCAAGCACAGGGAACTGTGACTCAATCCCTAGCTCCTTTGCCAGCCCAATAATTCCCTCCAGGTGCTCATCATTCATGCCGGGAACAATCACAGGCGCCAGCAAGACACTCATCTTTTCGCTGGCATATCTTATCATCTCAAGCACGTGCTTGAGGTTGTAGGGCTTGCCAGCCAGGTAAGAGCACTTTTTCTCGTCGAGAGACTGCAATGAGATGTTAAGCCTAGTCAAGCCGGCATTGGCTAGCTTGTCTACCAGCTTCTCTGTCAGCAAGGTGCCGTTTGTATCGATTGAGACAACCTTGACTTTAGGGTTCTGCCTTAAGTCCCTCACCAGCTCTACCAAAGGCGCATAAAGGAGAGGCTCACCCTGCGGCCCGATGTGGGCTTCCACTGGGTGCTCTTTTCTTGCAGCCAGCTTGTTGAACTCTTCCACCAAATAATCCTTCTCCACTATGAATTCAGCCATTTTCCTGCTGCTGGAGCCAGCATCCACGCTGCAGAACACGCAGTCAAGGTTGCAGGCAGTCAAGGGCTTGACCTCTATGCAGTTGGTGTTCCTGTCAATCAGGCCAAAAACCCCTTCGCCAATGAGCGGGATGCCAGAGTTCCTGTGTATATATACTGCCTTAAGGTTGTTAAGGCTGCATACTAGCCCTTCAAATCCCTTGGCAAGCAGCAAGCTGAACTTGTTAGAGGCCTTTTTATCAGGGCAGTCAAACTCAATGGCATCCTCATGCACCTTGAAGGCGCCTATGCTTTCCAGCTCTTGCCTTGAGAGATGGAAGCCATATATCCGCAAGAAGACTACCTTAACCCTGTCTTTCTCGTCGATAAAACGCAGGTCATTGAACTTTAGCAGCGCCATGGCAGGGTAGAATCAGGCTGAGTTTAAAAATGGTGCGGGTTCGGGGTGGTTAATCTTAAGCTAAGCCAAGGCCTTGCTCGCTACCGCTCGCCTCGCCATGCAAGTTTACTATCGTAAACATTGCATAAGCTGGCGGCAAAAGTATACTTTTGGCACACCAAAAGCATTCGCTTTTGATTGCTTCGGCGGCCTTGGCTTTAACGCCTAAATCACTGCACAAAAAACTATATAAACAGCATACTTCTCCTTTGGAACCATGGTTGATATCAGGATTACATATGAGACTCTTTTTGACCTTCTTAGGCGGGAGAAGAACCGTGAGGAGCTTCAGGGATTGGACAAGGACTTCTACGAGCAGGTACTGGCTTACCTCAAGGAGAAGAAAGAGGCCATAACCAAAAAGGGCGATGAGCTTTTTGCCTCTGCTGAGAGGGAGAAGCTTAAGATACAGTTCCAGAACATCAGGAGGATTATCAAGGAGCTGTATGAGCGCAGGGAGAAGAAGATAATAAGCATAGCCATGAGCAAGGCAAGGACAGGCTCTGACATCATAGACACCTCTGCACTCCTGCCTTCTGAGAGGAAATACTTTGATGAGCAGGTAGACTTATTTGTCAAGTACAAGGAGAAAGTGCTTAATGCCATGCTTGAGGTGAGGGAATTCGACGACAAAAACTTAGGCGATGGGCAAGCGCAGCCAGGCGCTGGGCCCAGGGGCAATGAAGCCCATGAAGACAACTTGCCAGATGCAGCCCCAGAAGCAGCTTTTTCAACTGCCAGCAGCCTAGCGCAAAGCCCATGCCCTGGAGATGACAGTAAAGATGAAGATGATTCTAAAGGTAATGCTGGTCCTAAAGCTAATCCTGGCCCAAAAGATAAGGCAAAAGACCTGGCTAAAGCTGAGACTAAAACAATAAGGATGCTCGCACCATTGCCCTCGTTCATGGGCAGGGATGGCTCAGCATTAGGCCCTTTTGATGAAGGGGAAGAGATAGAGCTTGACATGGCAATAGCTGAGGTTCTTATCAAGAGGGGCAGCGCAGAGCCTTGCTAAGGATTATTCTAGTATTTTTTGCATTTATTCTGGTGTTTTTGCGGAAAAAGCCGCCGCAACCGCAGACAAGTGCAACGTCACGAGCAATGGCGAGTGACTTGCACGGTGGTTGCTTGCTCAGGGGTTGCCGGCAAAAATCCACGGATTTTTGTGGCACCAAAAGCAAAGCTTTTGCTTGCCCCATACGGGGTGAGCAAGGCGGCTTTTTGCAAAATCATCTTGGCCAGCTCGCAAGCCAGCTTTTTTCATTGCTAACTTGCTGAAGAAAAGCTGAGCCTGGCAATTTGGGCATCAGCCTGGCGTGGGGCTTGCTCACCTCTTGGCCCAGACGATGATTTTGCCCTTGATGATAATTTTGCCATAGCCAAACAATAAGATTTTTAAACCCCAGGCTTCTCCAACGACGATAAGATGAAAATCAAGAAGACAGTCAAGAGGTACTGCCCATTTTGCAGGAAGCACACTGAGCATAAGGTGTCTATTGCCAAGAAAAAGGGAAGGAACGCGGCTAGGCCTATGTCCAGGGGCTCAACTTCTAGAGTGCAGGCAAGAGGGCTGAGGAGGGGCGCAGGCAACCTAGGAAGGTATTCCAAGCCTCCCAAGCCCAAGAGGGGCGGCAAGAAGCTCAGCAAGAAGACTGACTTCAGGTTCACCTGCAAGGAATGCAACAAGACCCACAGCCAGAGGAAAGGCTACAGGGCCAAAAAGGTAGAGCTGGTCTAAAGCACAGGTTTTGGCATAGGTTTTGCTTTTCAAAACATTTTTTTTCTTTCTGTCTAGCTATTTGCGAGCGCATTTGCGAGCTCTCTAGAAGGGATTTTGGATACCATGCTTTTTCCACAGCAACCTTTATAAACCATTTGCTATTCTTATCGCCTAAGTCATAATTAACATTAGACCTGGGAGGGATTATTATGAAAGCAAAAGAGCCTTTGAGCAAGTTCATAAAGGTAAGGTGCCCTAAGTGCAAGAATGAGCAGATAATATTCGGCAAATCAGCGTCCAGGATCAACTGCCTTGTGTGCGGAAAGCTACTGGCACTGCCAGGAGGAGGCAAGACCCGCGTTCGAGCGAGGGTGTTAGAGGTGCTGGACTAGGCCTTAAGCAAGAGCTGCTGAGACATGAATGAAGATTGAGACATTGGAGGAAGATTAAGTGTTTCTAAGGAGAGAAGGATATCCTGAGGAAGGGGAACTGGTGTTCTGCACAGTCACCAAGATACAATACCATGCAGTGACTGTTATGCTTGATGAGTATTATGGCAAGCAAGGATTGATACACATCTCAGAGGTAAGCCCTGGAAGGATAAGGAACATCAGGGACTTTGTGCAGGAAGGCAAGAAAGTCGTATGCAAAGTTATAAGGCTGGACCCTGAGAGGGGGCACATAGACCTTTCTCTCAGGAGGGTCAATGAGTCCCAGAAGAGGAACAAGAACGAGTCCATAAAGCAGGAGCAAAAGGCAGAGAAGATATTATCCTTCATAGCTGAGAAGCTAAAGAAGAATCCAGAGGAGTATTACAAGGAGATAGCCCCTGCCCTGCTAAGCCATTACACTTACATCTACCAGGCTTTTGAGGACGTAGTGGAGAACAACACCTCCCTTGAGAAGCTAGGATTGCCAAAGGAGACAGCCAAGCATATAGAAAGCGTTGTGAAGGAGAAGATAGCTCCTAAGAAGGTAGAGATAATCACCAAGGTATCAATCAAGACTTATGCTGAGAACGGCCTGGAAATCGTCAAGAAAGCCTTTGAGAAGGCCAAGGCAGCTGATCCCGCCCTGGGAATAGGCTACCTTGGAGGGGGCTCCTACAGGGTGCAGATAACAGCCAAGGACTACAAGAAGGCAGAGGCCATACTTAAGAAGATAGAGGAGGCCATGACTGCTGTTGTCGAGGAAGTGAAAGGCGAGATTTCATTCAAGAGGCAGGAAGAGTAAGATTCTGCTGCTGAGCAGGCAATAGTGCCGATACGAGGAAGGTGAGCTGGTTTGAACCACATACTCAGATGCCCATCATGCAAGAGCTATGGCTTGAGCGAGCAATGCAGCTGTGGAGGAACCAGGGTGAAGCCCAAGCCTCCCAAGTACAGCCCAGAGGACAAGTACGGGGTTTACCGTCGGAAAGTAAAGGAAATTAAGGAAGAGGAAAGCCAGCCCGGCGTATGAGGGCCAAATAATTATCACGACTATCACGTTCACGAAAAAAGATAAAAAAACGAAAAAATAATTTGGCCGCAGGCGCCGAAAACAAAAGATGGCCAACTGGAAAATAACCCAAATAAAAAAGCTGAAGCTTAATAATCCAATACTAATCGTAGGCTTGCCTGGCATAGGCAATGTGGGCAAGATAGCTGTCGACATAATCACAGAGCAATTAAAGGCAGAGAGGATGTTCAGCTTCTTCTCATGTTGCCTTCCTAACTCTGTTTTTGTGAAAGAGGATAACACTGTGGAATTGCCGAAGATAGAGATGCTTCACAAGGCTATAGGTAAGGTGCAAAAGGGTTCAGGTAAGGTTCACAAGGCTTCAGGCAAGGGAAAAGCCAAGCAAGACTTCTTGTTTCTCGTTGGGGATGTGCAGCCCATGAAAGAAGAGGATTCTTACTCATTCGCCCAGGCAGTCCTTGACGTGGCAAAGAAGCATGGCTGCAAGGAGATAATCACCCTTGGGGGCATAGGATTGCAAGAGCCCCCTAAGAACCCTAAGCTGTTCTGCACAGGCAATGATGCCAAGCTCATAAAGGAGTTCACTAAATTAGGCGCAAGTGACAAGCTTTTCGGGGTGGTAGGTCCGATAATGGGCATAACAGGCTTGCTGCTAGGGCTAGGCAGGAGCGAGAACATGGCTGCAGCTGCCTTGTTGGTTGAGACTTACGGCCACCCAATGCACGTAGGCCTGTCGGAGGCAAAGGAGCTCATGGCTGCCCTGGAGAAGAAGTACAGCTTAGGCATAAACTTGAAGCAGATAGACAAGGACATAAATAAGCTCGAGAATGAGCTCAAGCCCCTTGCCAGGCAGAAAGAGCTGGAGCAGGAAGCGCACAAGGACCCTGCCTTCCACCAGGACACGAGCTATATAGGGTGATTGCTTTTCTTTGCATTTACCAAATTCTTAATTGTCGTTAATTTTAACATTAACTTTATATATTTGCTAATATACTTCTAATTATAGGGCGAAAAGGAGTGAAGATGAGAAAAAGAGGGAGCAAGTATCAGTCAAAGGCAAAGGTAAGGGAAACTCAGGCTAGAAAGGTTCAGGCAAGCAAAGCCCAGGTGAGCATGGAGTTCTTGATGATAATAGGCATAGCCCTGATGATGACTTTCCCGTTGATAATAATCTTCTTCCAGCAGCAGGAGAATGTCCAGACTGAGATAGGGGCAAGCCAGATTGACAAGGTTGCAAGCGAGATAAGGGATGCTGCTGACGAAGTCTACTACCTGGGAGCCCCTAGCAAGAAGACAGTCACAGTCTATATGCCTGAAGGGGTGAAGAGCATCTCCATAACCAGCAACAAGATGGTGTTTGAGGTGGAAGCGCCTGGCAATGACTATGAGCTGGTCAAGTGGAGCGTGGCCAACCTCACTGGAGCCTTGCAGGATTATTCAGGAGTGCATCATGTGTCAGTTCAGTCAAATTCTGATGGCACTGTAACAATTACTGATTGATAGTATTGAAAGTAAAGTTTTTATTAGGGGAGAGGGTGAGTTTTTTTTGAAAAAATCCCAGATAGCAACAGAGTTCATGCTAATGGTAGGATTAGCCATGGTGGTGGTTTTTGTCTTCCTGGCAGTGAGCTACAGCCTCATAATTGATTATTCTGAGGAGAAGAACATGAACAAGCTTATGGATTTTGGATACTCAATACAGAACGAGCTCATACTCGCATCAGAGGTAGAGCCTGGCTATCAGAGGATTATAACCCTTCCTGAAAAGATAGGTAGCACCAGCTACTCAATAACCATTGTTAACAATGACCTAGTCATACCTTACCGTGGGGGGGAGTACTTGTTCCAGATACCTGAGCTAAAGGCAGGAAGCATCACCACGCTCACCCCTGGAAACACTTACACCATCACCAAGGAAGAGCCAGGAGCAGATGACTCTGGAGTATCCATAGCTTAGGAATGAGCATGCCAAGGCTCCTGGGCAAGTTAACCAACACGATGAGTGTGAAGATGAGAAAAAAATGAGAAGAAAAAGCTTGCTGGCGAGAAGGACAAGAAAAAAAGGCCAGGTGTGGATTACAGACTACACCATGAGCCTATTGTTGTTCATACTGGCGACTGTGATAGCCATCAAGATACTTATCAATGCCTTTGGCACCAACACAGCCTTCACAGAGCTTAAGGCAGACACTGCCAAGATAAGCGAGATGCTGCTCTCAGAAGGAGTGCCTGCTAACTGGGATGCTGATAGCGTGCTAAGGCCCGGAATACTTGAAGGCTCAAGGGTTAGCAGTGAAAAAGCCTATGCTGCCATGAACATGAGCTATGAAGACATCAGGCCTAAGTTCCAGACCCGCTACGACTTCATAGCAGTATTCAAGGATAAGGATGATGTCATCATAAACTTCACTGACTCGACAGGCACAGATACCAAGTGCGTGATTGGAAGCCCTGATGTTGGCACTGCTGGCTGCAGCCAAACTGACTTATCATCAATTGACTATGATAATATGGTGAAGCTGACCAGGATCATAATCTATGACGCAAGCATAGTAAAGATGGAAGTGTATGCGTGGGCAAAATAACAGATTGACTTAGCAAAATGATGGACTGGCTCATGGTAAAGATGAAAAATCAAAAGGCAAAAAAGAGGATTAAGATGAATAGGAAAGCATTCTACTTCACCATGGACGCATTGTTCTCATCATTCCTGTTGATAGGAGGATTGCTCCTGATATCCCAGTACCTTGTCAAGCAGCCGACCACTGAGAGCATAAGCTTTGCCTCAGCAGATGTGCTATCTGCTCTTTCTGAGCTCAAGATGAGAGAGGTGAACAGCACCTTTGTGAACACCTACCTTATATCCAATGATAACACTAAAATGAATAATTCAGTCCTTGAGCAGATAGGGACTTACTGGGCAACTGGCAACATTACGCTGGCAATTAACCTTACAGAGTTTGTTATGAAAGATTATTTCCCTAATAATACAGGTTTCAAGCTGGTGATAGAGGATGATGTGCTGTTTGAAAAATCAACAGGCAGCGCTCCGAGCAACACTTTAGTAGGAGAGAGGATGATAACAGGCATAGAGGAAGGTGCGCCGCTCACAGGCTCATCATCATCAGCCTATGTAAGGAAGATACAGGACAAGACCACCAGCAACTTTGCCTATTTCGGAGGGTTTGTAGGCCAGGGAAAGATAACAGTAAGGCTGGATGACCTTCCTTCTGACATCTCAAGCGCAAATGTCAGGGACATGTTCCTTGAGGGAGAGTTTGACAGTGACTTCCAACTGCTAATCAACGACGTGTTCTGCGACCTGATATCAGTGGATAACACCCAGATGCAGAGGTTCAACATCTCAGGCTGCTCATCGCTCCTGGCATCAGGGGATAACACAGTAACCCTCAACTTCACAGAAGGATTGACCAATGCCAGCGTCAGCGGAGGATTATTAGGGGTTAAGTACGTGACTGCTGAGATAGGGGCAACAGGCGCTTCCAGCTCTAAGATAACCTACCTCCCAGACATAGATGGCGTAATCAACCTCTACGACGGCTTCATGGTGCCAGGCAACCTAAAGGTGATGAATATTTCGCTTCATTACTGGGCAGCCTCCAATGTTACGCTGCCATTATTCATGGATGTCGGCAACACCAATATCTTCTCAGCCAACACAACAGGAGAGAACACATTCTTTTTTGACAACACCTTCCTGGATGCATTGCTAGACTACAATGCCATGAGCAACACTACCATCCCTGTAAGGATGGGATTCTACACAGGCAACACGACTAACACCACAGGAAACATATCAGATGTTTTCCTGCTTACCAGCAGGCATTATAGCATGGGCACAGATGACATAATAGTCGATGAAACCACCAATGTTACCAGGATAACCCAGGTAAGGGATGTTGATAACTTGTTTGTGGATATAGTGCTTAATGGCTCAGGCAACCGCGTAGGTCTGGTAAGCTTTGGTACAGGAGCATCAGTCGACTTGGACTCGGAGCTCACCACCAATACAGCCGACCTTCATTCAGAGATAGATGCTTATGTGCAGCACCCAGCAGATGCGCAAAGATACCTTTGCGGGGCAATGGAAGAAGCCAAGACCCAGCTGATAACTGACAGCAACAGCAGCAGGAAAAGGGCTATATTGCTGATGACAGATGGCGACTTGAAAAAGACAACAGGAAATACTGCCACATGCGCCTATGGCCAGACTAGCGACAGGAGCATCATCTGGAAAGATGCGGTTCACCAGGCATGCAACTTCACTGATTATGCGCATGGAAACCCTTATAACATAACCTTCTATACTGTAGCTTTTGGGCCTGAGGCTGCCAATGACCCGGCTATTGTTGGTAATTTATCCATCATGGCTAATTGTACAGGAGGAAAGTTTGCTTTTGGAACCAATGTGTCTGCCTTGAACGAGATTTATGCAAGCTTCGCAGCAGAGCTGGCAGCCAGCAGCATCGTCTACACCTTCCAGAGGGCTACTGCTGCGACTAGCGTCGAGTCAAGGCTTTACGGAGACTCTTACATTGAAGTATCATATGAGCCTCCAACCCCTGCTGTTCAGCAAAGCCAGATACCAATAACCTTCCAGACGCCCCAGTTCGGAAGCTGCAACCCAACCATCACCATTCCTGACGGAGTGACTGTGATTGATGCCCGCGTAGTCTCTTACAGCGGTGACTACTGGACCAAGAGCCTTAGTGTTGATGGCAACAATGTTTATGACTTATCCTCATATGCTCCTGACTACATAAACCTAGGCGATCCTTTTCAGCTGTTAGTGCCTGCGCAAATGCTCACAACCGGCAGCCACTCATTCAGCATGTCAATAGGGGCTAACTCAACCCATACTGCATCCTGCTCTTTATCAGCCAATAACTCCCTCATCTACACAGGCCTTATCGTAGCAGCCACTAACAGGACTGTAGTGCTTCCCAGCAGCGATGGCTGCAACTGGACTGTTGAATCTGAAGACGTAGAATTCCAGAGCCTGATGGTGCCTTTGGGATATGCTGGCACTAAGCAGTGCTACTACACCAACGCAACCTTGTATTATGACCTTGCGGATGCCTATGACGTGGCAGTCTATAACCTGCTTAAGCAGCTTGACCCTGATGATGATAAGAGAGTGTCTGTGAATTTCCAGGATGAGGACTTAGAGATAACAGTGACCTTGGTCACTGATGTTCCTTACCTATGGGGGCCGACCCTGGTTAAGGCGAGCGTGTGGCAATGAGAAGTAGCAGTTAGTAGTGATGAGAAAGATGATTAGCTCAAAAAAAGCAAAAAAAGGCTTATCATTATTGAGGAACAAGAAAGGATTATTCTATATAATAGTATCATCAATGATAATAATAGTGCTCACAGTGATATTCGTGGCTTACAAAGAGTATAGCTATGCTGACAGGCAGAAAGTAATTGAGACCAGGATAATGACTATTAATGATTTTATCAAGGACATTGACTCTGACTCCCAGAGGGCCATGTACATCTCAGGCTTCAGGTCATTGATAGCGCTTGAGGACTATGTTGCCAGGTCAGGAAACTATCTCGATGACTCTGAGGAATTGTTCAGGATGGCTTTTTACAACGGAACTGTCAACAACACCCAGGCAGATGTGCTTATCAACTCTTCATACTCAGAATACCTTGAAAGGGTCAAGGTAGTGGCTGAGAAGATAGGATTAAGCCTTTTCATCAATGTGACCCAGATAACTCTTTACCATGAGTCTCCCTGGAGCATAGTAGTGGTGGCAACAGCAGACATAGAGATAAATGACACAAGAGGAGCTGCCAGGTGGGAGTTCTCAAGGGACTATAACACTTCCATATCAATCATCAACATAAGGGACCCTGTCTACAGCGTCGGCACTTACGGAAGAGTTCCTAACACCATAAGGATGAATGACAGCATAGACAGGAATGATTTTGTTGACGAAGATAACAACAACGATACCAGCTTGCTCATGTATTTCATCAACAACTCATACTATATTGAGAATACTCTAGCGCCCAGCTTCCTTATGAGGCTTGAAGGCAACTTCTCACCAGACCCTAATGGCCATGGCATTGAAAGCTTTGTCTACGTCCCATTCCTAATAGACCAAGGGGTTGATTACAGCACCACCAAGAGCGTGATTGACTATATACTATTCAACAATATCTCAGGCTATGACTCAAGAAGGTGCAACATCGACAACATGCCTTCATGGTTCACCATAGACACTAACCACTCAGCTGACTATGAGATTAACAAGCTTACCTCAAGCCCTTGCTAGCGATAAGATGCTATATTTATAATGTGATAATCAGAAGATGACCAGATGATAACCAATACCACCAAGAAATTCAAGATAATAGACAAGGCAAAGCCTTGCACTAGCATTGGCTCAAAAGCCCTGGGCATGATGTTCAGGCTCAAGAGGCCCAAAGAAGCCTTGATATTCATCTTTGACAATGAGAAAAGAGCAGACCTGCACATGCTCTTTGTGTTCTTCCCAATAGACGTCCTGTTCCTGGACAAGGATAAAAAGGTAGTTGACATAAAAAAAGATTTTAAGCCCTTTACTTATTACTCGCCCAAGGCCAAAGCCCAGTATGTTATTGAGCTGCCAATAGGAGTCATGGGAAGCACAAGGATAGGAGATAAGATTAAGTTTAACTGACTGACGAAAAGTCGCCTTGGGCAGCCCGTAGGGCGCGTCCCCAGCCCAAGCCACCAAGCACCTTGACATAAATGTCTGAGGTGCCGGGGCTGGTGCTCAGAAGTGCGCTTCTGGCACCGCAAGAGTTTACTCTTGCTGGTGGCGGCGACTTTTCTCACCTTAAAAAAGAAAGCTTTTTATATCCTCTCAGAGTAATAGTGTCTAGAGAGCTTTAAAAAAGAGGTTACTTATGGCTGAGAAGAGCATTGAGACAGGAGTTGACAAGCTATTAGAGCTGGTTGAGGGCAAGAAAAGGCTCAGCCTTAACGAGGCTGCTGACTTTCTAGGCGTAAGCATCCCTGTTGTGCAGGAATGGGCTGATTTCTTAGAGGATGAAGGCATGATTAGTGTCGAGTACAAGCTCAGCAAGACCTATCTTTGCGAGAGGAGGCTCAACAAGAAGGAAGTGGAGAAAAAGACCAAGGAGTACTCCTCAAAAAAGGATGCTTTCACAAGAAAGGTTGAGCAAGCAATTGCTTCCATGCAAAAGGAATCTGAAGGCTTTGAGAAGCTCAAGGAAGAGGTCAAGAAGCTCAATAATGCCATAGGCAGCGATGTAGAGCAGGTAAGGGAGCAGCTCCAGGAGCTTAAGCATTACGAGGAGCTCAAGAAGAACATTGACAAGGACATCATACAGCAGAAGCTGGAATACCAGCAGATGCTTGAGAACATCCATCACCAGGTAGCTAGCCAGAGGAAGAAGTACGAGGCTCTGGTTGATGAGATTGAGTCTGAAAAGGCCAAGATAGAAGAGGCAAAGGTAGAGTTCAGCTACCTTGAGAAGAGAGAAGAGAACATAAGGAAAAGGGTGGATGCCCTTAACCAGATAGTCAAGTCTGTAGGCACCAAGATTTCTGAGCAGAAAAACAGCATCAAGGCATCCATAACCAGGATTAACACAGTTTTAGGAGAGGCAGAGCAGCTGCACAAGGACATAACCAATAAGATGAAGACTGAGCTTGAGCCAGTCATCAAGGTTGCTGATGAGAAAGAGGAGAAGATACTGGCAGTGCAGGACTCCATCCTCAAGAAGATAATGGAGAGGAAGAAGAGCATAGAGAAGTACAAGCTTGAGAGCATACAGGCTGCAGAGGACTTCAAGGCTTTCTTTGAGAAGAAATCCAAGATCCACGAGCTGGTTATATCCCTTGATAAGGAAAAGGCTGAGATAGAGAAAGGCATGCAGGAGCTCATCAACAAGGCCCGTGGCTTTACCTTGTCCCTTAAGAGCGAGGATGTAAGGGGTTATGTGAAGGACCTACAGGAAAAGTTCTCTGAGTTTGAGAAGAAAAGGAATTCTTTTGTCAAGAAGATAGGGGAGCTCACAGAGCATATCAGCAAGAAATAAGCTTTTTTCTTTAGTTTCTTTTAGCTTTTTAAGTGTTGTAGAAAAAGTAAGCACCCTAAGGTAAAAATGCCCTTAAAATAGGCAATGTTGTGCGTTGCCGGGGGTTGCCCCATCTGGGGAGCGAGCAAGCAAAGCTTGCTGATCCAATAAAACAAGTTTTATTGGAGGCAGCACCTGCGAGTATAGTTCTTGCATTTTTAAGGTGCTGGGTCGAGCGCCAGCGAAACTTTCTACAACACCAGCTTTTTAGCAAGATTTATATATCAATTCGCATACCAAGGAATATATAGGGTTATTTATAAATCACTGGCTTAAAAAGAGGTGGATTTTTAAGTGTCAGAGGAAAAGGATTCTGAAGAAATAGAGCAGAAGGCAGGGGAAAGAGCAGAGGAAAAGGCAGAGCATAGGGAAGCCAAAAGAAGCCGTGAATCCAGCCGTGAGCGCGCCAAGGACAAGGGCCCTGATTCCAAAAATGATGATTCTAGCAGTGGCAATGTGGTTGACAGCTATGAGTACAAGGCCAAGAACATTCCAATCAAGGTAACCATCCTCAAGAGGAAGGGAGAGTTTGTCCCTCTATATGAGATGAGCATCTCAAGCATCTCTAAGACCACAGAGTTCATGCTGGAAAGGATAAGGCAGGAGCTCATAAGGGCAGTCAACTTTGAGATGATAGACCTGACAGACTTTAGGAAGACCAAGCTCATAGAGAGCCAGTTCGAGGAGACCATAAGTGACCTTATCAACAAGTACTTCCCTGACCTGGATGATGAGACCAAAGGGTTCCTTACCAGCTACTTGCTAACCAAGAGCCTTGGCTTGGGCATGATAGAGTTCCTTATGAACGACCACAAGCTTGAGGAAGTAGTGGTTAATGAGGCAACAGAGCCTATCTGGATCTACCACCGCGACCACGGCTGGCTCAAGACCAATATCTTTGTCAGGGATGAGGAGCAGACCAGGCATTATGCCAGCATAATAGGAAGGAAAGTAGGAAGGCAGATATCAGTGCTAGAGCCATTGTTGGACGCCCACCTTGAAGAGGGAGACAGGGTCAATGCTACCCTCACGCCAATAAGCACTGCAGGCAACACCATCACTTTCAGGAAGTTCGCAAGGGACCCTTGGACCATCACTAAGTTCATCCAGAGCGGAACCATATCTATTGAGGCAGCAGCCATTGTCTGGCTTGCCATCCAGTATGAGATGAGCGCCATAATAGCAGGAGGCACTGCCAGCGGAAAGACCTCTGCCCTTAACTGCTTCTCAGACTTCTTCCCCCCTAACCAGAGGATAATCAGCATAGAGGACACCCGTGAGATTAGGCTGCCTAAATACTTGCACTGGGTTCCTATGAACACCAGGCTTCCAAATGCGGAAGGAAAGGGAGAGATATCCATGGCAGACTTATTGGTGAACAGCCTTAGGATGAGGCCTGACAGGATACTGGTAGGAGAGGTCAGGAGGAAGAGGGAGGCAGAGACCTTGTTCGAGGCAATACACACAGGCCACTCAGTATATGCCACTTTCCACGCCAACAATGCAGACCAGACAGTTGACAGGCTTACCCACGCACCAATCGATGTGCCGCCCATCTTGCTGCCGGCAATAAGCTTGATAATCGTGCAGTTCAGGAACAGGAGGACAGGCAGCAGGAGGACTTTTGAGATAGCAGAAATACTGGACGACAGCACCATCAACACCTTGATGCAGTATGACCAGAAAAAAGATGCACTGGTGAAGAAGAACACCTCAAAAGCGCTCTTCAGGAACCTGAGGCTTTACACAGGCATGAGTGACAATGAGATAAACCATGATTTGAGTGAGAAGGAAAAAGTGCTTAATTACCTTATCAGGCACGGCATCACCACTGTTGATGCAGTAGGAAGGATAATGGCAGAATACTACACTGACAAGAACAACCTGATGAAGTATGTCAATGCCAATAAGCTGCTAGCTGACTAGAGGATTTATTATTGCTTTGCTACTGAGCTAGATATGCTCAACAATAGGCTAAAATGAGCAGGAATGCCAGCATAATTATTTTTCGGGGTTTGGGAGATGAGCTTCTACAAAATAATATCAAGGAACATACCAGAGCTTAAGCTCAAGCTAGCCCAGGCAAGGCTAAGGGATGACCCTGAGCAATACATAAAGAAGACCACTATGACTGCGGTTTTCTTGACTACTGCCTTGCTCATAATTGCTTTTGCCTTCACCAAGAAGCCTAACATCTTCCTGTTGTTCCCAATGGTGTTCTTCTTTGCCTTCTTCTACTTCCTAAGGTACGTGGATGTGAAGATTGAGAGGATAAAGAAGGACATCAACCAGGAGATAATCTTTGCAGGAAGGTTCCTTATCATTGAGCTGGAATCAGGAGTGCCATTGTACAATGCCTTTATGAACCTGGGAAAGAACTACCAGATAATAGGCTCTTACTTCAATGAGATAGTGGAAAAAGTCAACCTTGGCACCACCATGGAGGATGCCTTGAACGAGATAATAGCTATCACTCCCTCCCCAGAGCTGAGAAAATTGCTATGGCAGCTTCTCAATTCCATGAAGACAGGCGCAGATGTTGCTGGCTCTCTCAACGCAGTAATAGAGCAGATAGTGAGGCAGCAGCAGATAGCAGTCAAGGAGTATGGGAGGAAACTGAACCCGCTAGCTATGTTCTACATGATGATGGCAGTCATAGTGCCCAGCCTAGGCACTACCATGCTTATAGTGATAGCCACTTTCATGGGGTTCACCCTGCCGCTCTCATTCCTAGTCATACTCGCAGGGCTTGTAGGATTTATGCAATTCATGTTTTTCGCCATAATAAAATCAGCCAGGCCGCCAATGGAACTATGAGGAACGCAATAAGATGAAGCTACCTAAACTGCCATTCAAGAAAGAAGAGAAATCCCATGATACGGTTATGGAGCACCTGGAAGAGCTAGACAAATCCTTGAACAAGAAAAAAGCCTTGAAAATGCATGGCTTCAAGATGCCTAGGCTGCCTTTTTTCAAGAAGAAAAAGCAGGCTGAAGGCGCGTTAGCTGAGAAAGAAGAGCAAGCCAAGCAAGGTAAAGGCGATGCAGCAGCCAAGCAAGAGTTGCTGGCTAAGGGCAAGATGCCTAAGGGATTATTAAGGCTCAAAGGCCTTGCAAGGAGAAAGACTGTCAAAAAAAAGAAAAGAAGGTTTGACCTGAGGAGGTTTACCAAGAGCATACAGCTGTCTAACTTCCTTGAAAAAGCAGGCCTTGAAAGGTTGGACCCTAAAAAAATCCAAAAAGACATGGTCAAGGTCACCATAATCATGTGCCTGGTGGCTACTGCAGTCATAACCATACTTAATATCTTCTCAGGAAAAGGATTATTGAATCTGATAACTTTCTTGATAGGCTTCTGGCTCACAGTGCCCTTCATAGTATTAGCGTTCATATGGGGAGCTTACCTGTTCTACCTTGACATGAAAATCTTCCAGAGGACTAATGCAGTAGAGGCTGTTTTTGCTGACTTTTTGCAGCTCACAAGCGCTAACATAAGCGCAGGCATGCCAATTGATCGAGCATTATGGTATGCTGTGAGGCCTGGATTTGGCGTGTTAGCCAAGGAGATAGAAAGCGTTGCCAAGAACACTATGGCAGGAGAAGACCTTGCATCTGCTCTTACTAATTTTGCTAACAAGTACAATTCCAAGACTATCCAGAGGTCCATAAGCTTGTTGCTTGAAGGAATGTCAGCAGGAGGAGAGATGGCTGAGCTGCTGGACAAGATAGCCCTGAACATAGAAGAGACCAAGCTGCTCAAAAAGGAGATGGCATCAAGCGTTACAACTTATGTCATATTCATAACCTTTGCTACCATAGTGGCAGCGCCAATACTATTTGGCTTGTCAACCCAGCTGCTTGAAGTGATAAAGTCCATAACCTCAAGCCTTGGAAGCACCATGAGCTCATCAGGCTCATTCATGAGCTTCTCATTCTCAAGCGAGGCTATCAAGACCAGTGACTTCAGGACTTTTGCCTACCTATTATTATCCATATCCGCAGTGTCATCAGCCTGCATAGTGAGCATCATAAAGAAGGGAAGGGTAAAGGACGGGCTTGCTAAGATACCCATGTTTGTTGTGGTGTCAATAACCATTTACCTGCTCTCAGCATTACTCATGAAAGGCATGTTTGGAAGCATAATTTAGGCTTAAGGAGGTGATAGGAAAAAAGAGGGAAAATCCTCGGTTTCACCAAAAAGTTTATAAAGAAAAAAAGGATTACTTATAGTCAGAAAGCATTATTAAATAGGAATAACAAACTAAGCGCGCGAGGTGGAATAAAAAATGAAGAAAGCACAAGCAGCAATGGAGTTCTTAATGACTTACGGCTGGGCAATACTAGTCGTGCTGGCAGCAATAGGAGCACTGGCATATTTCGGAGTCCTAAGCCCCGACAGGTTCATGCCAAGCAAGTGTACCATAACTGGTGGATTTAGTTGCATAGAGTACAAACTGCAACTTAATGAGACAGGGACACACCAACTAAGACTCTACATACAAAACAACCTAGGTGTGGATACTGAAACTGGCTCGGTTGACGTGACATTGGTGGACAAGAACGGACTCGCTTGCACTGGTGCAGATAACACCGGTTTAACCATAGCTAATGGCCAAAAATCATCTTCAACTACACCTATTACCTTTACGGGTTGTAGTTTAACAGGAACTACGTTTAAAGGAATTATAACTATTACTTACACTAAGAGTGGTGAAGCAGAGCAGCACACAGCCTCTGGTGAAATCTCAGGTAGGTTCGAAGACTAAGTTCCTTAACTAAATTTTTTCTTTTCTTTTATCTTTGTTTTTTCTTTCGATTCTTATCATAAAACCGCAACCTTAATAAAACCCAGAGCTAACCTTTTCTCAAGGCTTATTCATAATTAATTTTCAAGAGGTGGTTTTAATGGATAACAAAAAACAAAGTTTTTTGGATCCCCAAAAATCAGGAGGTGATTTTTGATGGATGATATTATAACTGAGGTTAAGGCAATTCAGGTTTTGGATTCTAGGGGTAACCCAACTCTTAAGGTGACTGTTAAGACTGGTAAGCATTCTGGCAGCGCAATGATACCTAGCGGGGCTAGCACAGGAGTTCATGAGGCTTTGGAATTAAGGGATAAGGGAAAGAGCTATCATGGCAAGAGCGTGAATAAGCCTGTTGATAATGTCAATAAGATAATTGCCAAGCACCTTAAAGGCTGGAGCGTGTTGGACCAGGCAGCCATTGACTCTGAACTAATAAGGCTTGATGGAACTGAGAATAAGTCAAGGCTAGGAGCAAACGCCATATTAGGAGTAAGCCTGGCAGTGAGCCGCGTAGCAGCCCAGCTAAAAGGAAAAGAGCTTTATGAGCACATTGCAGAGATTTTTGGCAACAAAAACCCAATAGTATTGCCTATTCCGCAGGCAAATGTCATTAATGGCGGTGAGCACGCTGGCAACTTCCTTAAAATCCAGGAATTCATGCTTGTGCCTTTGGGAGCCAAGACTTTTGCCCAGGCAGCGCAGATGATTAGCGAGACTTACCATACCTTGAGGAAGATTATTGATGACAAGTACGGCAGGAACGCTGTGAATGTGGGTGATGAAGGAGGATTTGCCCCTCCCATGAGGACTGGCGAGGAAGCCTTGGATGCTATCAATGAAGCTATTGCTAGGAGCGGCTACAAAAGAAAGATAAGGATAGGATTGGATGTGGCTGCCAGCGCCATCTACCATGAAGGCCAGTACGACATAGGGGTTAATTTCACGCCTGGCGGATTGATAAGCTATTATGAGCGATTGCTCAACAAGTATGACATCAGGACTATTGAAGACCCTTTTGGAGAGGATGACCTTAAGCCTTGGGCTGAGTTCATGGCAACAGTAGCCAAGAGAAAAAGATTGCAAGTAGTTGCAGATGACTTGACTGTTAGCAATAATTCAAGGGTAGAGATGGCAATAAGGGAGCACTTAGCTAACGCCCTTCTGCTCAAGGTAAACCAGATAGGCACTTTGACAGAGGCAATGAAGGCAGCAAAGACTGCAATGGATGCTGGCTGGCAAGTAGTGGTAAGCCATAGGAGCGGAGAGACAGAAGACCCTTACATAGCAGACCTGGCAGTGGGCATTGGAGCTAGCCAGATAAAATTAGGGGCTCCTTGCAGGAGCGAGAGAGTTGCCAAGTACAACAGGCTCATAGAGATAGAATCAGGCATGAAAAAGAGCAGTTATGCTGGCAAGAAACTAAGGATTTGAAATCCCTGCAGAACAAGTTATTTTCTTATTCATACTTACTTATCTTCTCAACCCTTCGTGCATGCCTACCTTCTAGAAACCTAGTGTTAAGCCAAACCTTGAGTATTCTTTTTGCAAGCTTCTCATCAATAGTCCTGCCTCCAAGGCAGAGGATGTTAGCGTCATTGTGCTGCCTGGACAATCTGGCTGTGTTCTCATCATAAGCAAGAGCAGCCCTAATGCCCTTGACTTTATTGGCGGTTATGCACATGCCGATGCCTGTGCCGCAGATAAGAATCCCAAGGTTTTTCTCCCTTGCCACTTTCTTGGCAGCCTTAAAGGCAATGTCAGGATAATCATCAGCCTCATCAAGAGCAGGGCTGAGGTCATCAAAGGCTATCTCATTGTCCTTAAGCACCTGCTTAAGCTTTTCCTTGAGCGCAAAGCCTGCGTGGTCTGCTCCCAAGATGACTTTTTTTGCTGCCATACTATGCTCATAAGCAAGGCTTTTTATAAAATTTTCCAAAAACATTAAATAGTCGAGTTCCAAATATTGGAATGTGGAAGAACAGGAGAATATCGCTGAAGAAAAGGCAGCAGAAAAAGAAGAAGAAGAAAAGACGATTGCTGAAAAGAGAGTGGAGAATTTCTTGAATGAATTAGGTTTAAAAAACATTTACGAATCGCCCATTTTTATTGAAGATGACAAGAAAAGACCAAGATTATGGTCTCCTGATTTCTTTTTGCCAGAATTAGGAATTTATATTGAAGTTTGCGGTGCCCAAAGAAGAGCTTACAAATATCGCAGACAAATTTATGAAGCAAATAAAATACCGGTCATTTTTGTCAAAACATTCTATTCTGAGAAGAGTTGGAAAGAATACATTCTTAAGGGGATTAGAAGAATCCATCAGGAGCGTTGCGATTTGATTACAAAAAAAGGATTATTTTATAAGCTGTCAAGCGATTAAGTTCTTTTCCTCAACCAAACAAAAACTTTTATAAATCATTTCGTCTGTTTAATTAGCTAGAGGGTGGTATGATTGATTATTAAGGTTGCTGCGAGCATATTAAGCCTGGATTGGAGTGACAAGACTGTGGTTGACCAGGCA
Source organism: Candidatus Woesearchaeota archaeon (assembly GCA_016935175.1). Taxonomy (GTDB): domain Archaea; phylum Nanobdellota; class Nanobdellia; order Woesearchaeales; family SM23-78; genus SM23-78. The sequence continues at coordinate 5,028 of JAFGRK010000001.1, read as the reverse complement.
GTGTTGCGCGTCAGCAATGCTGATTTCATCCATTTTGATGTCATGGACGGCAAGTTTGTCAAGGACAAGACCTTTGACCCTGCTTTTGTGAAGAGCATAAGCACTGGCTTGATAAAGAAGGATGTGCATCTCATGGTTAAGCAGCCTGAAAAATTAGTTGATAAGTTCATTGATGCAGGCGCAAGCATGCTTTCTTTCCATGCAGAAGCCACCAAGAGCCCTGCTAAGCTGATAGAGAAGATAAAAAGCAAGGGAGTGATGGCAGGCATAGCCATCAACCCATCAACTGCCCTCACCAAGGTGGACAAGCTGCTTGACAAGGTGGATTTTGTGCTTATGATGACTGTAAAGCCTGGCAAGCCAGGGCAGAAGCTAATAGAAAGCACCATAAAAAAGATTAAGAGCCTTGCCAAGAAAAAGCCTGACTTATTGATAGAGGTGGATGGCGGAATAAATGCAGGCACAGCCCACGAGGTAATAGAGGCAGGCGCAGACATATTAGTGGCAGGCAGCTACATCTTCAACAGCACAGACCCGAAGATAGCAGTGGATATCCTTAGGAACTCTTAGCTCATCGCAGCGAAATTTAGAAAGCTTTAAAACAAAAAGTTGATTCTACAATGCCATGAGGCTATTTGCAATAGATTCTGGCGGGATTATCAAGCAATTAAAGGGCTTTCCGCTCACAGAGGCAGGGATTCTTCCAGTGTTTGATGTCAAGGAGCTAAAGGACAAGAATGATGCTGAAAAAGAGCTTGCTGACTATAAGCATTATTGCTGCCTGCTTTCAGAAGATTCTGAAGTGACTTATCATGCCTTCAAGGCTTTTGCAAAGAACAATCCTGGCTCTGGCATCATTGTTTTCTCTTCCCAGCCTGAAGCCTGGCTCAAAAGGCTAGTTGAGGAGCATATCCTTGACAAGAATAACATGGTACTGGTAGGCACCAGGAGCTTTAACAAGGAGAGCAGGAAGTTCATGCTTGAGAATAGCATAAAGAATTTCAGTATGCGAGAGATAAGCTTTGAAAGGCACTGGGAGATTGCAGACAGCATAATGAGCGTTGCAAGGCAATGGGGCAAGATATACATCTGTATCAATCTGGACTGCTTAGACCCTTCTTTTGTCCCAGCAGCAACAAGCCAGCACCCAGGAGGCCTCACCACAAGGGAGCTATTATACTTCATCTACAGGCTCAAGATGCTCAGGAATATTGGCATGGCACAAGTCACAGGCTTTAGCCAGGAAAAAGATGATAAAGAGCTGACTTCTAAAGTGGCAGCCAAACTTGTTGTGGAATTGAGCTGAAAAAGTCGCCCTCGGCACCCCGGATGGGGCGCTCAAAAATTGAAAATTTTTGGCGCACCAAAAATCCAGAGGGATTTTTGCTTGCGTCCCCCGCCTCCACAGCCTACGCCATTCTCTCGAACACTGATTCTCGTTCATGGCGTAGCCGTAGGCTGTGGCGACTTTTTCCCATAACCTTTATAAACCCGCCTCTTTTCTCTAGCGCCATGGGACGAATCAAGACACGGCCAATTAAGGCAATTTCCATGGATTTGCTTGAGACTTATAGAGAGAACTTTAGCACTGAATACGAGCATAACAAGGCTAAAGTGATGGAGTTCACTGATGTCAAGTCCAAGAAGCTAAGGAACATTATTGCCGGCTACATTACAAGGATGGTCAAGGCAGAAGCGCAGTAAACCAGCAACTACTAGCGAACCGGGGTGATAACCATGTCAGATGACAACTCTGTGTTCATAGGGAACAAGCCTTTCATGAACTACGTCACTAGCGTAGTGGTGCAGTTCACTACCAAGGGAGCCAAGGAAGTGACTGTGAAGGCAAGGGGGAAATTCATAAGCAGGGCTGTTGACGTGTCAGAAGTGGCCATGAAAAGGTTTCTTAAAGGCCAGATAGGGCTCAAGGAGATAAGGATTGACTCTGAGGAGTTCAAGAACAAGGAAGGACAGGATGTGAGAGTCTCATCCATTGAGATAGTCCTTGAAAAGACAGCTTAAAAAGGCTCACTGGATTCTTATGGCAATTTGATTAATTATATAAACCTAGCCTGATTATTCTTAAGCATGGGCGCGTAGTATAGCCTGGATAGTACACTTGGCTTCGGAAGCCACCTTTACGCCTTGTAAAGGCCTGTAGTCACCAGGAGACTCCAGTTCGAAGCAAAAGCAAGCTTTTGGTTCGCCAAGACCTTGCCTTGACGAAATTCTGGACGCGCTCATATTTTTTTCTTGAAGGATTTCACCGAAAGCTATTTAACTAACCACTTCCTTAAGCACTCCTGGGGCGAGATATGACTAGTTATGATGTACTTATCATTGGCTCTGGGCCTGCTGGCCTTTGGGCTGCTGAGGAATTGGCAAAGAAAAAGCCAGGCTTAAGCATTGCCATCATTGAAAAAGGCAGCTTTTCCTCAGGGGGATTGATGAATGACTGCAAGCTCAACCTAAGCACAGATATTGGCATGGAATTGGATGAGCTCAAGATTTCCAGGCAAGAGGCTGAAAAGTATATTCAGGAGATCGATGCCAAGTTCTTGGAGCTGGGAGCTGACCAAAAGCTTCACGGCACAGAGCAAAAGGAGATTGACAAATGGGTGACTAGGGCTAGGCGTTGCGGAGTGGATCTTGTGGCTTGCAAGCAGCGCCATGTAGGCACTGATGAGAGCAAGAACCTAATTAACAAGTACAAAGCCCAGCTTGAGTCATTGAAAGTGAAATTCTTCCTTAACCGCGAAGTCAAGAGCATAAGGAGAAAAGACGAGCGTTTCCTGCTGACAACCAACAAAGGAGAGCTCAGGTCAAAGTTCTTGCTTGTGGCTCCAGGAAGGGATGGCGCTTATTGGTTCAGGAAGCAAGCCTCAAGGCTCAAGATAAAGTATTCCTGGGGCCCTATTGATGTTGGCGTGCGCATAGAGATGCCTTCAGAGATCTATGATCCTATTACTGACATCATCTATGACCCTAAGTTCAAGTTCATAACCAAGACCCATCATGACAAGACCAGGACTTTCTGCACTAACAAAGGAGGCAAGGTAAGAATTGAGCCTGCCAATGGCAAAGGATTTAGCCTCATCAACGGGGATGCATTGAAAAGAGTCAAGACCCAGAACACCAACTTCGCCATCCTTAACACCATCAACCTGACAGAGCCTTATGCAGACACATTAGAGATGGGAAGGGACATAGCCAAGGAGACTGTCAGGCTAGGCGGGGGCAAGCCAATAATCCAGAGGATGGGAGACTTCCTTGCAGGCAACAGGTCTAAGATGAGCACTTTCTTTGACAAGGCAAAGCATTATGACACGCTAAAGCCGACATTGCCAATAGGAATAGCAGTTGTGCCAGGGGATATAACCTTGGCTTACAGGGGAAGGATTATTGACAACATAAGGGATACCATCATTGCCCTTGACAAGATAATACCTGGGATAGCCGACGCCCCAAACCTCATCTATGCCCCTGAAATCAAGTTTTATGACACTAAATACTTCACCAGCCAAGGCCTAGAGACCAATGTCCCTAACTTGTTCATTGCCGGAGACGGAGTAGGCAAGAGCAGGGGCATAGTCGGAGCAGCCATGACAGGAATGATAGCTGCCAGAGGGATAATTAAAAAGATTAGTTAGTGCGCATAAGAAAAAGTTGCCACAGCCAACACCAACGCCATGAACGAGAACAATAGTTCGAGAGAATGGCGTCGGCTGTTTGCCCGGGGGTTGCCCCCCTCGGGGTGGGCAAGGCAACTTTTTCCGGAGAAACAAAAAATGAAGCTTTACTTTGTGACAGGCAACAAGGAGAAATTCAGGGAGGTAAAGCACATTCTTGAAGGTTTTGATGTTGAGCAATTAGACATAGACCTTCCTGAGCTGCAAGGAGAGCCAGCAGACATTGTCAAGGAAAAAGCCAAGCTTGCTGCTGAGAAGACAGGCAAGTCAGTGTTTGTAGAGGATACAAGCCTATGCTTCAATGCCTTAGGAGGGTTGCCAGGGCCTTATGTCAAGGATTTCATAAAGAAGATAGGCATAAAAGGGCTTTATGAGCTGGCAAGCAAATACCCTGATGTGGGTGCAGTTGCTGTCTGCAGCATTGGCTATTGCGAGCCAGGAAAAAAGCCATTAGTGTTCCAAGGTAGGATAAAAGGGAAGATAGTCAGCCCTCGAGGAGACACTCGCTTCCAATGGGACCAGATACTCATGCCAGAAGGCTATGACATAACTTTTTCTGAGATGAGCATGGAAGACAAGAACAAGATAAGCCACAGGAAGCTAGCTTTTGAGGAGTTCAGGAAGTGGCTTGAGAAAATGTAAAAAATAAAAATAATAATAAAAAAATAAGAGTTTATTGTGCTTGCTCTTGCATTTTAGGATGGTATTTCTTCAGGGCGCATATTGCCCTTTCAGCCACTTCATAGTGTAGTTGTCGTGCCTCTTTAGCTGGCAGTTCCATTATTTTTTTCACTACCCTCTTTTTTATTCTTGTTTTTCCTTAGTTAGGTATTTTCTTACGATTTCGATCGCTTTGTACATTGTGCTCATATCGAATCCTATCGGTTTTTTCTTTTCATCAAAAAATTTTTCCAATTCCTTTTTTAACCCTATGACGCATTCTTGTTTGTAATGCTCGTAAACCTTTATTCTTGTCATAATTCTCTTCCTTTCTGCTTTCTTTTCTAATTCTTCCTCTAAAGTCGTATATTTTTTTTCTGGTTCAGATAGGATCTCTTGATCGTGTTTTGCCCGTTTTTCTCCAATTTGTATTGCTTTTGCTATTTTATCTGTCGCATCAAGCGATTTTTTCTGAAGTTGAGTATATGCATAGGCCATTACCTTATCATATATTCTATCGACCCAGAAACCAAGAGTTCTTGGTTCTTCTATTTTTGTTTCATCTGTTAGTGTCCACTCAGCAGCTTCTCTTATTTCTGCTTCCAGTGCCTTTGTTTCAATCCTCGCTATTTCCTCAAGTTCCATCTTTCATCCCTCCTCCTTTTTGTTTATATCCTTT
>JAFGRK010000035.1 GCA_016935175.1 Candidatus Woesearchaeota archaeon | reverse complement strand
GTTTTTATATAGGTATAGAGATTCTAGAAAAGCAAAGGAAATCGTAACGGGCAGAAAATAAGAAAAGCATAGGATAATCATAAAAGTAAAATGAAAGAAAAAGAGGTTAAGAAGAATAAGGGAAAAAAGAAAAAATCATCAAACGTATTCTCAAACTATAGGGAAGTAAAGAGCAAGCGGGCGATTGAATGGGAAAAGACCAGGCCTAAGGCCTACTCTGAGTACAGGAAAAGATGGGTTGAGTATCCTAAGGAGCTCAAGATCCCTGGCTTCCCAATGCACATGGACCTTGAAGCAAGCAGCTTCTGCAACCTGAGCTGCCCTTTCTGTGCCAGGACCATAAGGGTCAAGAAAGGCACTTGGCGAGAGAACAAACACTTTGACCTTGGGCTTTTCAAGAAGATAATTGATGAAGGAGCAAGAGAAGGGCTGTGCGCCATCAACCTTAATAACTATGGAGAGCCCCTGCTGAACCCACACATCGTGGAGATGGTGGCTTATGCCAAATCTAAAGGGATACTTGACGTGTTCTTTCATACCAATGGAGTATTGCTGAGCAGGAAGATGAGCAAAAGGCTCATTGCTGCTGGCCTTGACAGGATTGTCATCTCATTTGACACTCCCTACAAGGAAAAGTACGAACAGTTGAGAGTAGGGGCAAGATATGAGCAAGTGCTTGATAACATCAAGGGCCTGTTTGATGAAAGGAAAAAGCTCAAGTCAATCACCCCTCTCATAAGGATAAATATGATACAGTTCCCAGACCTCACAGAGAAGGAGATGGGTGACATGAAGAAAAACTTCTTGCCGATATGTGACTCCATAGGCTTGCTCGCCCTTGATGATTACCTAAAAACAACTGATGTTGAGTTCAAGGAAGGGTACAAGTCCAAGTTCATATGCGCCCAGATAATATCCAGGTTAACCATATTTGAGAACGGTGACGTTATGCCCTGCTGCATGGACATAGACGGTGAGCTAAAGCTGGGAAATGCCAAAACCAGCCTGCTCAAGGACCTGTGGAACTCAAAAAAGCTAAAAGGTTTGCGAGATAGCCATTTCAAAGGTGAGTTTTACAAAGTACTTGCCTGCAGAAGATGCGAATGGGCGATAAAAGAGGATCTGAGGCTTAGAAAAGAGCAAAACTAAAACGACAATAGTAAAGGTGAGTAACAATCAAGGTGGAAGCATGGAAATAAAATATTGCAAGAAATGCCTGATGCCTAGCTCCAGGCCAAGGATTGTTTTTGACAATGAAGGGGTGTGCAATGCCTGCAAGCATGCTGAGAACAAATATGAGAAGATAAATTGGGATACGAGAAGAGAGGAGTTCCTAAAGCTAATAGAGCCTTATAGGCGCAAAGACGGCTATTGGGACTGCGTTGTTCCCTGGAGCGGGGGTAAGGACAGCAGTGCCATTGCCTATAGGCTCAAGTTCGAGTTCGGCATGCACCCCTTGCTTGTGACTTTCTCACCTCAGCTTCCGACAGAGATAGGAAACCATAACAGGGAAGCCATGATACAGCTGGGCTATGACCACATCTATTTCAGGCCAGACCAGAAAATCCACAGGCACCTTGCCAAGAGGTTTTTCATAGAAAGAGGAGACCAAAAGGTGGCATGGACTGCTGGCATCAATGCCATCCCTGTGAAAGTGGCGATGAAATTCAAGATACCGCTGGTGTTCTATGCAGAGCATGGAGAGAGCGAATACGGAGGAAAAGTGCTCAGCGAGGAGCACAGGAAGATGAGGGATTTCACAGAGGTGGTTGAGCACCAGATTGGTGATGATCCTAGCAACTGGGTTGATGACATGGTCACCATCAATGACCTTAACCCTTACACGTATCCGGCAGTCGAGGAGCTCAAGGAAGCAGGACTCAAGGCAATGTACTTTGGATATTTCTTCAAGTGGAGCATGCAGAATAATTACGAGTTCATCAAAGACAAGATTGACTTCAAGGTGCATCCAAAAGGCCGGACTCCTGGCACTGTCACAAGCTATGACAGCCTGGATGACAAGTCAGACAACCTGTATTATTACATGCAGTTCATCAAGTTCGGCTTTGGAAGGGCTGTGCGCGATGTTTCACGCATGATACAAAATAACCAGATAAGCAGGGAGGAAGGCCTTGAGCTGGCAAAGAAATATGATGGCGAGTTCTGCAGCGAATACCTCAAGGACATGCTGGAATACATCAACCTTACCAGGAAAGAGTTTAATGCTATTGTTGATAAGCACCGCAACCCTGAGGTTTGGAAAAAAGAAAATGGCAAGTGGCAGCTGAGATACCCACTGCAATAAAAAAGTAAGAAAAAAGTAAGAAAAAAAGGAAATGATTGTCATAATTAATTACGGCCTGGGTAACCTTTTCTCTGTTCTTGGGGCAGTTGAGAAGCTCGGCTTCAAGGCCAAGATTTCAAGCAAGATAAAGGACATGGAAAAGGCTGACAAGCTTATACTCCCCGGGGTAGGCGCTTTTTCTGATGGAATGAAAAACCTGCATGAGCTAGGGCTTGTTGAGCCTCTCACCAAGCTTGTGGTAGAGAATAAAAAGCCCATACTAGGCATATGCCTTGGCTGCCAGCTGATGGCAAAAGAAAGCGATGAGTTCGGCCACAACCAAGGCCTTGGATGGATTGATGGCTCGGTGATAAGGCTTGAGACAGAGAATAAAGAGCTAAGAGTACCTCATGTGGGATGGGATGAGCTTTTGCAGCGAAAGAAAAGCACATTGTTCGAGGGCATTCCTGAAGATGCATTATTCTACTATACCCACAGTTTCCATATCAAGTGTAAGAATGTCAATGACATCCTCGGGGAGTGCGACTATGGGGGATTGTTCACTGCTGCTTTTTGCCACAACAATATTTACGGGACGCAATTCCATCCAGAGAAGAGCCAGCTGCATGGCTTGAATTTGCTGAGGAACTTTTTAGAGAAGAGATGAGGAGTTGAAATTCAAATGCTAAGAAAAAGGCTTATCACAGTGCTCACCTTCAATGACGGTGTGCTTTTTCGGACCAAGCTATTCAACCCTGACTATAGGTACACCCATAATTTCATTGACGCCTGGTCTATTGATGAGATTGTAGCCCTTGATGTGACAAGGCCTGGCCAGGGAGACAAGGAGAACTTTTACAAGATGGTAAAGCACCTTGCAAGCAAGTGCTTTGTCCCGCTCGCTGCAGGCGGAGGAGTGAGAACTGTAGATGATTTCAAGAAGCTGCTCAGCATAGGGGCAGATAAGGTTATCATCAACACTGAGGCGGTAAGGAGGCCTGAGCTCATAACAGAGGCTGCTAATCTTTTTGGAGCGCAATGCGTAGTTGTTTCCATTGACGCCAAGAAGCATGAGGATGGCAGCTATGAAGTATTCACTGAATTTGGCACTAAGCCAACAGGAATGAAGCCTGAAGAATGGGCAAAAAAAGCACAGAAGCTAGGCGCAGGTGAAATAATGATAACCTCGATTGAGAGGGATGGGTTTCTTGAGGGATACGATAATCAGCTAAACAAGATGGTCTCTGAAGCTGTAGACATCCCTGTGCTTGTATGCGGAGGGGCTGGCAAGTGGCAGGACTTTGTCGATGGGTTTGAGAAAGGAAAGGCATCTGCAGTCTGCACCACTAACATCTATCATTTCACAGAGACAAGCATCAAGAGCGCAAAGAGCTACATGAAGAATGCAGGAATAAATGTCAGGCTCTAGTATTAATTCAGTTCTGTCATAGCTTATGCCTCAAAACTTTCTTGTGCCTCAAAAATCCCTTATGCTTCAAAAAATCATTTAACTATATGAGCTAGCAAGCTTACCAACTCCTTTAAGTCAATAACCTTAGCAATGATTACGAGCACAAGGTAAAGAATCCCTGCTATGGCTGATATCATGATGATCTTGGCATAGACATTCATCACCAGCAAGTCACTGAGGAAAATTATCAGCAGGAGCATGATGATTCCAATAGCAACTGTCTTTAGCCAGCTCAGCCACGGCATTCTTATCTCGATGAACCTAGCTAGCTTAAGCGATGAGTAAATGCCTGTAAATACATAGGATATTAGTGAGGAGAGGGCAGCTCCCAGCATCCCCATAGTAGGTATCAGCAGAAGATTAAGGATTAGGTTGAGGAGTGCCCCTTGCAATAGTATCTTAGTGCTTATGGCTGGCTTTCCAATGCCATTCAGCGCTGCTGAAGTGATTGAGTATAACCCAAAGAATACTATTCCTACAAGCAACAGCTGCATAGGGATAGCTCCGCCAATATAATCTGGGCCGAACATTATCCCCAGTATGGGCTCTGAGAAGGCCAAGGCTATTATCACTGCAGGTATCATTATGGCAAAAGAGTATTGATAGATAGTCCCTAATCCTTTTGCCAGGTAATCCTTCTTTTTCTTAGCCCATAGCTCTGAAACCATTGGAAATATTACTGTGACTATGGATGTGGCAAAGAACTGTATCATCATGACAGTGGGCACCACCGCATTATAGACCCCTACTTCTGCAAGGCTCCTGAAATAGGTCAAAACCAAAGTGTCAGTGTAAAGTATCATTATCCCCCCTATGTTTGAGCCAATTACAAAAATCCCGAACTTGACCATGTCCTTAAGCACTTTCTTATCAATAGAAGCCTTGCCGGTTAGTGAATATAAGCTCTTCTTAAGGAAGAGGGTGAAAATCATGATAAGAAGAAGGTTCACAGCGATATAAACGTAGGCAGCAGAGAAAATAGTCTGAGAAAAAGCAAAGGCTGCAAAGAGCATTATCAGCAGCAATGAGTTCTCAGCAAGATACATAAAGGAGAAAAGTCTCATGTCCTGCAAAGCCTGGAAAGCCTGCCTAAGCATCCCCTTGAAGCTAACAAAGAGCAGGATTGCTATGAAAAGCAGTAGCACTGGCTCAGCCAATGGATTCCTGAAATAATGATTTGCCAGGGGCTGCGACAGGAAAAATATGATGATGGAAAAAACAATCACAGTGGCAAGAGTGCATACAGCAGTTATCAAAAGCGCACTCTTAACCTTGCTATGCTGCTTTTTCACAAGGAACTCAGGGATGTACTTAACAATTGATTCGTTGGTTCCAAGGCTTATAAAGACTCCTAAAAAGCTCATAAGCGTGAACACTGAGAAGAACAGCCCGTACTCAGCAACAGTGAGATTGCGGGCCAACACTATCCTTATCAGGTATCCTAGAAAAGCTGCTATTATATTGATTACAAAGACAATCATGAATCCTTTGACAGCTCGCTTGGTATAGGACATTTAATATCAGGCCTTGCTATTTGCTATGGTGATCATTGCCTTTCAGTCTGATTTACCTGCCAACGCCTTTATATCTGAACCCGAGCTTCTCTACCTCAGCAGGCTCATAGATGTTCCTGCCGTCAATGATTATTGGCTGCTTCATCACGCTTTTCATCTTCTCAAAGTCAGGCTCCCTGAACTCATCCCATTCTGTGAGGATGATTAGTGCGTCTGCTCCTTCCACTGCGTCATAGCCATTCTTACAGAATACTACTCCTTTCTTGAAGAAATTGCTGGCAGGTTCCATTGCCTCAGGGTCGTATGCCCTGACAACTGCATCCTCCTTGAGAAGCTGGTCAATGACTGTCAGGCTCGGAGCTTCCCTTATGTCATCAGTCCTTGGCTTGAATGAGAGCCCCCATATGGCAACAGTCTTGCCGCTAAGGTCAGGCAGGAATCTCTTTAGCTTGGGCACTATGCTTCTTTTCTGGCGCTCATTGATGTAGTCAATAGTCCTCATCAAGTTAGATGTCAAGCCGTACTGCTCAAGCATCTGGCTAAGGGCTTTCACGTCTTTTGGAAAGCAGCTGCCTCCGTAGCCGCAGCCTGCCTGCAAGAACCTTGGGCCAATCCTATCATCAAGTCCAATGCCTTTGGCAATAACTTTTATGTCTGCGCCTATGTGCTCGCACAACTGGGAAAACTCATTCATGAAACTAATCCTTGTGGCAAGCATTGCATTGGCTGCATACTTGATGAGCTCAGCATTCTTTTCTGTGGTGAACATTATTGGCTTGTCTGTCCTTGCAAGCACCTTGTAAAGCTTGGTAAGGATGTCCCTTGCCCTGTCGCTAGAGGTGCCGATGATGATCCTGTCTGGGTTCTGGAAGTCCTTGACAGCAGCCCCTTCCCTTAGGAACTCTGGGTTTGATACGACGTCAAACTCCACAGTCATGCCTCTCTTTGCAAGCTCCTCATTAATTATTTTCTTAACCCTTTCTGTGGTGCCTACTGGCACAGTGCTCTTGTTCACAATAACCTTGTAATTGTTGATGAACTTACCAATGGTCTCTGCAGCTGCGTAGAAAAAGCTCATGTCTGCCTCTCCGCTCATCTTAGGAGGGGTGCCTACGCACATGAAGATGACTTCTGTGTCCTCTATTGCTTTTTGGGGCTCATTGGTGAACTTAAGCCTCTCAAGGCGCAAGTTTCTTTCAACTAGGTCTCTTAAGCCCAGCTCGTGGATTGGGACAATGCCCTTGCTAAGCTGCTCAACCTTCTTTGCATCAATGTCATACAAAACTACATCATTACCTAGGTCTGCAAAGCCAGTGCCTGTGACTAGGCCTACATAGCCGCTTCCGATGAATAATAGCTTCATATTAAAAACCTCCTTTTAGCTACAAGTAATGGTTTTAATGTTAATTACGACAAATTATTATTGAGAAAAGAGAGCAAAGAAGCGTTTTTAAAGGTTGTGATAGGAGGTTCTCTACGACTGAAAAAAGGAAAAGCTTTTTAAATCAACCCTATTTCTATAGTCTTGGACGGTCATAGCCGCGTGGTTCACCTGTTCCCATTTCGAACACAGATTGGGTTTGGAACCTAAGCCCATGTGAGAGTTAAGCACGCGAACGTTCCGGGGCGTACTGCACTCATGTGTGGGAGACCCGGAAAGCTGTCCGCCTTTAATCAAATGGGAACGCTAGGTTCATTTTTTTCTTTTTTAATTCTTCATACAGAAATGGGTTTCTTTTAGGTGTAGCGCCATAGCTTTTTATTATTAAATCTAGAATTGCAGCTTTCGCAGGATGCTTAAAGCCAATTTTTTCTTGGAATAGAAGCAAATTTCTTCTGCCAGTTATGCCCAGTATAAATGAGATATCATAGGAACTATTAGCCCTATTCCTGTAAATTCTATTCGATGATATACCTAAAGAAGCCAAGAGCTCTTTTATTCCCTCAAGAATCCTTAATGAATTAGAGCAAAGAGTTATGTTTCGCTTCCATTCCCTGGTTGGTTCATTGAACCTTAAGGCTGCACAACCTTCGTCATCGTAGAAAGCACGCGCAAAAGCCACTTTGACATTTAGGGGTGAATTCTTAACAGATTCCGGAATGAAAATCTCATTGCTTTTAAACGAGGCTAAATTAGAAGAAAAGGCTGCAATAATCTCCTTCTTTTGGATCTGAATAAAAGAAGTGCCTGAATTGACCTTTCCGACTGTAAAATGTACGTCGCCAAACTCTTTCCTGATGTCATCCTTAAATTCATTCAATAGGATTTCAGAAGTATTGCTGTATCTAATATATTTTGAGTTCATATTGCCGTCACCGCATATTTTTGCTAAGCATCTCGCGAAATTCTCAGAAATCATTTTAAAAGTATAGGCCTTACTCTTTAAAAGCCTTACGACGGAATGTCCAGTGCTAGTGTGGGAGACCCGGAAAGCTGTCCGTCTTTCTAATAAAACATCTTCAAGCTATTCTGAAACTTAAAAAGCAGGATTTAGTAACTACTGATTAATAGTCAATAAACGAAATATTTATATAAGTGCTGTTCATTCATCATCCCAATAACAGATAGGGATGATTATGGTACAAATAATTCCTACAGAACAAGAAGCTCTTGACTTGGCAAACATGGTTCTACGCGAAAGCGGACGCGCTGAAAAAGCAGTTTATGCAAACGAAATTGACAGGGCTAAAGGCATAAGCCATTATAATTTCAACATATCAACTGACAAAAGATGCCTGATTCTTAGAATCCTGCCATCAGGAGAGCATCCTGTCCCTGGCAGGGGAGATGATAATTATTTTGGAGGGCCATTAACTATTGAGAGAGAAATTGCAACCATGATGCTGGTTCGCGAGGCAGGAGTTCCCGCGCCCAAGGTCATAGGGTTTGCTGATAAAGGAGAGCAAGGCAAGGTTATGCTTGTTGAAAAAATGCCGGGAGAGCTTTTCAGGGATTATCTTGACCATAATGCTCATTCATTCAGCTGCTTCTTGCAAGGCATGAGCAGCTTAGGAAAAGCTATGGGAAGAATACATGGAAAAACATATTCAGTGCCCCTTGACAATTTTGGAAAACTTGATTTAGAGGGAAATAAACCGGTAATCATGTCAGGAACTGAGAAGTACGGAGATTATCTTGAAACAATTATTGGCAGGCATTTCAAAGGGGACCTTGAGATATTCCAGCATTACTTTAACAGTGCCGATCTAAAGGAAATTGATGATTATTTCAAAAAAAGCACATTATACGCAAACACAGAATTGGCTGAGAGAAAACTAAAGCCTTCATTGGTCGTCTATGATATTCACAGCAGAAATTTCTTTGTTGACCCAGACGGATTGGTTTCAGGATTCTATGACCTGGAATACGGGCAAGCTGCTCACCCTAATCTTGAGATAGGCGGCATCGCACTTACACTTTTCGGATTTTATCACGGAGAGTATTCGAGGCAAAAGGCAAGGGAGGCATTCATGGAAGGATATATTGAAAATAATGGGCCTGCTGATATCAATGAGCCTCGCCTGGAAGTAATTCACACAGCAAACCACTTGTTCTCCGCAGTAAAGAGCTATCATGGGAAAAAAGACGGGTTAAGAGATGACTGGAGTGAAAAGCTTTCAAGAATGGTCCTAGGCATAGTAAGGGCAGATGAAGTGAACTGCCATGACACATTCACTGATATGACAAGGCCGGTTACCAGGCAGCCAGAGCGTCCTGATTTTAATAGATAAACTTTTTAGAAATTATTTGTTTTATTTATTAATGGTTAATATTATAATTTCTCTCTAAGATACTGATTAATTATCCCTGCCTGATCCTTGGTTATCTGAGCCATTGGAGGCCTCATTGTGGCTTGGCAGATTCCGATATATGCTAATCCTTGCTTTACACCAACCTGGGCGTTGGCAGGAGTCTTATATAGGGTCTGCTTCATTTCAGCTATTTTTTTCTGCAATTCTTCTGCCTCCTCAAATCTTTCAGAGTTATAAGCGTTGATTAATCTGACAAAAAGCCCAGGAGCAATGTTTGCTAATCCGCAAACTCCGCCCTTCCCTCCTCTTTTCATGCTCTCAAGCAAGCGATCATCCCCTCCCTGTAACGTAGGCAGTAGCCTAGCCACTTGGCTGAAGCGCTCATAGTCATCAGAAGTTTCTTTCATGCCGATTATGTTGCTGCAATTCACGAGGTGTTCGAGTGTTGGGACTTCAATGTTTATCTTGGTAGTTTTGGGGTGATTGTAAAGAACTGCAGGACCGCCTTCTGCTATTCTCAGGAAGTGCGTTGCCAAGTCATCCTGGCTTATTGCTGAATAATAGAAAGGAGTCATCAGCACTACAGCATCCACTCCTGCCTTCCTGAGCTCTCTGGCTATCTTCAAGGTGTGCTCTGTGCTGTTCCTTGATGCATTGGCATAGACAGGGACTCTCTGGCTGGTTTGCTTTAAAACAAACCTTACTATGCTCAATGATTCCCCATCATCAAATAAAGGAAACTCTCCTGCGCTACCAAGCACAAACAAGCCATTAACTCCTCCTTCAATGACGTGCTCAATAAGCCTTTCCATGGCTAGCCTGTGAAACGAATAATCTTCTTTCAATGGAGTTGCCAATGGAACAACTATCCCCTTGAATTCTTCTTTCTTAAATAGTGTCATTGGCGAGAGGAATGATGCTGCTAATTTAAAGGTTTCGAGCACTTGCGCATCAGAAATAAGGTATAGTAAGATGGCAGCTCAAAGAACAGTTATCTCTATCTTGTTATTGTCTACATCTGCACGCATATCAAGCTTTGTCTTGTCAGAGCTGAGGCCGAAAACAGAGACTATGTCGCGAGGAAACGTGACCGCGTAGCTGTGACCTATTTTTATTGGTCTTTTTATATACTTCTCTTTTAGCTTCTTTTGCTGGAATGCATTCCCAAATTTACTCACCTGTGCCTCCGTAAGAATCGTTTCTCTACACCTAGTGCAACGATAGGCTTCCATCGGAACCCCTTTGTAGCTAGTATTAACTATCTTCATCGTGCCGCCGCATTCAAAGCATTTTTCTTTTTTCATTCTCTCCCTTCCTTTATGATTACAGTCTTAATAAGGATTCGCCTACCTCTCCTCTTGCACACAACAAAAAATGAAGTGTTATCATGAAAATACTTGCAGTAAACAAGGTTTCTTCTTGACCTCTTGCTCTTGGAAACATTACCCAATAACAAGGTCTCTTTAACTCGGCCTAATGCATCATCTATGCTTATGCCTAACTGGTCAGCTCGTTCAGCCAACCTGCCTGAAGCATGGCTGTCATATATGATTTCCAATGCTGACACCTCTCATAATATATAACTTGTTTATATAACTTTTGGTTTAATAAAAAGTTTAACTTATTTTAGCAAGAAAAAAAGAAAAAAGAAATAGTTTCAAGCCAATGCCTTTGCCAGCTCCCTGCCGTCCTCTATCATGAGCTCATCATCGCCTATGGGCTCATCTGTCACCTTGACGGTGTTGGCAAGGATGGCGTTGTAGTACTCTATTGGCTTTATGCTGGTAATCACAGTCTGCTGTATGATGTACCTGCCGTTCCTGCTTGCCTTTATCCTGTTCTGTATGAGCGGCATCCTTCTGAGCTGCTCTTCTTTCTTGCTGCTTAATCCCATATATATCACCCCAAACGTTTTTTAAGGATTATATCCCGGAAGGGGTTTTATATAATGCTATGGTGATTTTTCGGAAGAAAAAAAGCTTGCTTCGGAATGATTTCGATAAATGAAGGTTTTGCAAGCAAAAGCTTTAATAATGCCCGAAACTTATCCGGATTATCCGGGGGTGGAGCATGGCATCAGGATTCCAGATAAGGCGCAAGGATAAGTCTGAGCTTGAGATAATACTCAATGAGAAGACCACTGTCTCCCAGCTGGCTAAAAAGATGATGCAGTTCAACAAGGAAAACCAGTTCTATGTCGAGATAAACACTTATTACAATGACAAAAAGACAATTCTTGGCAGGAACCAGGAAAACGCAGAAAAGCCAGTTGGCATTTATTTTCTTGGCAGTGTAGAGAAAGATAAAGTCGTCTTTACCTGCAAAAAGGACAATGACACCAAGAAGTACTTGGTTGGGTTTTTCCAGGACTACCAAAGCAAAAGCCCTAAACCAGGAAGTGATTAGATGGTTAAGATAGGAATCATCGGCGGAAGCGGGCTTGATAACCCCGATATATTGAAGAATGCAAAGGATGTCAAGGTTAAGACTCCTTATGGCAATCCCAGCAGCCCATTGAAGACAGGAAAGATAGGCGGCGTAGAAGTTGTGATACTGGCAAGGCATGGCAGGGAGCACACCATCCCACCGACGCATGTGAACAGCAGGGCCAATATCCATGCGCTCAAGAAAGTCGGATGCACTCACATAATCGCCACTACTGCTGTCGGAAGCCTAAGGGAAGAGATAGGCAGGGGAGACCTGGTAATAGTTGACCAGTTCATTGACTTCACAAGATTAAGGCGTGTCTCATTCAGGGATAGTTTTGAGCCTCACAAGCCCTTGCACTGCTCAATGGCAGAGCCATTTGATAAGAAGCTAAGGGAATTGCTCATAAAAGGCTGCAAGGAATTGAAGCTAAAGCATCATGCAAAAGGAACTGTGATAACTATTGAAGGGACAAGGTTCTCAACAAAAGCAGAAAGCCATATGTTCAGGCAGTGGGGCGCTGATGTGATTAACATGAGCACTGCTCCAGAATGCGGGCTTGCCAATGAGGCAGGAATGCCTTATGCTGCTGTTGCCATGAGCACTGACTATGATTGCTGGCGGGAGGGAGAAGAGCCAGTAACCTGGGAGGCTGTGCTCAAGATATTCAGCGAGAATGTGGATAAAGTCATCAAGCTACTCTTGGCCACTATTCCTAAGGTGAAATGAATGAAGAAAATAAAAGGAGCAGAAGGGATAAAGGAGCACATCCGCACCATACCTCATTTTCCAAAGCAAGGGATAATGTTCAGGGACATCACCACGCTTCTTCAGCATCCCAAGGCCTTCAAGAAAACATGTGACGAGCTGTACAAAAGGTACAAGGGCAAGAAGATTGATGTTGTTGTAGGCATTGAGAGCAGGGGATTTGTTTTTGGGGCAGTGCTGGCTTACATGCTCGGAGTAGGGTTTGTGCCTGTGAGAAAGCCAGGCAAGCTTCCTTACAAGACAATTAAAGAAGAGTACGAATTAGAGTACGGCAAGAATACCATTGAGATTCACGAGGATGCTATTAAGAAAGGCCAGAAAGTGCTTATAGTTGATGATTTAGTGGCTACTGCAGGAACTGCGCTTGCGGCTATTAAGCTGGTTGAAAGACTGGGTGGAAAAGTCGTGGAGTGCTGCTTTGTAGTGGAGCTTCCTGAGCTCAAAGGTAGAAAAAAACTAGAAGGCTATCCTGTTTTTAACCTGATAGAATTTGAAGGCGAGTGAATAAAGCCAATAGTATTACAGCTCAACAACAATCTTCCCTTCTTTCTCATTGATGCTCTTTATCAGCTTGTTGTCCTTGTATTTCTTTTTCAACTCATCCCAACCCATCTTCTTCCTGTCAAGATTTATGTTATCAAGCAATTCTTTTATTTCCTGGTAATGCTCGTAAATCATCTCTCCTTTGCGCTGGTTGTCAGCGATTCCTTGCTCAAGCTCTTTTAATCTTTGCTCTTGCTTTTCAATGACAATCCTTGTCTTGTCCTGCTTGGTCTGCTTTTCCTTGATTACTTTATCCTCAGCAACATGCATTGCTTTTATGCTTAGGCTGTCATCAAGAGCCTTGCTGAAGCTGTCATAATCAACTCGCTCAGATTTGTCCGTTGCGCCCGCGGCCAGATAGAAAGGCACGATTTCGTCGTTTACTTTGTTAGCCTTGATTTCATGATTGAATAGCTCTTTTACAGCACCAACAACTCTTTTTAGCTCATCAGACCCAAGCTCTTTCTTGTCCTTGCCAATATTAGCCCTTGAGCAGGCTTCTTCTGCGTATAAACCCCCCAATCCTAAGTCCATTGCCAATGTCTTGACTATTGAATCCTTGTTAGATTTCGCTACTATTTCTTTTATTTGGTCCTCGCCTAGCTCGGACGTGGCTGCCTGGCTGGGAGGGTATTCATACTTAGCCCCTCCCCTTACAGTCCTGGCTTCCCAGTTCTGGCTCTCAAGCAAGCCCTTGATTTTATAATCCTCATCAACCAATACCATGTTGCCTTTGCTAAAAAGCTCGCATATCAAGATGCGCACTCCTTCTTTTGTGTCAAACACAATCTCCAGTATCCTGTCAAATCCTTTCTGCCGCACTTGCTTGATTTTCCCGCTGCCAAGGTGCTTTCTCAGGAATACGCAAAAGCCAGGAGGGGTTTCTGGGAAGACTTGCTTGTACTCAGTCAAGTAAGCAATATTGGGAAGGTGAATCCTGAGCATGAGCTTGCCAGCACCAGACTTATGGAAGACGAAAAGAAATTCTTTCTTGTCCTCGGATTGCTCATAGAACTTGTCGACTCGAGCTCCGACTAGCTCTTGGAATTCCTTGACCAAGTAATGCAGGTCTAGCGATGTGAGTTCTGTCTTCATACGAACAGACTAACTCATCATAATATAAAAAGTTAATTGAAAAATAGTTTATCTTTCAAGCCCAGCAAGCTCACGAAATGGATACATACCAGAGGTCACTAGATAATCTGTAAGAGTGACTTCTTTTTTTAGCAACCTGTAAAACCTTTCGGTGCTATCAAATAAAGCCTTACCTTCGGTAGCGATGTGTTTAATAACAGCTTCAAAAGCTTTTTCCCAAACCCAAGCTTTTTGTTTTGTTCCTTCAATATATGATGGTAAAACTTTTTTAGGATAAATCTTAGTATACATCCCGTGGCCCGTTGATGATCCATCAAACCCCGAGACAATAAATCCTTGAGCAAGATATTCGATTGCCTGCCTGATAACATCCAACCCACATTTTGGACTTTCCATTTCAAGGTCACTCAGGACGATTGAGTACTTATCCTTTGCCTGGAATGCACTCTTTATCATCTCCTCTGCCTGTTTTGCAGATTGTGCATACTCAACTTTCACTCCATATTGCTCCAAAGCCCCGAAGTATTGCTTTGCTGCAGCAATGTTTTCAGGCTTATCATCCACTACCAAAATCCTCCTTATCTCCAGTTCATTGATTTTTTCTTCAAGTGACATTCTTCATCCCTCCTTTTTGCTTATAAAAAGTTAATTGAAAAAAGAAAAAAAGTTTTTTTGACTTTATTCCTAATTCTTTAGCTTATATCCTAGCAATGTTTTTATTACTTCTTTTTTCAATGGCAACAGACACGATAACCTGCCTTAACCACTAGTTCTTGTGGTTCTAGCTCTCTCTCTTTCTTAAGCTGGAACGCGGGTTGCACTTGAATTTTCATATAAGGCAATTCTGGCAACAATTCATCGAAATAAGAGTACAATCTCATTGCCGGATACTGACCTTTTTTCTTGCGAAGGTGATTTATTCCCTTTGCAATCAGCTTCAAGGCATATTTCTGACCAATCTCCTCTTTATGTTCTATTAACAACTTCTTAGCTAAAGTATAGTAGGAAGAGTGGTAATCTTGGCCATGGTATTTTATGCCTTCATACACCAAATGCTTGAATTCTTTTCTTAGCCTATCTTTACAAACTAAATGTTCCAAACATTTCATTTTTCATCGCCTCCTTTTTTGTTTTCCTTTTTTACTTCTCTGACTTTTTTGCTTTGTAAATTGCATACATGCTTCCGATATAATGACCAATATCCGAAGGAATGCGTTTGATGGCCTCAGCATGTTTCTTTCTGAGTTTGTTATCCCCCCACATTGGATCAATATATGCCATAAGGGCCGCCAATTCTGCTCCTAAGACACCACTGCCAATTAATTCTACCGTTTGGAATCCAAACAACCGTCCTGCAACATAACCTGCAACGCATCCTCCTGCAGGTATTGCTGCCGCTTTCAAAACATCTTTCAAATCATCGAAGAGATATATCTTAGCAATATTTCTCAAAATTCTTAGGTCTTGGAGTTTCTTCTCCAGATCCTCTGCTTTCTTTTGCTCTTCAACCATTTTTCATCGCCTCCTTTCTTGTTTTGATTCTTTGTTTTGTTTTTTTCTTTCAAAGCCCTCTCAGCTTCTTATTACTACTTAATGGTAGTTTCAATATATAAATGCTAGTTGTCACATATGGGGTGACAATAGAAAGAATTATATACTTCCCAGACCAAAAAGGCCTTATGAAGGAGGAATTAGAGAAGCTAGGCTTGACTGAGAATGAGGCAACAGTATATCTAGCCCTATTGGACACAGGCCTGACCACTGCGGGTAGCATCATCAAGAAGACCAAATATCACAGGAACATAGTCTATTTCAATCTTGACAGGCTCATAGAGAAAGGCCTGGCAACATTTGTAATGATCAAGAACATCAAGCACTTCCAGGCAGCAGAAGCAGACGAGCTCACCAATTATATAGAGAAGCAGAGGCAAGAGCTTGAAGCAAAGGAAAGGCTCCTGAAACAGGTCATCCCTGAACTTGAAGCAAGGAGGAAGATAACCAGGCAGCAAGAAGAGGCAACAGTCTATAAGGGGCTTAAAGGCGTCAAGAACGTACTTGAGGACATAACCCGTTCCAAGACAGAACTGCTTCTTTTCGCCACAGGCTGGGGCGCAAAACAAACACTGGGCTCATATTACAATCAGTGGCATCTTAAGCTCAAAGAGAACAATATTACTGGCAGGGCTCTGGTAAGCAAAAAGGCAAAGATAACTGAAAAGCTTCCCTATAAGGTAAGATATCTTGATGAAGAATTCATCCAGCCGACCACGATATGCGTCTTCGAAGACAAAGTGCTAAACATCATCTGGGAGAATGAACCCTTAGCAGTACTGATAACAAGCGAAAAGAACGCAGAATCATACAGAGCTTATTTTGAGATTCTATGGAAGAAGGCAAAAGAGAGTTAGCGCAATCGCAACCTTTAAATACATATTAGTATCTATCTGTTATCGATTAATAACTTTTTGTGATTATTATGGCTAAAAAGAAAAAGAAAGCAAACAAGCCCAAGCCTTCGCATTATCCTAATCTTAAGACTATCCTCATGGTTGAGAAGGCCTTTAAGGACTCTGAGACAGGATTATTGACTGTGGCTCAGCTTAAGAAGGCTCTTCCAAAGCAAGTTAATCATAACACCTTGATCGAGGTCCTGGATTATCTTGACAAGAGCAATAAGATAGCAATAGGTGTCAAAGGGATGCTTTGGATTCATAATCCAAGCCTGAAATTCCAGGAAGCACTCCGAAAAGCTTCTACTTACGAGGAAATTCTTGCGAAATTTAACAGATAGATTATATAAATGAGTTCTTAAACAATATCCTTTCATGAAAAAACCAGTTGAAATAAAATTTTCTGATGAAGCCCAAAAGGTTTATGGCGAGCTGGGACAAAGAGCGCTTTCTTCAAAAGCAGACAGGATGCTATTCGATGCCATAAACAAAAAAATAGACTTGATAAAGTCAAATGTTTTTTACGGGGAGATTATCCCAAGAAAGCTTATTCCGAAAGAATACAAAAGGATTTATTCAGTGGATATCTTATTGCGAGTGGAACTTCCATGCTTCTGGCGAATGCTTTATACAGCAGGAGATAATGAAAACAAGATAAAAATAATAGCCTTCATCATAGAAATCCTAGACCACGAGAAATACAATAAGAGGTTCAAATATAGAAAGCGCTAGTCAACCATGCTTTCAACTATCTTTTTAACCTCATCTAACCCCTTGACATAGTAATCAGCCTTTCCTTTCAGCATGCCAGGCCTCCTTAATATCTGCACAGCCACCATGCCAAGGGCTTTTCCTGCAGCCAGCTCTGAGTCAGGGTTATCTCCTACTACCATTATTTCTTTGGGCTTTAGCCTGTATTTTTTCATCAGCCTTGCGAATATCCTTTGCTTGTTGTCAGGGCTGCTTGACTTGTCAACAACAATATCACCAAACAAGCCCCCTATCTTCAGGATCCTGACCTTCTTTAGCTGCACCTCGCCAGAGCCAGAAGTCACCAGTGCTTTTTTCTGCTTTAGCTTGCTTATTAGCTTCACGTCCTTGTAAGGGGTTATATGCGAAAGATCCATATTAGTGTAAGTGCCCATGCCTATCTTCTTCACTTTTTCTGACAGCCCAAGCTCCTTGGCGATTATCCTGAAGCCTGTTATTATGTATTTCTTCCTAAGAAGCCTCTCCTGTTCCTTGGTCAAGCCAACCTTTCTCATCCTGGCAATCATCTTATCAAGAACTTCAACACCAAGCTGGTTGTAAGTGTCAAAAAGCGTGTTGTCAAGGTCAAAGATGATGAGCTTTATCATAATATCACCAGTTAGCGAAATAAGCCCTACTCAGATTCGCTCGCACAAGCTCGCTCATCTTCGCCGTGCCATGCAAGTTTACTATCGTAAACGTTGCATAAGCAGGCAACGACGGGATTATTTCGCTCTGCACATCATATATTCATTATGGTCTTTGCCAATTTATCAGGATTATGCCTTGCCAGGTCAATCTTGTCAAGCAAGTCAGCCTTAACGATTTTGTAGCCGTTGCTCTTCAGGTCTGGCTCTACAAACTCTGCCTTTTCCTTCTTGTACTCTTTCATCAAGTCAGGAGCAGGCTTCTTGTTGTTGCATACCACATAGTCAAGCACTCCCTTGCCAAGGTATTTCTCTAGCTCCTTTACAAAGTCAGAAGCCTTGAAGCCGGTCGTCTCTCCGTGCTTGGTCATGATGTTGCAAACATAAATCTTCTTTGCCTTTGATTCTTTTATAGCTTCAGGTATGCCAGAAATCAACAGGTTGGGTATGATGCTAGTGTACAAGTCGCCAGGGCCGATAACAATCTTATCAGCCTCAAGAATGCTCTTCACAGCCCCTTCATAGGCTTTGGGAGGCCTTGGGGCAAGGAACAATTCCTTTATCCTCAAGCCAGCATCATGCCTTGGGATATCTATGTTAGTCTCGCTGACAACAACCTGCTCATTCTCAAGCACAGCTCCGAGATGGCAGTTCTTGGTAGTGACTGGAAGTATCTTTCCCTTCACATTAAGAATCTTGGCTGCTTCCTGTATTGCAGCCTCTTCAGCTCCGGTTATGTCACGCAAAGCAGTGAGAAGAAGGTTTCCTAGGTTATGCCCATTAAGGCCTGTGCCCTTGTTGAACCTGTACTCAAAAAGATTCCTTAGCATTCCAGTATCTGGGCTCAAGGCTATCAGGCACCTCCTAGCATCTCCTGGCGGCAAGAAGCCAAACTCATCCCTTAGCCTGCCAGTGCTCCCTCCGCTGTCCATCATCGAGACTACTGCTGTGAGCTCAATATCGTATTTTTTCAATCCTCGCAGGACTGTGTAAGAGCCTGTTCCCCCACCAATAACCACAACTTTTTCCATGCTAACCTCACAAGTTATTTATTTATTTATAAGTTTAATGAAAAAGGGTTCTACAAGAAGAAAAAAATTCCTATGAGCCCGTAAAATTGATTTTATTCCTCGACAACAAACACCGCGTCATGCTGCCTTACAGGCTCGCTCACCTTCATGCCTATGCTCTGGCCAGCGCCTGCCTCTTGCACCTGCTCATGCTCTATCTGCATGGAGTCAATTTTCTGGGTGAAATCAGACGTGGCTCCCTTGACATGGATGGTATCCCCTACCTTCAAGGTGTCTGTGAGCTCAATCACAGCGACCATTATCTTGCTGTAAAAATGCGATATCTTCCCAATTTCCCTTTCCTCTGCCAAAAAATCACCCCCTGATACGCATAGTAAATACTCAAGATATTAAAATTTAACGATAAGTATTAAAATCCATGCAGCAGCAGTAAAGGGCATGTGGCCTTTTGCAAACAAGGAAGATAAAAAAATAAACGCTACTGTTTCTAATATTGCCGAGTTTATTGTCAGTAGGCTAGAGGGCAGGGGGCTCATCTCGCTTTATCTTGCAGGAACAATATTGTCAAGGAAAGAAAGGGTTCCTGACAGCGACATTGACTTCTTTGGAGTCATGAGCTCGGATTTTAATCCAGCAGAGGAAGAAGCAATCAATTCAGAGCTTGAAAAGCAAAAAGAGAGCTTATGTAAGGGATTCGAATGCAGGTTCAGGGGCTTTTTCCTTGATGAGCTGCAAAGTGGCAAGCCAAGAAGCATGGTTGGAAAGTTGATGCGGCCTGAAAGGCTGGCCCAAAGGTTTCCTTTTTTCAAGTTAGTATGGGGAAAGAAATTCAATTACAAGAAAGATTTTGTCAAGCCAATGCAGCTAAAAGACGAAGCTAATTTTCTCATTGAGTTCATAGAAAAGGCCATAAAAGACCTTAGGGCTAAAAAGCAGAAGTTTCCTGTTGAGGATTTCCCAAAATTCATCATTGAGCTTATAAGAGTAGAAGCCATGATGTTCCAAGGATACAATTATCATCCTGACAGGAAAAGGCTCCAGCATTTCCTAAGAAAACAGGAAAGCCATATCATCCATAAGGCAATGGATTTGCGCCGCAGGAAGGCTGGCTGGGATGAGATGGTAGCATTCTGTGCTGATGTTGAAAAGTACATTGCCGGGCTGAAAGAAATGACGAGAAAACTGTAGGCAAGGCAAAAAAGCCGCAAAGTCGCTTTGGGCAGCCCGGAGGGCCCAACCCCAGCCCAAGCAACCACAGTGCAAGTCACTCGCCTTTGCTCATGACGTTGCACTTGTCTGCGGTTGCAGCGACTTTTTTAATATTTTCCGACGATAAAAAAATTGGGACTAAGTGAGCGAAGCGAGCGCATGTCCCTGATTTCCCTAAAGGCTTTGTGTAAACAAAGGCTTTTGCGTAAAATATATAAGCTTCTAAGGGCAAGAAATAGGAATAAGGGTATTATAAGCAAAAAAGAGGCGGGTACTTATGTTTTTAACAAAAATCGATAATCTATTCAGTATTGTAGAGGAAAAAAAGCACGTCTCAATTCTGAGCCTGGCTAAGGCCTTGGACATACCTGTTTCTAGCGTCACCAAGATAAGCAGGTACCTTGAGCAGCTAGGGCTGGTGGACATTGACTACAAGAACATACAGGGACCTACTATCAAGTATTTGAGCAGCCCTGAGCCTGAGTTCAAGAACGTGGATGAGACAGAGCTCATCAACAAGCTCAAGTTCTTCAAGAGCTTCCAGAACGTCAAGGCTGCCAACAAGCTCATCTATGACCTTTACCGCTACCTAAGGCATAGGGATGACGAGGAGACCAAGGCTACTTACCTGAATGTGCGCAAGTACTACCTGGCTAACTTCATGAAGAACATGGATAAGAAGATAACAGACCCTATCACCAAGATGGACAGCTATAATATAGATGTAGAGAAGATGGTGGTGGAAGTGGAGATAATCAAGCAGGAGCTGGAGGCTGTGCCTTTCTATATTGTCTCCTTGCTCAGGGTTAGTGATGTTACCCAACAGGTTATTGAGAAGATAAAGGAAGAGGTCATCAGCAAGATTACCTTTAGCATAGTGTTCAAGAGCCATGAGGAAGAGAATGTGGTCAGGCTGGAGTACAGGAAAAAGATTTTGGAAGTGATGAAGGAAGTGTTCCCTGACCTTCCTGATGACAGGCTGCACATCTTTGCTGACTACATCATCCTGACAAGCCTTGGCATGGGCGAAGTTGAGTTCTTGCTCAAGGACAAGCACTTGGAGGAGATTGTCATCAACAACGCCTTTGAGCCCATCTGGGTCTATCATAAGAAGTTCGGCTGGCTAGAGAGCAATATCATCATTGATGATGAGGCAGAAGTAGTGCATTATGCCACCTTGGCAGGCAGGAACATGGACAAGATGATAACCACCCTTACTCCATTGCTGGACGCCAGGCTTAAGACCGGGGACAGGGTCAACGCGACTCTAGCACCAATCACTACAAAAGGAAACACCATTACCATAAGGAAGTTTGCAGAGTCACCCTGGTCCATCACTGACTTCATCATCAGCGGCACCATTGATTATTACACTGCAGCCTTGGTCTGGACTGCCATCCAGTATGAGCTGTCAATCCTGATTGTTGGAGGCACAGGCTCTGGAAAGACTTCCACGCTTAATGTCTTTACCATCTTCATCCCACCTAACCACAGGGTGGTGAGCATTGAGGACACAAGGGAGATAAGGCTTCCCAGGACCCTTCACTGGGTACCTATGGAGACCAGGCTTCCCAATCCCGAAGGAAAAGGAGAGGTTTCTATGCTTGACCTGATTGTCAACTCCCTTAGGATGAGGCCTGACAGGATTATTGTCGGAGAAATCAGGAGAAAGAGAGAGGCTGAAGTTCTTTTCGAAGCCATGCACACAGGCCACTCTGTCTATGCCACCTTGCACGCCAACACAGTTCATGAGGCTATCATCAGGCTCACAACAGAGCCCATAGGCATTGCCAAGACCTTGCTCTCAGCAGTGGACCTCATCTTTGTGCAGAACAGGAACAGGAGGACTAACACCAGGAGGACTTTCCAGGTGGCAGAGGTGCTTGAGGACGGAGGTTATAACCTGCTTTTCAGCTATAATTTCAAGGATGACAAGCTCGTAAAGATCAAGGAGCCTATAATGTTTTACAAGACCTTGGAGCTTTTCGCTGGACTCAGCAAGTCAGAGGTTGACAGGGAAATAAACGACAAGGTGAAAATCCTCAAGTACTTGACACAGAACAACATAACCAGCAATGAGGAGATAGCCTTGCTTATAAGCTATTATTACATCAACAAGGAATACCTTATGAAAAAGCTTTTTGGTGATAAAGATAACTGAGGAAAGCGAAGCATTTGCAAACAAGCTCTTCCCTAACCTTAAGGAAGACTTAAGGATGGCGCAGATGAAGACTGATGTAGGCGCTTTTGTGAACAAGTGCCTATTGATGTCATTAGTCTTTGCCTTCAACCTTTCTCTTATATTCGTCATAATCCTCATACAGAGAAAGCTTTACCTCCTGACCATACCTGTATTTGTGTTTTTTTTCATAATCATGTTTACTATTTGCATTAAAATCCCGAAATTCAACATAGCCAAGGTCAGGCAGGAGATTGAGAGCGATATCTTCACTCCAAGCAGGATGATGCTTACCTTGCTTGAGTCAGGCAATTCCCTAATAAGCGCTTTGGAGAACGTCTCTTATACCAAGGCCAAGTCAAGCAAGTACTTTGGCAAGATAGCCTCTGAGATATACCTTGGCAAGAACATCGAGCAGGCAATCGAGGATGCTATCAAGTACACTCCTAGTGATAGCTTCAGGATGGTGCTTGAGCCTATCAAGAAATCCCTTAAGACAGGCACTGACATACAGGTCAACCTGCAGGCTACCCTTCAGCAGCTGTCAGAGCAGAAGATAGTTGAGATTGAGCAGTACGAGAAAAGGCTTAATCCCTTGTCCATGTTCTACATGATATTCGGCACTGTGCTGCCAGCCATAGGGGTTGTAGGGATGGTGCTGATACTTTCAGTGATTGGCTTCAAGATTGAGTTCTTCCCTGTATTTTTAATCCTGCTGATACTCATAATCATATTGCAGCTGTTTTTTGTAAAGATATTCCAGAGCACTAGGCCGATGGTGAAGCTATGAGTCCTGGAGAAATGATTCCGGATAGTGAAAGTGCGAACCTGCAAGTTAGTGATAAGGCTAAAAATGACTTGGAGGAGAAAAAGCCTTACAAAAAGAAGAACAAGGGCTTCCTGCTCACTGAGACTATTGGTGATGCAATCATACCGAAAAAGCAAAGGAAGACAGTGATACATTACCTTGAAAGGGCCAGCATCCCTGAGGTGCCTTACCATGGGTTTGGCTTGGCAGTTTACTGCCTAATCATTCTTTCAATAGGGATTGACCTGTTCTTCCTAACCACTCGCTACGCGTACAACTTTAACATAATTGCCAAGGTAGTATTCTCCATCATCTTCATACCTATAATATTTTTTTTGCTGCTGGCCATAGCCACTTTCAGCTACAAGCTCTACCTAGATGCCAAGATATTCTACAAGACCAAGAAAATGGAGGATGTCTTTCCAGAGTTCCTTTCAGAGCTCTCGCTCAACCTCAAGGCAGGCCAAGGCCTTGAAGAGGCTCTTGAAAACTCCACTGAAAAAGAGTTTGGCTACCTGACTGAGGAGATAGGCAGAGTTTGCAAGAAGATAAGGCTAGGGCATGACACTGACGCTGCCATCAAGGAGTTCACCAACAGCTTCGACTCAGATGTGATTGAGGAGACTTTTGACCTTATAACCACTAGCTGGAAAAAAGGTGCGCAGACAGCGCAGCTGGTAAGCAGGGTGTATGATAACCTGCAAGTGACCAGGTACCTCAAGAAAAAGGTGGTAGCCAGCGTTGCCAGCTACAGGATATTCCTGGGGGTTGTCACCATCATAATAGCCCCTGCCATGTTTGCGCTGTCTTACCACTTGATAGACTTGATAAAGACCATGCTTGCCAAGATAACTGATGTCACTACCAATGTTGTGCTGCCTATTGCCCTGAGCGAAGTAAGGCTTAACAATGAGCACTTCATATGGTTCTCAGCCCTTGCACTGATGATAATAGCAGTGACTACAGCCATGATTGTTTCAATAATTAAGAACGGAAGCATCAAGGAAGGGTATAAGCAGATGATATTCTATGCCGTAGCGACCATCCTAAGCTACAGGATATTCATGTACCTTTTCAGTTATTTCTTCCAGATGTTCAATGTATGAGGGGACACTATGCCAACATCAGCAATGATAGGGATAAAGGGGACTGGAGCATATTTCCCTAAGGAAAAGCTGGACATCAAGGAGCTGGCAAACAAGTACAAGTTCAACTATCATTCCCTCCTCAATGACCACGGGGTCAAGCAGATACACATAGCAGGACCAAAGGAAGATGAGCTTTTCATGGCTACCAAAGCAGTGCAAGAAGCCTTGAAGGATGCCAAGATAAATGCAAAAGACATTGACGTGGTAATATTCTGCAAGGGCATAACCAGGCAGAAGACCGCCAGGACTTTCTCATCCATGATAATAGAGAACCTGAAGGCAGAGGAAGCAGCATACGGGTTTGACATCGACGGGGGATTGATAGGAGGCCTGATAGGCATACAGGTCGCAAACGACCTTATCAAGAACAACTACAACATCATAAATGCAGTAGTGGTGGCTGCCCAGGAGTTTGACGAGCTATACCTGTTCAAGGGCAACACATCAAGGATTAACCACATGGTATTCGGGGACGGCTCAGCAGCAGTGGTGCTGAGCAAGGAAGCCAACAACAACAAGATCCTTGCATCAAACTTCGTCATTGACCATTACACTAACTTCATAGATGACATACTGCTCAAAAGCCTGCATGAAGACTCCAAGCTGCAGCATTTCATGCAAAGGTTCAAGACAACAGCCATTGTTAAGAACGTTCAGAACCAGAAAATAATCTCCAAGATGACTGAGAGATGGGTGGAGAACGCTTACAAGGTGGTTGATTTCTGCATGAAGTCCATCAACCTTGATGTGAGCGACATCAACCACTTCATCAAGACCCAGCTATCAGTAAAAGAGACCAAGCTATTGGGAGAGAGGCTGAAGATTGACACTGCAAAAATATATAATGCCTCGTCAGAGAAAGGCCACCTTGGCCATGCAGACATCCTCTACAACCTGCACACCACACTCAAGAGCCCTAACCTGAAGAACCTTGACATAATAGCCTTGGTGACAGCCAACTATGACTGCTCATCAGGAGCCTTGGTGCTGAGGAGATAGGTAAAGTAGTATTTCGTAGCGCGCTCGCATCGAATTCCTAATAGGTTCTTTTACCGCGTGTTTTGTTTTCGCTATCGTTCCCAAAGGCTCGCAAGGCGCAAATCTTTTAATAATCCTGACTATCGAAACTTTTAAATAGGGGTATTCTCAATATTTAAAGTTACAATAATATAGTAAATATAATATGTCTATATAGAGAAATAAAAAAGCAAAAAGGGTGATGTGAATGAGAGATAAAAAAGGCCAGTTATCGATTGAGACCATGATTATCTATGGCTTGGTCATATTGGTGACACTGTCAGTTATCGGAGGATTGCTGTATTTCAAGGTGCTTGATGTAACAGCCTACCTGCCAGACAAGTGCGACCTTGGAGGCAGCGGTGACGTGAAGTGCGAGGAGTGGGCATACACAGCAGATGGATTAAAGCTTGGCATAAGGAACACAGGGCAAAAACCAATAGTAAGCATGCAGGCTTTTGTTACTGATGAAGTTGGCACTAACTTTGATGGCAGTATATCATCAGACACTAACACAGCTACTATAGCTCCCGGAGACATTGGAGCTGTTGAATTCACTGATGGTGGTGGAGAGGCTGGTAAAATACTAAGAGGGCCATTAACACTCAAGTACGAATTCCAGGGTGGTGCCATAGAGATGGAGACCACTGGTTCCATAAGAGTCAAGTCATCAGGGGGCACAGCAGGCACTTCTTAAGGCCTAATATTCTTTAAATTATTTTTATTTTTCAATTTTCAGTTAAAGGTGGGTGAACTAAAAAGAGGGAGCTAATATTCATGCTAAATAGTAAATCACAATTGTCCATAGAGTACATGATTCTGACTGGGTTTGTGCTGCTCATAATAATTGTCCCGTCAGTGGTGTTCCTTTACTCAATGACCAACAAAGGGGTTTATGGCAGTATCAATGCCCAGAAAGCCAATGAGCTTGGCAATGGCTTGGTGAACAACGCCCAGCAGGTTTATTACCTAGGCATTTACTCCAAGAAGATAGTTGCTTATGATGTTCCTGAGAATGTTGAGAAGATTTTCATAATGGACATGAGCATGGGCTCCAAAAACTATTCTTACGTAGGCATCATCATAAATGACAGGAAAGAGGTGCTTAGGATGTTCTTCCCCTCGAATGTTCCCTTGATAGCAGACCATCCAGACCTGGTAGACCCAGATGATGCAGATGGCAGCACCAAAGCCTATGTGCCTGAGTGCAATGAGCCAGATGCTAAGTGCAAGTTTTATAATTTCAAGGGATATGTGCTTAAGCCTGGCAAGAAAGAGTTCAAGATAGAGACTAAGTATGTTCCTTTGACCAGCGAAGCCAAAGTATTCATTAACCCAGTGGACAATACCTAGGCGATCACCAAACAGCCAAAAATAGTTAATTATTGATTATTATCGCAACATCACCACAAACTGACTACTCCTTGATTAAAATGAAGCGATCACAGATCTCAGTTGAATTCATTGCACTCTTCACCATAATATTGTTCATGCTGGCTGTGCTCATAGCTTTCTTGCCTGGCTGGCTTGAGAAGACTTCTGAGGCCAGGAACCTTCCTGAAAAGATAGTGAGAGACATCAAGACCAGGGCTATCACTGCCTCGCTTTCAGAGGCTGACTTTGAATCTAACATAACCCTCAACAAGAGGGTAAATGAAGTCACAATAGACATAGAAGTCAGGGATGACCCTGACAACATGCTAATAATAAGGAACAATGATACACGAGCCATTTTAGCCAAAACCTTCCTTCCAGTAATCAATTCAACCAGCGGCTCTGGCTTGACAGTCACCATAAGAAAGGATGCTGATGCCAACACCCTTGACATAGAGCTATCATGATAGGAAAATGGGAGTAATCCAATGGACAAGTCAAAAAAAGCCCAGATAATAACCTTTGACATGACCACTACCCTAGTGATATTCGTCATCTTCATAGTGATTTTCATAGGGGCTTTCTTCTTATCCCAAAGGACTATACAGAAGCATGAGTTTGAGCTGGAGTATGTCTTTGCCAATCTTGAGAACAACCTTAGGTTTGATGATGAAGACAGGAGGTTCATGAGCAACTATCGTATTGACTCTGACAAGCTGGCTGAGTTTGCAGATGAGGTGCAGAGCATCGACAATTATACAGTCGGGGAAATCAATGGGGCGCACGGAATAGGCATGGATGCTGCTGGCTATGATACATGCCTTTACTTCACAGACAACGACGGCACTTTCATAAGAATGAACGGAGCAGGATTAAGGGTTTTAGGCGAGCTAAGCCAGCCTGCTAGGAGCTGTGATGAGGTTATTGCCTCAGGAGAAAACCCTTGCGAAGAGTATAAGCAAGCCATCTCACTTTTCAAGCCAGTGCTCTTTGACCAGGGAAGCCCTGATTATAACAGGATAGTGCAGATGAATATAGTCATCTGCAAGAAATGATTAAAGCAAATTAAGCAATGACTAGGCTAAAATAATAAGCTGAAAAATAATAAAAAAGCAATATGAACAGGCTAAGAAAGAACAAGAGAGCGTATCTATTCACAGTAGACTTGGTAATCGCCATAATAGCCTTGATAATAGGTTTGGCGCTGTTGTTCTACAAGTTCTCATCAGTCAACAAGACCATCTATTTCACAGAGCAGATATCAGAGGACATTATAGGGGTGCTTGCCTACACTAGCACGCATGACTTATGCCTTAACCTTGATAATACAAGCACCTGCACCTGCCCTAATTATGATGAGCTGGAGCAGGTTGTCTGCGGAGAATACCTACAGGACAAGGATACCAACCTGCTTTCAGTGATGACTGAACTCATAGAGACAGGAGCCTATTCAGGTGATGATGTTAAGGCAATAATCAACGAGATATTCGTTGAGAAGAGGGTTATTGACAGCAGGAGGTTCGGGTTTGCAATACTCTATACCTCCCTGATAACAGCTCCTGACATACCATTGGAGCTCTTCAACAGCGAAAGGTACATTATGCCATGAGGAATGATAATGGAAAGCATAACAACTACACCAACAGCGCAGCCAGCCAATCCTGGGCAAATTAAGAGCCTAGAAGAGCGCATTGAAACCAGGCGCATAAGCCATAAGTGGCTGATTATAGTGCTAGTGATATTTCTAATCATATTATGGTCCCTTATACTGATGCTTCACCTTGAGAATAAAGGGGCAGTGAGTGTTGCGGATAATCCCAATCAGGAAACAGGGATTCCTAACGAAAAAACAGGGTCAGCTACCCAAGAAAGCCAAGATGGCATTGAGAGCAGCAGAGGCAGCACCCAATCAGAGGCAGTTCTGCCAGAGCCAGAGCAGAAGACAACAAGCCAGGAGCTAAGCCCAGAAGAGATTGAACAGATAAAGATGGATATCATAACAGGGAAGCTGGAGGAAGTGCCTGAGGGACTTGAAATGGAAGCTTATACCATAATAAGGGATTACTTGTATGAATGTAACCTAAACTCGGACATAAGCAAAAAACTAGAATGCTTTGAGGTTTATTTCCTGAATGATGACGCTAGCCTTATGCAAATTAAAAGCGAATGCTTAAGCCTTATCGAAGATAAAAAAGCGGAATGTCTAGACCAATATTATTTCAATATGGGTGTGGAAAAAAGGGAGGCGTTCTGTGAGGTGATTGTTAATCCTGAATTGAGAGCTGAATGCTTATTAACAGCAGAATGAATAAGATAAAAAATACTAAAATGGGAAACAGCAATAAATTATGGAGCAATATCATAATCAGCATGATAATCATAATAATATTCTCTGTATCTGCCTATGCACAAGTAACTGTTTTTAATGGTGGCTCAAGCGAAATAAGCCTTTCTTATGAAACAGCATATCTAACGCGTAATTTCTTTGTAAGCATCCCAAACGGGACAGTTACTGAGGCCAGAATGGTAATTGAAGGTCTTGACCTTCTAGGCAATAGCATCCAACCAGCCGACGTGATACTTGTCACAGATGTATCTGGGAGCATGGATGATGACTGCCACTGCCTCGATGGTAGTCCTTCAGATGATGGCTATTGCCCTTATTATTTAAGACCTTACAGCATCGACGACCCTTGTAAGATTAATGATGCGAAAACAGCTGCTATAGAGTTCTTGAACAATGTCAACCTAAACGCAATACACGTAGGTCTGGTAAATTACTCAACATGCCCAAGAGACCCACAAAACGTCCTACAGCTTACCAGTGACAGGACTATTCTAGAAAACATTATTAATCATTACTCGACTGAACAATTCACCAACATAGGCGGTGGAATAGAGCTAGCTATGCATGAGCTTATGAGCTCTAGAGCGCAGCCAGGTACGCCTAAATACATAATAGTAATGACTGATGGGCTTGCTAATTACCGATATAACAGATTAGGGTATTATGATGGCGGCAGCTGCTTAGGAGGAACTGATCGCGCAAGTATAGCTGCAGCCACAGGGTATACTATCAACATATCAGACCTCGCAGAAGCCAATGGAATAACAATATATGGCATTGCGTTTGGTGAAGCTGATGATGTAAACTTGACCCTAGTGCAGAGGATAACAACTAACGGCCTGTTATACCACGCCCCTGATGCAGCAACTCTAGCCCAGATTTACAGCGAAATTGCCCAGAGCATCAGCGTCCAGGATTTTCCAACCCCGAGGATTAATTCCACAAGCCCACTCAATATTTTCGGATGGAGATACCCTTCACAGCTTGCAATGAGTTCCCAATGGGACGGCTCTAGCTGCGGGGCTTCATCTGCGACTTGCTCTGATTTCAGGAGCCTGGTCCAGTCTAACCTAGATGTGTGCAGCAGCGACCCTTGTGATATACAGTTCTCAGCCCACTCAACCACTGTGGGCATGCTCACCCTTTCAGACCTTTACATTGAAATAAATGAGCCTCCTGCTCCTATCAATCTCCCACCTAGCGGCGTCTGCCAGGAAGGAAGCATATTCTGCGGCCAGAGCACATACCTAGTGAACATTGATGATGAAGAAGAAGCCTTGGTCACTGACCCTAATGATGACCTAGACACTCTTTCGTGGACTTTCCACCACTCCACAGAATCAGCTGGCGGAGCCTATATTGACATGAACAGCGACTTTGACACCAGCAGGCAGCTAATCTTTACTGTTGACCCTGCCCATACAGAAGAAACTTTCTGGGAAGTGTTCTATTTCAACGTTACAGACCCTTGGGGTGAGACCACTACTGCCTGCATCAACATAAGCTATTATGGCTGCTTAGCAGGCAATCCTGTGCTTGACATCTCTGACAGGACAATAGAGTTCGACATATCATATTACCCATCTGGCAGGCTCTATGATTTGCATGACATGATTGATATCCCTCCTACAGCAGACCTGCCTTGCTCCATGGATGAGCTTGGCTACATCATCTCCGACTCTGAGAACTTCAGAGTAATAGGCCCTAATGATGCAGGAGAGATAATAGTCATACCGAAAAACCCCGAAACCAACCTTCCTGACTGGTACAGCCCAACATCAGAAAACCTTGATGTTACCATCTACTGTGTTGATGAGAGCCTTGGCGGCACAGAGGACATCACTATATATGGCAACGGAGATGTCATATTGGTTACTGATTTCTCTGGCAGCATGAAAAAGGATGTTGACAGCTGGAGAGAAGGCACTAGCGTCGGCAGCCAGTACTCTGATTGCCTCACCAGGACTTATTTTGAGGATGACACAAGAAAAACACACATTGCAAGATGCCTTGATAGTGAATTAGCAGAAATCGTGCTCAGCTATGAGAACAACAGGGTTTGGCCTTTGTTCATAATGAGGGATGAGATAATGAGCTATGGAGGAGACCCTCAGGACCTCTCCGCCATATTGGATTACTTGTTCAATTACCCTCAAGGCATGGACCAGACTTGCCTTTCCTGCGCAATCAATGAAGGTTATGATATCCTAAACCAGAATAGCGGAGAGGATAGGGTCAAATTCATAGTGCTCATGACAGACGGAGTGCCAACGCATTGCGCGGAAGGCTCTTGTGTCAGTATATCAAGCATTTTTGGGGAAGAGATGTGCGCTGGCTTCTGTGACACCCAAGGCCAGAACTATTGTGATGAGGACGATTATTATTATGGGGGAATAGGTGGCTGCTTGCTTGATGATGAGGGCTGCAGCCAGGCTGAGGTTAATACTATGTTCTCTGCAGGAAGGGCCATCCAGGACTTGAACGTAATATTTTATACCATTAGCTTTGGCCTTATTGAGAACTGCCCGCGCTCAGAGTACTTGATGAGGCCTATTGCTGAGATGAATGACGGAGTGTACAACCACAGCAGCAACGTCGACAAGCTAAGGGAGATATACCAGGAGATTGGTTATAGGATTCTTGAGCTCACAAGAGTAAGCTCGGAGTACAGTATAACAGGCGCAATCAATGACAGTGCAGTATTGACCATCAACTACGTGGCACCTAGCGGAGCCAATTGCGGCAACGGGGTGGTTGATTCTGGAGAGCAGTGCGATGATATGAATGATGACAACTCTGACGAGTGCTCTAATATCTGCAGGTGGACTTTCTGCAATGACGGCACAGTGCAGCAGCCCAATGGAAGGGATAGCTTGCTTGAAGAATGTGATGACGGCAACACTTTTGACGGTGATAGCTGCAACAACCAATGCATCTCCCAATATTGCGGCGATGGGATAGCCCAGCCAGGCCTCGGAGAGCAGTGTGACAATGGGTTTGGCTACTTCAATGATGAGTGCCTTGAAAATTGCATGAGAGGTGTTCCAGAGCCTCCAAGATGTGGTGATAATTCATCAGATGTAGGGGAAGAGTGCGATGATGGGTGCAGGAGAGGAAACCCTGTTCTGTGCGAGCTGGCAGACAACGGGGATGGCTGTGACCAGTTTTGCATGCTTGAGGAAGAGCCTGTGCTTTTATTGGATGATACCACCATATCTTTTGATTATTCATACTTTCCAATAGGCTACTATGAGTACCTGCTTGAGAGCATGGTCTCAAGAAGATACGCTACACTGCCTTGTTCTGATGACAGCCTTCAGTTCAGCATGTCCAGTTCTGTTAACTTCTCCATAACCGGGCCTGATATCACAGACCCTCTTGGAAAAATACATATTGTGCCTGATAATCCTGACTGGTCTGAGTCAACTTCGCAAGAGCACATTGTAAGCGTCAGCTGCTGGGAAAGCGGGGAGGAGCACACAAACGAGGCTAATCTCATGATCATATATACTGGCGAAGGGGCTCCTAATGGCAACATTGACTGTGTCTTACCAATACCCAGATACTTGCTCCATAGCGGAAGCCAAGTTGAGATTGGATTGGATGAAATCTTTGATTTCGAAGGTGATTATGGTAATATTAATGACTTCAGAGAAGGCTCAAGCGACAGAATTATCATAACATCTGACCTCGGAGGCTCTCCAGGTAATAGCCGTATATTTGCCAGAAGTGTAGGTTTCGGACCTGTATTTGAAACTGTTCCAGTGAGAGTCTTTACTGACAATGGTGTTTATTCAAGGTATTGCCCTGTTACTTTCTTTGACATGAACTCCAATTGCGATAAGGACGAGTGCACCACTTGCATAAATAACAGGGACCTTGCCTGCTTTGTAGCCCATGATTGCCTGGCTGAAAGCCCAATCATCGTGCTTAACCCTTTCACTCCTGTCAGGGCTTCAAGGTATGTCCCTGCATCAGCCCCTCTTAGCTATGAGGCTGACTTCGAGCCTTTGCCTGGTTCTGGCTTTAGGATAGAGCCCTTATCTGGCAGCGGAAGCAATGAAATATTCAATGTTACTGGCATTGGATTAACCCATGGCACAAGGAACGCGTCAGTCATGGCTTACACATTCAATGGGTTTGTTGGCTCAACAAGGGTGTGCCCCATGCTAGTAAGGCTTGAATACACTATAGGCGAGGAAAGCCAGGACCCCATTACAGACCTATTGATAACCGGCTCAAGGGCAATAACAGGATTTTATGAATGGGGAGGGCTTAGGAGCAAAGGCCCCTTTATTTTCACATCCAAGGTATGGCTGAGGTGATTTATGCAAGGATTGTTTTCAAAAGCAAAAGTGGGCAAGAAAGGGATATTCTATTCCATAACCGTGCTATTGTTCATGCTATTCCTGCTTGTGTATTTCAACACTGCATCAGACATACAGAAAAAGGAAGATGAGTTCCATATTGAGAGGGTCAGGCTGATAGTGATGGACCATTTTGTCAGGGACTTTGACAACTATTACATTCAGGAGATACTTGCAACTGCTGCCAAGCCTGCGATGATTGAGCTTACCAGCGCCTTGCCTTTTGCCCGCTTCAGCAAGGAAGCTGTGGTTGACCTGATGACGGATGGGGAGACCGGCAGCATAATGATAAACCCATTGCTAGCAACTAATGATAATTTCCATCAGGCATTAGGCACTCTCACCTTTGACCCTGAAAGCCTGGAATTCAGCTATGTGCTGGAAAGCGTGGAGCAGCCTTACTATGACACTCTTCAGCTTAATTTCCTTGTTAATTATTCCTTCAGCTCATTTAGCACCCGCTGGTCAAAGAGCAACAAGCCTGTTAACATAAGCTTCACTGTCTATTCTCTCATGCACCCTGATTATGATGAAGTCATCGGGACGAATTGGGTGGAAAGAAATGAAGGGTGCTATATATGGGGAATATTATCTATCTCCCCTCCACCAGATTGCGAAGGCAAGAACATCATGCCTCCCTGCGGCAATGGAGTGATTGATGAGGGTGAAGAATGTGATGGGGATGAGTTCGGGGTTTATGACTGCTCATACTTTGGCTATATTAGCGGCGACCTGCAATGCATAGAGTGCCAGATTGACAGCAGCGGATGCAGTAATACACCGTTGCCGTAGTTATAATATGTATTGAAAAGTTCGTTCTGTGCCTTCTTATGTGAGCAAGCTGGTTAACAAAAAACAGGTTTTTTGAATGTCATGTTATTGATTTCGTCAATAAATACGACATAACCTCGTAAGACAAGCCAGTTACTTTTTCCTTCGAAAAATGAAAAAAACTAGAAAAAGGCGCAGCGAACTGGCACAGAACTTTTCAATATTAACCATAGAAAAACATCAAAGCCCAAAGGTCTTCTCAAACTCTCTCATCTGGTTGAACTGCTGGATAAAGGCATAGCCTTTCTGGGTGAGCACTAGCATGGAGCGCTCATTCTTCTTATCCTCTTCCACCAGGCTCTTGGCCATTAGCTCCTCAAGATATTGCTTCATCTGGATATGGGAGAGATTGGCCTTGTACATGAGATGGGTGGGCTTGATCCTGCCGCCTTTATTGCTGATAGTCTGCAGCATGTCATAAATTATGTCTAGCCTACTTCTTTTTCTTTGCATTTCTTAGCACCATCATGAATGTATAGAGAAGGAAAAGGTATCCTACCAATTGTATTATCTCAGCAGCCACGTATAGTGCGTGGTTTGATGCTGTGAATATAAAGGCGAACTGGCTTAGAGTGATTATTCCGAAGCTCATGCAAAGCAGGATAGTGTTATTGTATTGGCTCTTCTTGTAGGATAGGTAGTATCTCCTGGTGATGGCTGCCAGGAATAATGTTGCTGTGACATAGAAGAGCGAGTAGTTGAACCTGGCAAAATAGGTGGATATGATTATGAAATAAGCGATGACAAGGTAGTCAAAGCTTAGCACTTCCTTATCTGAAGTCAGAGTATATAATATGTAGAAGCCAAATAAGGTCAGGATTGCATAGGCCAGGAATCCAAATGCCGGCAAGAGCGAGAACTTAGGTATGATGTTAGGGATGAGCAAGCCTGTCATGTATTTGGTCAAGCCGACTTGGTGATGGGACATTATGTTAGTCACAACCTTGACAAAAAAAGAGCCTCCTAAAAGAACAAAGGCTGTTGACAAGAGCAGGTGCCTATGGTTTTTCTTGTCAATCAGGAAATTCCTAAAGGCAAATAGCCCTATCATGATAACAACTATCGCGCTGATTATGTCAATGGCTATGTCCTTGCCATAGAATCCTGGTGGACTATACACAAAATCCAGCCAATAAACCATAGAGTAGTGAAAGGTGATTGATGGTTTAAAAAGCTTGTGGTATTCAACTATGGAAAATTGCTTCATAGCTTATTTATAAGGGCTTTGCCAAGATTAGTGGTATGATGGCAGCAAAATTCCAGGATTATGCCGAGGCAGCCTTCAATGGCTGTCTCTGCGATGATAAGGATATTGATTGCTATCATAATACTTTCTTAGCTATTGAGCCTAGAAAAAGTAATGAGGTGGCCGGGTTTGACCTGGACTTCCCAGAACACCTCCGTGGACTAACGAAGTCTGAACTCGAGTTCCTAGATACCCTCAGGGACAAAAGAGGTCATCGTTGCAAAAAATCTAAAACTTCACCCTCAACCTTTCGAAACTATTTCTAAAAATTATTTATCCCCAGCCCCTCATCAATAGGCTTGTAATGAACTTGTAGCAGAGCAATAATGCGAAAACATAAACAAGGAATGTATGTACTCCCAACATTATCAGGATGAAGTATATGCCTGCGGCAATGTCCAGATAGCTTAGGAAGCTACCCCTTAGCAAGATTGCTTTGCCTATAAGATAAGCAGCTCCCATAAAAGCAATCCTCCATTCCTGCAGCAATCCGAAATGAGTTGCCAGCATCAAGGCTGCCACCAAAGAGTCCAACAGCCCAAGAAAAAGGAAAAAAACCATTGATAAAATCCCCCGCGATGTTATTATTACTATCATCTAAGTATTATTGCTATCATCTAAGCTAAAAAATTATTTAAGCTAAAAGCCTCTTCAAGCTAAAGCTCAATGCCCTTTCTTGCCTGCACACCCTGGTCATAGATATGCCTGACCTTTGACATGTTAGTGACATAATGCCCCAGCTTCAAGATGCTATCTGGGAATCCCCTGCCTGTCAGCACCAGCTCAGTGGCTTCTGGCTTTGACTTGACAAGCTCAGCCAGCTCCTGCTCAGGGAATAGGCTAAAAGAAAGGGCAGGACCTATCTCATCAATCACAACCAAGTCATAGTGCTCTTTCTTGATTACAGCAAAGATATTCCTGACAAAAGCTTGGCACCTGGCTGCTTCACTGCCTATTTCCTTTTCTGAGTATTTCTTGAAAAAAGGATGGGTTGATGAGTAGGAAAGGTATCTTATCCCTAGCTTTTCAAGCTGCCCAGCCTCGCTTGTCCTATTCTTGAAGAGCTGAGCTACTAGTACGCTGAGGTTCCAGCCGCTAGCCCTTACTGCCAAGCCAATGGCTGCAGTGGTCTTGCCTTTTCCTTCTCCAGTGTAGATGTGCACATAGCTTTTTTTCATATGGGCATTTATTTTTTCGCTTTTTTGTTTTACGTTATTTTTAGTTATTGCTAAGTTCTATTTATCCTTATTTGTCCTTGTTTGTCCTTATTTGCCCTTGTTCATGAGCATTCACTGTAGCCGCAATTGGCAGCGCACTTAACGCAGCCCTCGACGTGTATTAGCGGCCCTCCACAAATAGGGCAGGCTCCTGTCAATCTGACCTCTCCATGCTCAGAGCCTTTTTCCTCTGGCTTTTCTGTGAAAGTGCTCAAGTCAGCCTGCAATGGGGGAAGAGGAGTCTTCACTCCCATCTCTTGTATGTGCTGCTCAATAGCCTTGCCTATGGCATCTGCGCATGAAAGAATCCTTGCAGCCCCAAAGCCAAAGGGCCTGTGGCAGCTTATGCCTTTCAGCTCCTTGATTACCTCTTGAGGATGGATTCCTGAACGAAGTGCCAATGATGTCAGCCTGCCTATTGCTTCTGCCTGGGAATCTGCGCAGCCACCTGCCTTTCCCATCTGGTTAAAGACCTCGAAAAGCTCTCCCTTATCATCCTGGTTTATGGTGACATAGAGATTGCCACAGCCAGTCTTGACCTTGCGAGTAGCCCCAAAAGTCACTGATGGCCTGGTCCTTTTGGTAAGCACTGCTTTTTTCTCTTCCTCTGCAGCCTTTGTTGCTTCCTTGGCTTTCATGATGTTGAGCACCTGCTCGTCCCTGCTCCCATCCCTATAGACAGTCGCCCCCTTGCAGCTGAGCTCAAACGCCAGCTCATAAACCCTTCTTATGTCCTCCTCTGTTGCGCTATTGGAGAAATTAACTGTCTTGCTAACAGCATTGTCTGTGTAGTTCTGGAAAGCTGCCTGCATCCTTATGTGGTAGTCAGGGCTTATGTCATGCGAAGTCACAAAGACCTTCCTTACGTCCTTGGGTATGGACTCTATTTCATGCAAGCTCCCTTTTTCGCAAACCTCTTTCATGAGCTCCTTTGAGTAAAACCCTTCCTCTTTTGCCTTCTTCTCAAAAAGAGGGTTGACTTCGACAAGCTCATCTCCCTTGTGCAAGATGTTGCTTCTCCTGAAGGCAATGGCGAACAATGGCTCTATGCCGCTTGATGAGCCGCATATGATGCTGATAGTGCCTGTAGGCGCAATGGTGGTGGTAGTTGCATTCCTGAGCATCAGGTTCTTTCCTTTGAAGCTCTTTGAGCCCTTGTCAAATATGCTATCCTTGAAGTTAGGGAACACGCCTCTCTGCTCTGCCAAGGCAGCAGATGCCTTCTTGGACTCGTCATCAATGAACTTCATCATTTTCTCCCCTAGCTTCACACCCTTTTCAGAATTATAAGGTATCCCTAGCATCAGGAGCATGTCTGCAAATCCCATCACCCCTAATCCTATCTTCCTGTTGGCAAGAGTCATGCTCTCTATCTGCTTGAGCGGATAATTGTTCATGTCAATAACATTGTCCAGGAAATGGACTGCTGAATGAACTGTCTTGGCAAGCCTGTCAAAGTCCACCTCTGGCTTTTCGCCTTTCTTAACAAAGTTGGCAAGGTTGATAGAGCCAAGGTTGCAGGACTCATAGGGCAGGAGAGGCTGCTCACCGCAAGGGTTAGTGCTCTCTATCTCCCCTACAGCTGGCGTGGGGTTGAGCTCGTTGATCCTGTCAATGAATATTATGCCTGGCTCGCCATTGCTCCAAGCCCTTTTTATGACCAGGTCAAACACTTTCCTGGCATTGAGGAGCACGCTGCCATCCCTTACCACGCCAATCTCATCCCCTGTGTGGACATCGACCACTTTCTTGTTGTCAGAGCTAAGCCTAAGTGAAGCTGCATCCTTATGGGTCTGGTGCTGTATCACCTCTAGCTGCTCAACTGTGAAATGCGTCTTGGTATGGGGGTTTATCAAGGCATAGTGCTGGTTCCTGCCAGCTGCCTGCATGAACTTGTCAGTAACAGCCACTGAGAGGTTGAAGTTGGTGATTGCCTTGTTGTCTTCTTTTGCATAGATAAAGTTGATGATGTCAGGGTGGTCTACCCTTAGCACACCCATATTAGCCCCTCGCCTTGTGCCTCCTTGCTTTATCTCCTCTGTTGTGTTGTTGTACATCCTTATGAATGATACTGGCCCTGGCGAGGTGCCGTTAGTGGTCTTGATGCGGGCGCCGTTGGGCCTTAGCCTTGAGAAGCTGAAGCCTGTGCCTCCCCCTGACTTGTGAACCATGACTGTGTCGAACAAGGTCTGCATTATGCTTCCCATATCGTCATCAACAGGCAGCACAAAGCATGCTGATAGTTGCTGGAGCTCCCTGCCTGCATTCATGAGGGTTGGGGAGTTGGGCATGAAGTCAAAATTAGCCATCATGTCATAGAATTCCTTGGCAATCTTTTTCAGGTCTGCCTTTTGATTGTAGAGCCTGTCTGCAAGGCTGATGTTGATGGCAACCCTTGAGAACAAGCCTTCAGGCGCCTCCATTATCTTCCCATGCTCATCCTTGGCCAGGTATCTCCTTTCCAGCACTGTCCTTGCATTATCTGTTATCTTGATTTTTTCCTTTACCAGCTCTTTCTTTATCTTATCTAGCTCTTCTGGCTCTGCTTTAACTTTCATGCGCGCGCCCCCTTTTTTGTATTTGGATTCTTGCTTGAATGATTCTTATTATTCCTAAACTTGAGCAATTTCACCTCTTTCTCAAACTCCCCTATGTCTTGGAAAGCCCTGTAAACTGATGCAAAGCGTATGTAAGCAACAGAATCAAGCTTCTTC
The DNA here is from genome assembly GCA_016935175.1 of Candidatus Woesearchaeota archaeon. Classification (GTDB taxonomy): domain Archaea; phylum Nanobdellota; class Nanobdellia; order Woesearchaeales; family SM23-78; genus SM23-78. The sequence goes on along the minus strand of JAFGRK010000035.1, from coordinate 11,551 downwards.
AGGTGCTTCATCACCAAGTCACCTATCAGCTTGGTCTTAACTTCTTTTTGTGCCTTGTTCCTGAGCTCCTTTTCTATGTCATCAACAGTCTTTTCTATCTCTTCCAGGGTGATAGGCCTCTTCTCGCAGGCTCGGAGTATGCCTTTCTTTAGCTTTTCCTTGTCAAACGATTCCCTGTTGCCATCCTTCTTGATGACTCTGAGGCTGAAGGATTCCAGCTTCTCATAGGTTGTGAAGCGCTTCTTGCACTTCAGGCATTCCCTTCTCCTGCGCGTGGTGTCATCGCCAGTCTCCCTGGTCTCGACCACCTGTGTATCCTTGAAATGGCAAAATGGGCATTTCATAACTCACCCCTACCCGTAGCGTATTACCCGAGTAGAAACCCCATATCTTGTGCTACACTAGTGTTTATAAATATTTTCATACTCAAAGATATAATTTGGAAAGGTGATTATTATAATATATGATTTGAAAAATAATGATTGGCAAAATTTAAGCAGCCTTGCCTGTGCGAACATATTCTGAATAGCAAAATCCGCATTTACCCATTTTTTTAATTGAGGAATTGATCTGCTTTGCAGAGTATCCGTCCAGCAATGCCAAGCCTTTAATGCCTTGTGCATCCAAAGCCTGAAACTTTTTATCTTTAGCAGCCCTGGCAAGGATAACCTCCAGTGAATCTTCAAATATGTTGCCAGGAAGCTTGAAAAGGGAGAAACAGCACGCATATACTGAGCCATCTTCGCGTATATTAACATCACCCTCTTTAAGAAAATTTTTGCAGCCAAGGACATCAAAATCACAATAAAGCCTGGATAAAGGCACTTTGAAATTATTTGCTCTCCCTATAGGCATCAGATTATATTTATGAGGAGATGCTCCTCGTATTTCAATCAAAGGTATTGTAAGCAAAGACATATCTTCCAGTTCAGCCAATTTTGAATCCATTTGCTCTTGTAGCATTTCAAGATTATATTGATTTATGCCTGCTGCTTCATGATGTTTATCGTAAGAAGATATGTCTAGGCTGCTCACTCCTAGATCTGCCAGTTCCTCAAGTGTCCTCTTAATTTTATTAGTTGTTTTTGCCCAAAAGCCATTGGTTTGCAATTCAACAATTATTTTTCCTTTCCTATTTTTCTCTCTCCTGCTGTTCTCTTCCTTAATATAATTAAGAAAAGCATAAAGCTGATTTTTCATAGTAAAAACTTCTCCGCCAGCGATAGTAAGGTCGCATGATTTTTTGGGGAGATGATTTATGACCCTGACAAAATCATCATGTGATATTGTTGTGTGCGCTTTCCCTGGGCCTGCAGAGAGGTAGCAGTGCCCACATTCAGCAGTGCAGTTAAGGGTTGTTACAAAGTAGATGCCAGGTATGTGCACTTCTGATTTTCTCATAATTGCAAAGGAGAACGCTATTCTGTTTAAAAAAGTTATTAGCACTACCACTTAAGAGTAGTTTTTTGTTTTAAAAATTAAAGAATAGGCGGTTAGATTAGCTTCTTGCCAGTCTCCATCTCCGTGATATGGATGCAGTTGACAGGGCACACCTGGGCAGCGTCCATGGCGCAGCCGAGCTCATCAACATCAGGATTCTTAGGCTTGGCCTTGGGCATGCCGCTAGCATCATCCTTCATCTCAAAGTTATCAGGGCAGCTGGCATTGCAAGCCATGCAGCCAGTGCACTGCTCCTGGTCAATCTCAATCTTGTATTTCGCCATAAGTTTCCTCCTGAAATAATGAAGGGTAAAGGGAGGTATATAAAGGTTATTGTTATCTCCGGGCTTTTACTTCCTAGTTTTTATTTCCTAGTTTTTCTTCTTGGCAAGAACCTGGTTCATCTCCTCTACCATCTTGTCAATCTCTTCCCCTGTCAGGCCATGTCCCATGCAGCCCTGCTCAATAGTCTCGTATGCAGTCATGCTGCAGCCAATACAGTGCATTCCATGCTTGAACATTATCTCAACAGCCTCAGGGTACTTGCTTGCGACTTCTCCTATGAGCATGTCTTTTGTGATAAGATGCTGTGCAGCCTGTTTTGAGTCTTTCTTTCCCACTTTTTTTGCTGGCTTTGAAGCCTTCTTAGATGCTTTTGCCTTTGCTTTAGCCTTTGCCATGATAAATCACCTTTTTTTAAACCGCCTTGAGAACATGTGGAAAGGGCCTGTTTATAAATCTTTCATAACCTAATCATCTGGTGTTTATTCAAAGAGAGTTCATGAAGTAAGCGAATATTGATGTCATAGTGCAAAGGAAAGTCCCCCAGGCCCAGTCAACCAAAGTCATCGCCAGGGTATAATCCTTGAGTATGGCAAAGTTAGAGAAGTCATAGACTCCGTAAAGTATCAATCCGTAAAGAGCGCCATAGAGCGCTGCTGTCTGGTAGCCCTTGGCAAAAGGCAATACCAGGACCACTGCGCCAAGGGCAATGAGCGACCAAGCTATCAATCCAGAGCCAAGCCTAAGGGTCCTTCCGAACGATGATAGCTGGGCATCATAGAACTTCTTCATAATAAGTCCTAGAAAGATAAAGTCCAGTATAAGGATGAAAACCAGCACTATTGCAAACAAAAGGATTTTGTTCATTTTAAATCAGTATTCTCCATTATTATTTAAGGTTTTTCTTTTAGCTTTCAGCTTGATTCAATGCAAAGATTATGATTATGCCTTTGATGGTTTTGGCCTGTAATTATCAACTATCCTTTCCAAGTCCCCTGGCTTGAGCTTTGAAGCCCATTTCTTGAAATCCTTCTCTGTGCCGACAAAGACTTCTGCTTCATCAACATAACTGGGTTCAAAAAAAGGCGCTACCCCTGGAAATTTTTCCAATGCCTCGGTAAGTATTGACTTATAGGCAGTTATGTCTTCATCATAAAGATTAAGGCTTAATCTTATGCTACCATACTTCTCCTTCATGCTTATTAACAAACTTTTGCGCTTATGCTCATCAAATGTAAAACCTTCAGCACTCAATCTATCATACAAGAAACTAGTCACCTGGTCCAGCTTATCCCACCCGTACGGATGTTTTTGACCCCACATAACATCAGGGCCTTCGCCAACAATCACTCCATTGACATGATGCACAGTACAAGAATAAATTGGTTTAGAGTCTATACTCTTTGACTTGTCTATTTGCCTTTGCCACACAAAAACCACCCCCTGATAGTTTAATGCTTAAAGCCTCGACTCCCCCACCCCTCTTTTCCAGAAAAATATTTTAAAAATAATTATAACCTAAAAATAAGCTAAAAAACAATAAAATCAGTCATTATCCACTCTTGGAGCAAGGATGAATGCGAGCTGCACCTTGTTCTTCTCCAGGTACTCCATCCTCAAGGGGTAGTCCTTGCTGAAGTCAAGCCTTACCTTGTCGCTGAGTTTGCTGCCCATTATCATCTTCTTGAGGTACTCGATTGAGTATTTCGCCCTTACCTTGTCTGCGGCTGTTATCTTGGTGCCATCACCAGCATCAATGTCTATGTTGGCCTTGTTAAGGTCTCCTGATGCGCTCACCACGAATCTCTTAGGCTCTGCTATGAAGCTGACTGATTCCCCGACAATGCCTGCATCCTCAATAGCCTCGTTAAGCACGCTTGAGTCAGTGGTTATGGTAGCGCTGAACTTGAGCTCAGGCACTTTCTGCTCCTTGGCCTCGATGTCTATGAGGGGCAAGTGAAAAGTCCTGGTGCTGGTGCCCTTGATAGTGACTTTTAATTGGTTCTCATCTACTTCAAGGGTTATGCTGTCATTAGGGTTGGCTCTCTTAAGAACCTGCTTGAAATTAGCCAGCGCAAGCCCCAGGCTCTCTGTCTTGTCTACTTCATACTCTGTGAAGGTGCTTCCCATGAGCCTGAAAACCACCATTGCCACGTTGGCAGGGTCCATGGCTATCAGCTCTACACAATCTGATGTCACCTTGAAGGTGCCCTCTGACACTAATTCAGAAATTATTGATACGCTCTCTTTTAAGTACTTTGGATCAGCAATTGTTAATTTCATACTAATACCCCCTTAACTTATAATAACCCCTATACACAAAGAGACAGAACACTAATATTTAAGTTTTGTGGTGGGGATAGGCGAACAGTAAGCACTCCCCGGCGAGGGGACACAAAAACATAATGTAACGCTTTATTATTTGCGCCTCGGCGGCGGGCCTCACTAACTAGAGATTAAGCTGCATCCCGTTCTTGAGGATGTGCACCTTGTCTGGCTTGTAGCCCATCTCCAAGGCTAATTCTTTCATATCCTCCATGACTTTTGGTTCTGCGTGGGCAGGCAGTATATGGGTGGGCTTAAGCAGGCGTATGAAGTCCCTGTGGTCTTCCCTAAAGGCGTGCCCTGAGACATGAACGTCTGTGAACAGCCTTATCTTCTTCTTCTTAAGGGCAGCATCCAGCTTTTCCCTGTTGATGATATTGTTCTCCACTGGTATAACACTGCATGAGAATATGACGTGGTCTTCCTCATCAAAGCGGTAAAGGTTGTTGTTGACCATCCTTGGGAGCACAGCGCGAGGCTCTGCCTGGTGGCCTGTGACCACAAACACGTATTTGCTAGGGTTCTTGATTTTCTTGAAGAACTTCTCAACCTTGCTGCCGTACCTCACCATATCTGCGTTCTTGGTAAGGTCGATTATGCCTGCGTCCTTAGCAGCGAGTATGTACTTGCTCAGGGATCTTCCTATGAAGACTGTCCTTCTCCTGAGCTTCCTGGCTAGCTCTGTTATGCTCTTGAGCCTTGCGATATGGCTTGAGAAGGTAGTGACAACGACTGCTTTTCCCTGGGAATTCACCCCTAGCATGACATCCTTCAGCATCTCCTTAGCTATGTTCTCGCTAGGAGTCTTCATGGCTGTGTGAGCGTACAATGAGTCGAGTATAAGCGCCTTTACCCCTTCCTTGCCTAGCTGCTCTAGCCTCTTGAAATTAGGCTTCTCCCCAATAACAGGGGCATTGTCCAGCTTGAAGTCATTGGCGTACACAACAGTGCCATATGGTGTGTGCACTGCTATGACCACTGTCTGCGGAACAGAATGGGTTATGTTGATGAACTCCACTGTGATCTTGCCTGAGACCTTGAACTTGGAATTCACAGGATGGGCTACGAGGCTATTCCTTAAGCTTATCTTCTCATCCCTCAAAATGGTGCTGAGCACCTCTATCGTGTATCTTGTGCCGTGTATGTCTGCCTTGAACTTGTTGCTTATGAAAGGCACAGCGCCTACGTGGTCTAGGTGGGCGTGGGTTATGCAGATAGCTTTTACCTTAGGCCATAAGTCCTTGACTTGGTTGATGTTAGGCACAGCATTGACTCTTATGAGTGTTTCTGCTGTCATGTCTTTTGAGCCGTGAAGCTCCTCCAAGTCCTCAGTATAAGCTATGTAGTTGTCCATGTGCAACCCCATGTCAAGGATGACTGCCTCATCATCCACTTTCACAAGGGTGCAGTTCCTGCCGACTTCAGAAAATCCGCCAATAGGTATTATTTGTAGTCCCATAAGCATACCAAGCAAGGAGATGAGTTTAAAAATGTTTTTATGCAGGCAGGCTTTTGAAGGGTAAATAAGGCATGTTCCCTGCATAGGCACATCCTTGGATGGGCACAAAAAGAATATTAGCAGGATGGCCTGCCAAAAGGGAAATGCAAAAGAAAAAAAGATTCTACACCCTACTTCTTGGTAAGGCTGCTAAGGATACTATCAACTTCTTTCTTAGGCCAGCCGCGCTTGACAAGAGAGGCTTCTATCTGGTCAGGGGTTATGCCTTTGGCAATCGAGTCCTGGATATAGCCCATAATCTCGCTAGTGCTCTTCTTGCCTGTGTCAGCCTCAAGCTCAGAAAGGTCTTTCTCAAACCTCTCAAGCTCGCCCTTCTCCTTGCTGATTAAGGAGGTGAGCTTCCTTAGCTCTAGCAGGACGAATATCAACCCTATCAATAGCAGCAAGCTAATGACAAACAACATCTCAAATATAGGCACTCCCTCGACTCCGAAAACAAACGCCATCTTAAAACCACCTCGTCTTATGCTTTTTTATGCTAAATTTCCTAATCTTGTTGCATTTTCTTATCTTTTTGAATCATAAGCTTTAATCATACTTGTTTTTTTTCTGGCTTATGAAAAACATATAGCCTGAAAAACCCACTATAACTAATAGCAAAGCGTAAAAAAAGTATTGGACATTGAGAGCCTTCTTGTCACCGCCAATGGTCACCTTTGAAGTTGACTCAGCAACCTCCTGGCCGTTCTCATAAAAGACTGACTTAACCTCGTAGCTGCCAGCAGGCAAGGTCTGGTAAAGGTAATCAACCTGGTTGAATAAGGTATCTTCATCTAGATGATAACTCTTGCCAGCCTCAATTAGGTAAGTCTCCTTGCCCTTGTTGATGGTAAAGTCTACCTCTATGGTTCTGGCTGGCTTCCCTCTATTGTCGACTATGACTGCCTGGTAAGTCCTTTGAGTTTCAGGGTCATGGTTAATCTTGATACTGTATTCAGGGATAGAAAGGGTTATAGGGATTGATTTTGATGCGAGAACAGCTCCTTCAGACACTATATGGATGTCAATTGAGGGCTCATCAGTTTCAATCGGCAGGCTCAGCAATATTTCTGACTGCTCAGACAGCCCTGGAAGGATGCTCCTGATGAGTGATGGTGTCGCGCTCCATTTGCTAGCGACCACTTCCAAATCCAATAATTCCTGCTCTCCAGTGTTCTCCACGGTTACCTTCAATGGGTACTGGTCAAGAATCTCAGCAACTATAGGGTCAGCATGGACCAAGAGGCTAATCATAGGCAAGCCAGCACTCTCTGATGTAACGCAAGGGTTAGGGCATGCTCCCCCGCAATCAACTCCTTCTTCCTGGCCATTCATGATGCCATCATCACAACTTCCCTCGTAAAAGCATACCTCAAGCTCAATAGGCTTATTGGCTGATGTGCCACAGCTATTAGCATCAGCACATGTCCTTCTCCTGAAGCCATCAGGGCTGCAAGCATCCCAATTGTCGCAAACCCATGCCTCGTCACAAGAAGCAAGGCTGGAAGGGATGCTTCCTCCACCGCCTCCACCACCTCCGCTGCTGCTGACTACTGTGCAAGTCCTTTCATCAGTAGGCTTACGGTCATCTGTGCCGCAATCATTTATGTCATAGCATTCCCTTGACTGGTAGCCATCTACGCAAGCATCCCATGTTTCGCAGTACCAGTTCTCTATGCAACCGCAATCCTCACAAGGAGTGTCGCTGCAAGTATCATTGTCCCCATCACAATCAGCATCACAATAATAGCCTATAATCTGGCAAGGCCCAAGGGTTCCATTGGTGCAAGACCTATTGCCAGGGCATTCATCATCAGTGGTACAGCTAACAGGCGCAGAGCCTATGCAATCGCAACGATCGCACTCTTCCTCTACGCAATCATTGTCCCCATCACAATCAGCATCACAAAAGAACGAAGTAGGGGTCACACACGCACCTAATTCTCCATCTGAGCAAGTCCTGTTGCCAGGGCAGCCGTTAGCATCATTGCAGCTGACAATATCTCCTTCAACACAGGTGCAAGTAATGGATGCCTGGCCGTCAGCGCTGGAATCATCAAGGGCATTGGAATCCATGTCTGAAAGCTTCACATCGCTCAAAGTGAAAATGCTGGTGGCAGGATAGGCAGATACTTCCTTCAACCTGAAATTAATAGTAGCCAGCACTCCACTTACAGGGGTTGAGCCTGATTCGCCCATGATAGAACAGGCAAAATCATCTATCAATCCAGCAGACGAGAGGTCTGGCTGAAGGCAGAACACACTATTCTGGCCGTTATTGCTTAGGAAGGTTCCATTTGCGACGCTGACTAAATCAAGAATCGAGGAGTTGTAATTCAGGTCGAACTGGAATCCATAAACCCCTGAAACACCGCTGATGGTTATATTAATTGACACGTTATTCCCAGGGCAAACATCAAGAGTGGAAGAGTCTGGAAACACTGAAACCAAGGCAGAGGCATTAGATAGCCCGATGATAAAGATTAAAGCTAGCAATACAGAGTTAAACCCTTTCCATCTAAAAAAGATCTGATCCATGAAACCTCACTCCCTCTCAGCCATACTTATTCACGTAGTAAATATAAATCTTATTGTTTTAGCTAGCCAGTGTATTTTCTCGCAACGTAAACCAAATCCAGTATGTCAACAACACCATCAGCATTAGTATCTGATCCAGGATTATTAAATCCGCTAGCCTTGCCAAAATCACCCACAACAACTACTAAGTCAGCAACATCAACAACACCATCAAGGTTCAAGTCTCCAGCAACTGGCTGGGAAACTGTCCCAGCATACTCGTAGGCTCCGATGTCAGGCGCTGAGCCGTAAAGCACGACCTCTCCATCTGACTTCTTGTAAAGCCATATGGGAGCATTGTCTGCCCAGCTCATAGGTGATGCGAGAGTAATCCTGTTAGTAGAATAATCTATTGACTGTATCTGCACAAAATTGCTGACAGAGCCGATAGCTATCCAGTCAGGGAAAAGGGTCACACCATGTGTCAGGGAAGAACCCCATGTGCCGTCCTGGAAGTAAAACGCGTCATCAACTGTGATGGTGGCTGAGCTTGAGCCAGGGCTGCTAGCCTGTGTCAAGTGGGTGCCTGCATCTATGCATGGGGAATCAGGCTGAAGCCTCAGGTCAGGCAAGGCAATATCAAAAGGGTAAGATACGTCTGTATCCCTGAATTTCGGGTCTCCGACAAGCCCTGGAGTGATGAATAAAGGGTCGTTCTTCTCAACACTCGTAAGCCAGTTATTCTCAATGGTGTTTCCATACAAGGCCACAGGATGTCCTGTGTAGATATCCTTATTATAGTTGGCATAGGCTATATTGTTCTTTATCACATTGCCAGTGCACTGGGTCCTGAGGAATATCCCTGTCCTCCTGTATATAGAGTTATAATCCTGAGCCTCATTCACTCCGCTCAGATAGACGACGTTATTGTAGACTTGATTGTAAGATCCGAAAATAGTGCCGCCAGCCTCATCTCTTAAATATAGCCCGTCCTTTGCAGCATTGAAGATGTAGTTGTACCTGAAAATATTCCTGTATGAGGCCAACTCTACATTGTCAGCGCCATCATCATCAGGCGGCCTTCCTGCGTGGCCAAAGCGATTATCTTCAGCGAGATTGAATGCGCCTTCTGTTGCTGCCAAGCTGCCGGACTGCGCGCCAAGGCTCAGGCACCTATTGCCATATAAGCCATTGGTGCAAGGCTGCTGAACCCTCGGCACTGAAGGATTGGAAGGGTCTGGCATCCAGCAATCATTATGCATATAGTTATTTCTTATTACATTAAACTGAGTGTTGGTCTCTAGGGTGTGGTGGCCTCCGTACCAGAAGACATTATCCTCTATGGTATTATGGCCGCTGATCCCGTCGTAACCTGGGTCACCAACTTGCATCAGGTTACCTTCATCATTCCAGTTGCTTGACACAGAGCCTTGCTCGTGGATGAGATTATGGTGAATCCAGTTATTAGTGCAAGCGTCACCCTCTGTTCGGTATATTCGTAGTGAGATGAGGGCTGGCGGCTTGAATTCGCAATAACTTATCTCATTGTAGGAAGACCCACGCGAGATGAGCATCCACCTGCCAACATGCTCAACAGTGATGCCGCTTATCTTGACATATGAATTAGAGTTCAGCCAGATGGCTGCGAAATTAGTGTCGATATCACCAGTTTGGGAGATGACTGGCTTTTCTCCCTCAAAAGCCTGGTAAATTATTCTTGAATTCATCCCTGAGCCTGAATGTGATGGCTGGATAGGCGTGTTATAGGTTCCTCCCCGGAGAATGATAGTGTCTCCTGCAGCTGCATTGGCATTAGCAGTGCTTAAAGAGCAAGGCTTGCTAATATCAGCGCATTCGCTCCACAAAGCAAAGCCTGATGGAGAAACATAATAAGTAGCTGCGCTTACATAAAAAGAGCATAAGACCAGACTTAATATTCCTAAAAACGAAATCTTTTTTATAATACTATTTCACCCAGTATATCTTCTTGCTACGAAAACTAAATCAGCAACATCAACTGTCCCATCAGCATTGGTGTCTGAATCCTCATCAATAAATCCCTCTTCCTTCCCAAAGTCTCCAACTACAATCACTAGGTCAGCAATATCAACTATTCTATCATTGTTCAAGTCACCAGGAATCGTCTCAGGTATGGAGCCACCAGCTAAAGGGTGAGGATAGGTGTAAGGTGTGTAATCTTTTTTCTGTGTGTCCGCCCACCATGTTGAACAGGTAGGGTCATCCATATCTATCAGCCCATCCTCATCATTGTCCACACCATCAGAGCAGGTCGTATCATCAATGAAATCCCTTTCCTCCCTAACATATTGGTATGCGTCATCATTAACCCTCATGGGTGCAAGAGTTGTAGGGTTACAATACAAACCTGTTTGGCAGAAGTAGTTATTCCAGCCAACTATTGGATGGTTAACCCTGCCAGTGTCAGTGCCTGTCTGGGACCTGCACGGATATCCCACTCCTGGCTCATCAACAACAGTATCACAATGCCCTCCATGCCTTGAGCAGTCAGCATCAGTGGTGCAAGGCAATGGCCATACTTTTCCATTTCCGTCGCTGCACATCATTTCATCTATACTGTCGCAGTCGGTCTCCCAGAGGAACTGGCAGCTCATGGAGATTCCCCTATAAAAAGCCCTGTTCAAACGCAGAGGAGTGCCTGCATTGATTACTCCCGCACTCCTGAAGGTGTTGTTGAACACCACCCCTGTTCCACCTCGATGATAGCTGCTAGTCCAGATGGAGGAAGTGAAGTACCAGTTATTATTGTATATCTCAAACTTACGGCCACCCATCCTAAAGTTAGGGCAGGCATCATGCATGCCCCACCAATGGTTAGTAATGTTGTTATTCCTTATCACAATCCTGCCTCCGTCATTGCTGTCAGACATGCCTACTCCGGTTATTGGATTGTAAATGTTTATTGTTGAATCCTCAAGGTATACTGCAGTAGGACCTCCTAAATCAAGCTGAGCATACCAGCTATCAACGCCTGCATTGCCATCACCGGTGCCTACAACAGGATAAGGTGATGGCCCTATGAATTCGCAATGGTCGACCACTCCATAGACTAATCCCGCAGTATGTATGGCAAAGGAAACATTATCAAACTTCAGTCTTGTTATGCGGAAAACATTCGTCCCTGAGCCAGCCACTTCTATGCATCTGCCAGGGCCCCTGAATTCCATGTTATTAAGCTCAGCATAGTAACCAGACCGGACATTCAAGATGAATTTAGGGGAAGCAGGGCCTGAAATAACAGTGTTTCCCGGACCTTGTCCTGATAAGGTCAAGCCCTTGGTGTTAGGGATTGTGACATTGTTGGACCAAGTGCACGCTCCCGTAGGTATAGAAATGATATCACCATCTACTGCGCTATTGACAGCTGCTTGCACATCAGCAGAACTGCATGATGCTGCGTTGATGGTTGCAGCACTCACAATTGCTGGCATTGAAACCATCATTACAAAC
>JAFGRK010000034.1 GCA_016935175.1 Candidatus Woesearchaeota archaeon | reverse complement strand
TTTAGTCTTTGCCTTGTGCTCAGCCTTTTCCCTGGCTTCTCTTCGCTTCTCTTCAAGCTCAGCCCTTCTCTTCTCCTCTTCTGCTTCCTTGTTGAGCCTCTCAGCTAGGTTAGGGTCATAATTCCCCCGGTATTTTCTCTGTCCAAGCACATTGCTATCGCTCACTTCTTGTCACCTCTTTTATGCGCTATAATCCCATATGCAAGCCCTTCAGCCCTAGAAACATTGCCGCATGTGAGGTGAAAGAACCCTGTTTGTCCGCTGACATAGATTGCAATAGCAGACTTTGATTTCACTCTCTCTATCTCTGAGCTGGTTTCAATGAATATTTTCTGACTAAAATTCCCTGACAGCATAACTAGGTTCCGGATTATATCATCTGAAGAGTCAATAGTATCAAGCAATTGCCTCATATAATCCAGCCCTTTAGGTGTTTTGAGCATCAATTCAATTGGGCCTGCAAAATAGGGTATAGATGCCCTCCCAATTACCCGCAAAGGATTTTTATCTGGGAGGAAATAATGCTGGTCAATGAAACCACCTTCCGTGGCTGTCAGGCTCTGGTCATAATCGATTTGAGTGCTCGTGATAATGCCTTGCACAAGATTTTTTCGGAAATCATCCTCAAGCTTGAGTATAATCTTATTTGTTGCCCTTGGGTAAACATTTGATACACCTGTCCTACATTTTTTTCCAAACGCATAAAGATCACTAATGCTTGCCATCAACAACTTTGGTTTTTTCTGTATCCAGTAATTTGCCCAACCTTCCTGTGAATCCCTTTTTTTTGGCTTGATCAGTTGCAGGCTGTCCCAATCATATTCAATCTCTGACTCAAGCGTGACAGGTTCAACAATCTGCTCGTCCACTTCTTCTGGCTTTGGGGCAAGTTTCTGCCTCCGGATTTCTTTGGCTACTTCAGCATTAAGCCTGTCAGCCAGCCCATAGTCTATGTTGACTCTTCGCGTTCGCTGTCCTAAAACATTGGCTTCATTCATCTTGTTTCATTCTCTTTGGTGTTGCTATTCATAATATACGCCCCAGCCAGCGCCCTTGGTTGATTCCAAAAGGTTTGTAGCTGAAATTATTACCTGCTGTTTAGAATTAACAATACTTCTCATCTTGTAAAGGGTGGTTTCATACTTTAGTTTGTCCACATGATTATAGCTCTGCTGAAATGGCATCATTGCAACAAGGAAGTCCTTCCTGTCAATATCGAATGCAGACTCAAGCGTGTCCATAATAGTATTTGCATCATCATTTGTGCCAAACAAGCCTTTTATGAAGGCTTCACCCCATTTGCCATAGAGCATGCCTGGAAGATGGCGTATTTCTGACGGCACTAGATAATGCTCTCTTTCCTGCACAATATTATTGTCATTTGAGCCAAAATGATGGATTACCCTATGAGGCCCGCTATCAATGCTGAACCAGTTATTTACAGGAAGAGTTTCAAGAGGAGTAACATGATATTCAACTATGGTGCTTGATATAAACGGGCAATTAAAACTCAATGCTATTCTAATAGCCCTAAGAAAATCATTGTCATCTTTTGCTTTCTTGAAAAGAGCATAGTAGTCTGCCATGGAAGCCAATACAAGGTTAGGTTCAGAAGGCTTTTCACGGTTTTCTAAATAATCAGTCAATTCACGGATGTCAAGATCATTTCCAGGAACCATCTTAAACAAAGGGGCATTTAATCTCAGAGTTCTTCCACTGCTTCTGCTGCTTTCCTGCTTTTCAACAACAGGCCTTTGCTTCTCCTCAAGCCTCTTTCTTCTCGCCTCCTCAGCAGCCTCCCTGTTGATTCTTTCAGCTAGTCCAAAGTCTATGTTGGCCTTCCGTGTTCGCTGTCCTAGTATGTTGCTATAAGTCATCGTCATTCCTTCTTTTCCTTGGCCGCCACTCATCAACATGCTCAGTTGTGGTAAAGCTGATTGGCTCATAATCCTTTTTCGCCTCACCTTCCCGTATTATGCGAACGCCTCTGGACCTGCCTTTCTGGACTGGCACAGTAGTAAATATGTTGTTTGCTCCTATAATTAGATATTTGGAGTCGTCTTGAGTGCATAGGTAGAGCACTGCTGACTTGGTGAACATGATTTCCCTGGCGCCGATAAATGGAGTGCTTACAAGCATCTTATCTGCATTTATTCCAGTGGCAGCATTAAGATAGCGTATGATAGTGCCAGGATCGTCTTTTGTGTCAAAATATGCTTGGATGAATTTGGATCCTGCTAAACTGGCAATAACAGATTCAATCCTGTCATTCGTGTAAACAGGGATTTCAAACCCTGTGTTGCTGCCATTTTTAACAACTATTGAATCATGGATTACAATGCCTTCCAATGGGTTTGTGCCGCCAAAATTATATATGACGCGTGTATTAAAAATCATGCCGCTGCGCAGGTCTGCATCTATACCTGTCATATCTTGAAATATTTGAGTATCTATCATTTGCTTGAGCGCTCCGTAGAGGTCTCCGGCGCTCATCCACTTTGTAGTATTTCCTGAGCCTAGCCTGCTCCAATATTCAAGCCATTCTTCCCGGCTATTTATAAGTCCCCCATTTGCTGACCAATGTTCAACTTCATAGCCGATGATCTTTCCTTTGGCAGGCTTGGCTTCTTCATCTCCGGCTTTAGCAGCCTTATTAGCTTGCAGCTTTCTCTCAAGCTCAGCCCTTACTCTTTCATCCTCAGCCTGAGCATTTAATCTCTCAGCTAGGTTAGGATCCAGGTTAGTCTTTCGGGTTCTCATTCCAAGAACATTATTGTCTGTCATTTCCTTCCTCTGTACAATCTGTCTGTCAGGTCTATGGTCTTGGTTGCCAGGTCCTGTGCGCTTTTTATGTACTCAACGTGCAAGCCTGCTTTTTCCATCTCATTTGTGACGCTGTTCGGGTTGCCTATTTGCAGGTGGAAGTAGTGGTGCTTCTTCGCGTATTTCAGGAATTCTCCCTTTATGCTTTCCCAGTTGGATATTTCTCCGTCGCTCACTGTGAACACAAGCATTTTTTCTCCTCTGAACATCTGGGTGACTTCATCCAGGTTGAGGTTGGTTCCTCCGAACTGAGGCTTGAAAGCAAGTCTCTTTGCTTCCTCAAGGCCTTGCTTTATCTCAGTTGAGTCTCCAAAGTTGCCTAGCATTACATTGCTTTGTTTCAATAAGTGGTTAGCGCTAAGGTATTCTAGCAAGCCATACCAGCTTAATAGAGCATAATGGTATTTGCTGTTGTCACCCCAGGGTATTATGCTATTCTTGCCTGTGTTCCCTCTGCCATCAGGGTCTTCTTGCATGCTTCCGCTAGTGTCAAGCAGGCAGAACCTTAATTCTGGGAAGCCTTTTGGGTTTATCTTGTATTCAAGTGGCGTATCCTCATGCCATTTCTTCTTTTTTAATTCCATCTTGCCTTCATCATCAAGGCCAAAGCTCACACCTCTAAGGTTGTCTTTATCAGGGTCAAACGGCCTTGTGCCATAGTGGAACAAAGGAATAGTTGTCTGGTGGGTGAATGACTCTACTTTCATCTTCAATTTTTTTGCAAGGCTCTTATAGACCAGGTCTAGTGCCTTGAAATAGCTCATCCAGTTAGGCTTGGCTTGGTTGTTCTCATAAGCTTCCCTCATCCTCTTGCTTAAGTACTCAGGAGAGTACATCTCCCTGTCAAACTGGTTGCCTTCTCCTTCAGGCATGCCTTTGTCTTCCTCTCCGCCCTCATTTTCATCTTGCTCATCATCTTTGCCCTTGCCTTTGCCTTTTTTCTTATCCTGCTTTTGCCCCTGGCCTTCACCATCATCCTCTTGCCCTTGGCTTTGGTCTTCACTTCCAGAAGTGCCTTTGCCTGAGTGGTCTGATAATGGCATTGCATAGCCTGGCTCCATGAGCTCTGAGAACTCTTCAGCATAAATCCTGGCAATCATTTCCCAGTTATCAGGGTCTGTCAAGAAGCTCCTGGCTTTTTCCCTGTCACGAACAGTGAGCTGCTTGCCTCCGCTAGTGGTGTTATAGGTCATGCCAGAAATACCAGTCCTTTTCAGGAAGTTGACCACAGCTTTTCTTGCCTTTTCAGAGTTAGGGTAATACTGATCTAATGTTTTCTTGTCTTTGCCCCTTCCCCAAAGCGCAAGGTTAAGCCTGACATGGGCTTCATAATAGTCAGTGAACTGCTTTTTATCAGGCTCCTTGCCAAAAGCCTTTCTGCCAGCACTGGAATGCTTACCCACATCATCCCAGAAATCAATTTGGCCGTCAAGCTCAAACCTTTTTGCCAGGCTTACCTGGGAAAGAGTGTCTTCAAGAGCATTGGCAGCATAATGCACGTCTTGCCTGCCAAACCTTGAGTCCTTGAACTTAAGCACTTCAAAGATAGGCTCAAAAATCTTCTCAACATGATTATCAACAGTAGCAGGGCAGCCCTGGAATCCAATGTATCCGCTGTGGTTGACCTCATGCCTTCCAAGGTACTTGACAACAACCTTGCTCTTGCCAGGGTTTTCTTCTTCATACTCTGGATTAAATAGGATCCTGATATGCTTAAGCTTGGTAGCGTCAATGCTTCCAGAGAAGTTAGGCTTGCCATCAAAGCTCCTTACACGGACCTCTCCATTGAAGCCTCCCTTATCCTTCTCTTCCTGAGCAGTCTTCCTAAGCTCTGATTCCAAGTCCTTGGGTTTTTTCTTGATCACAGGCTATCACCTTCCTGAATAATCACTCCCCTACAATAGCCTTTGGTGCCGGGCATTTCATCAAGCCTGATCTCAAAAAGCCCGCTAAGATCTTCTGGCTTGTAGTTCATGGTTAACACCCGATTCCTTTTCTTTTTCCTAGAGTCCTCCCACGAAGTCGGTACAGGAACCTGTAGCATGATCTTGTCTGGAGTGCGCTGGGTTATAAACTCCAGGTTGCTGATGATATTTGCAGGGTCATCGTTAGTATCGAAAAGTGCCTGCATTAAACGCTCCCCGCGGGCTTCTGATAATATGACTTCAATTCCTCTATTGTTATAATATTGGGGAATTTCAGCAATGTATTGCTTGATAATGGCTTTATCTTGAGACTTAAAGTGGTGAGTGATCATTGACTCAAAGTAATTATCCTTGTTAATGCAGTAGCTTATTCTTGTGTTGAGAAGAAACGGGCAGGTGTAACGCCATTTTTGAAACCCTTTTTGAAAGCTTGACATTAATTTATCCATGGCTGCCTTAGCTTCTTCTCTTTGCTCGTCTAAGCCCTGTATCCAATCGCGCCTTATCTGCTTAACAATGCCGTAGAAGTCTGCAGCACTCATCATAGCATATGGTTGAAGGCTGTTGTTAAAATGCCAAATCCAGTGAATCTGGTCGCGTATGTATGTGTCGTCCCACTCGTCCAGCTTATAGCGTAAACTCTTTTCGCTCTTTACATCAGGCTGAATTTCGGGATGGCCGCCAAGGCCTGATATTGGCTTTTTTCTTACCCTAAGTTCCCTCTTGAGATTCTCCTCAGCTACTTCAGCATTGACTCTTGCAGCTAGCCCATAGTCTATGTTGACTTTGCGGATTCTCTGTCCTAGCACATAAGCTTCGCTCACTGGTCATCACCTTCTTTTTGCGCGGTCCCTTCGGGGCTGTAACGTACCCCACGAGCAGCACTGCCATTGTCTAGGCCGTTGCCGGTATCGAGGAGGAAGTCGCCGTCGTAGCAACCGAGCCAAGCCGCCGTTGTATAATCTGCTTTCGCTGGGTTGTTTGGCACCCAGATAAAAGCCTCTCTGTTTTTCTTTGCAACAGAAGTGTAATATTTTCCAATGTCAGTCGACACTTCTGGGTTTGTTAGCCCAGTTAGGTTAATAAGGTATTTTTTGAATTCGTTTCTCTTCAGGGCTTTTGCTAGTCCCATGTCACCAAACTTATCAGGTTTAAAAATGAGCCTTTTTGAGGGAATATTTTTGTTTATGTTGCTGTTGCCGCCGTAGGTTAGAAAGTCAGTGTCTTTAGGGTAATGAATGACCTCTTTTGATTTCCAATTAACGACTGTGTTCTGGGCATGCCAGCCCAATCCTGCGCCATGGTCAAGATACTGGTCAAGAACCTGCTTTAAGTTGGTGTCTAAGGTTGCATAGTTTCCGTCTTTTTCCTTTTTCACAGCCCCGCTGAACAATGCAGCCAGAATATTGCAGCTCAAAGCAAAGCTTGGCAAAAATAACCCGTTATTCTGCTGTTCAAAATAAGCAATCGCCTGATAAGGGGTTAAACTAACATGAGTCGCTTCTCCGGGTTCTTGCTCTGCAGATGGTTTTCTGGCAACATCAACTGCAACATAAAGCCTATCATACTTCTCAATTACTTTGCCAGATGCGTCAACGCAGGCAATATTCTCAAGAGTTATAAATCCGGAGCCAATGTCAGATACTCTAGGCTCATCCTTAACAGGCTCCTCAGAAGTTTTTTTGCCATTCCTAAGCCTCTCAAGCTCAGCCCTCCTGATTTCCTCAGCCACTTCCTTGTTGAGCCTCTCTGCCAGCCCATAATCTATGTTTACCTTGCGAGTTCGCTGTCCTAGCACTTGATTTTCTGCCATTCACATCCTCACATACTTTGGCCCACGCTTAACATATCTTCTCACAATTCTTGAAGGAAATAGCTTATTGAAAAGCGAGTCTTCGTCATACTCTCTTCTTCTCACAGGACGCACTGCGCGTGAGCCACTAGATTCTCCTGTCTTCAGGTTACTTCCGATGTTAAAGCTACTCACAAAAAAATACCCGTAGTCCTGCTTCTTATATTTGGCATGTGCTGCCATTTCATTATACTTATGCCGGGAATCCAAATCAGGGCTTGTCACAACCAGTTTTCTTTTTGCTTTCCCTGTGATGAATTGGAGATTACTTATGATTGACTCGACGTCATCTATTGTATCAAAGTAAGCCTGGAGGTATTGTAATCCTCCTGCTTGGCTAAGAACATCTGTCAGGGAGCGTTCATCATATTCCGGCACCTGAACAACGATCTCTTTTACTGATGACCAGTCTTTT
Source organism: Candidatus Woesearchaeota archaeon (assembly GCA_016935175.1). Taxonomy (GTDB): domain Archaea; phylum Nanobdellota; class Nanobdellia; order Woesearchaeales; family SM23-78; genus SM23-78. Next base: position 12,645 of record JAFGRK010000034.1, on the reverse strand, counting down.
GCTCCGAAATGGTGGGTTATTTTTGCTTCGAGCCCATTGAACTGCAGCCTGGTGCTGAAAACAATTCCTTTTTTCATGTCTTTCCTTAGCCTTTCAATGACTTTTCCAGCCTGCTTTTTCTCTTCCTTTGTGCCTAGCTCAAACTCCCTTTTCAGCTGATTGGCTATGGCGTAGAAATCTGACGAGCTCATCATTGCCAAACCATGAGTATTATCATTATAGAAGCTTATCCAGCCGTCCTGGGTCTTAGGCTTCTCCTCAGCAGGCGGCTCATAAACCTCATAATAGAGCACTTCCTTTTCCAAACCTGAAGGCGATGGTGCTGGAGCCTCTAATGGTGAGCTTGCCGATTCATCCTTTGGCTGCTTCTCCTTAGGTTTTTTCCTTGATTTCTCTTCCTCAGCTTCCTTGTTCAGCTTATCTGCTAGTGTGGTGTCTATGTTGGTCTTGCGGGTTCTCTGTCCTAGCACGTTAGCTTCGCTCATTTCTTCTTCCCTTCTCCTGCTTTCTTCTTACCTTCTTCTTTAGGCTTATTCTCTTCCTCTGCTGGCTTGTTAGCCTCAAGGAATGTCTTCATCCAGCTCATGCCTATCTGCCTGTCGTCTGTGTAGGGTATGACCTTGTTCCTTACTTTCTTTTTTGCCTCTGCTGACAGCTTTGAGTATGCGTCCACTGAGCCATTGTGCTCAAAGAACTCTGTGGTCATGGGCTGCTTTTTTTCTAGCTCGTCCAGGTTGTAGTAGACAAAGCTCAGGTTTTTTAAGAAGTCTTCTTTTAGCTTCTCTACCACGTGGGCCATCATCTTGGGGTTCTGCTCGTGGTATTCTTGCTTTAGTATGGTGGGGTTTAGCAATAATTGGTAGGCTCCTGTCAGCTCAAATGACTTGAATATCAGGTCCACTGGGTCTATTTCGACTTTTGGGTCTTTTAGCTGGGCCATGAATTGCATTGCTGCAGCATACCTTATGGTGGCCTCCATTGTCCTTCGCACTGGCGCCCTTATGTAGGCGCATAATGCGTCTCCTGCCTTGTTGTCACTGCATTCCTGGCAGGGTATTGGCCAGTTCTTTTCCTTCTCGCCTTTGTTTTGCATGCAGTTTTTCAGCCCGAACCTTAAGTAGTTGATGACTGCCTGTGCATCCATGCCTATGTTTTTTGACATGCCTGTTATCTCCTGGTTGGCTGCAAGTATCTTTTCTAGTAAGTCATGGTGCACTGCTTCCTTTATCCTTGGGTTGGCAGCTTTTGCTGTGTCTAGCAGTATCTCATCCTCGTCTGTTGGTGAGAATTGCGGATGGTCAAAGTCTATGGCTACGTGAAGCCTGTTGTAGAGTGCCTTGTCTGTGTCAAAGGTTCCTTGGAACTCGCCATTGCCGATGTTGGCAGTGGCAATGACTACGTGGTAGCCATTCACTCCTAAGGGTATGCTTTTCCCTTTGTAGTTGAGCACTCCGTCTCCTAGCTCTAAGAAGTCGTTTTGCCTTACTACTGGGGCCCTGTTAAGCTCGTCCCCTATGGATACTGCTGCTCCTATGCTGTCAGTTAGCTCTCGCCTGGCCTTGTCAATGTTCAATTCTGTAAACACCTCATCGTAAAGAGTGCTGTCTATTAGCCTGTAGCCTCTTACCATGATGCCGTGGCCTCCTCTTGACTGGTCTCCTCCAAAGAGGTGGTTGTAGATGTCTCTTGCTAGCTGGGTTTTTCCTTTTCCTGAGTCCCCTACTAGCAGCATGTTGAGCCCTCCTAGCACTGCAGACAAAGATAGGTCTGTTACTGTGAGGTTGGCAAAGGCCACTCGATTATTTACATAATTGGGCAGCTTTAGCTCCTCGTAGCTTAGTTTTTTGTCAATTGTGTCATCTTTCATTCTGGATTACCTCTGGTTTTATTTTCGAAATCTCTATCTGTATCAGGTCGCCTGCCTTGAGAAGTTCTCTTAGGTCTGCAGGTATGACTATTATAGAATTCTTGCCTTGCTTGGCTACTCGCTTGGTAATGATTATCTTGCCCATGCTGCCATATTCCTCGCATAGCGCAGTTATATCAGCGTTATAACAACTCCAGACGGAGAAAGAGGATTTCATTTATAAAAGTTATGGTTTTATAACTACTTAATAGTGGAAACAAAGATGCAGTGAGCCCGGCCGGCATTGACTGCGAAGCAGGCAACTCAAAAGCCTCAGCTTTTGTTGATTGAGGCCCAAATATAGTTGCAGTTCGCTTTTAATCGTCATTAAGCTAGAAGTAGCTAAGAAACGAGATGATTATCTGCTTGCTCGCATTGCTCGCGAGATACATTCTTTGTAACCGCTTGCTTATCGCATAATCCACTCGTATAGCATAATTCACTCTCAAGTAAATAACATTTTTAAAAGAACACTGTTTCCCAACTAGTAAACATGGTATTCCAGCCAGACAAGTTCACCATCAACTTCGGCAAGCTAGAAAAGCCTGATGAGGCCAGAAAGATAATCGTAAGCACCAAGGAAGAAAAGCCAGTAAGCTTGTTCTTGCCTTCAACTTACGAAGATGCAATAGCTCCTCCTATGAGGAACATAATAAGCGTGCTCGAAGGGATAACATACCTGGACGAGATAGTCATAGGCCTGGACAAGGCAGACACAGAGGAGAAGTTCAAGGAAGTGAAAAGCCTCACAGACCACCTGCCTAACAGGGTGCTCATCTGGAATGACTCTCCGGAGATGCAAAGGCTTTACCAGGAGATAAGCGATGATGACCTAAAGATAAGCCCTGGAAAAGGAAGGAACCTATGGACTGGCCTTGGGGACAGGTTTGAGAGGAAGAACTATAATTCCATGATCTTGCATGACTGCGACATCCAGCCAGGGTTTTACAGCGAAAACATACTGCTATCATTATTGTTCCCGCTCGTACACCCCAAGATTGGCGTGCACTTTGTAAAAGCCTATTATGAAAGGGTGACTGACCCGGACTTAAGTCCTAGGTTTGCAGGAAGGGTTACCAGGGTGCTCATGAACTCATTGATAGACTCAATGGATGAGGTTTACGGAAGGATTCCAAGGGTCAGGGACTTCCTTAACTACATGAGGAGCTTCAAGTACATCCTTTCAGGAGAGTTCGGCATGGGAGCCAGCCTGGCAGACATATTACCTATCCAGTCAGACTACGGCTTAGAGACAGGCATGCTAGGCTTTTTGCACAACAGGCCTTACAAGATAGGCCAGGTAGACCTGGGCAGGTATGACCACAGGCACCAGGAACTATCAGCTGCTGACCCCCAGAAAGGATTGCACAGGATGGCCATAGAGATAACCAAGACCATCTTCAGGAAGCTATACAGCATAGCAGGCAATGAAGTGCTTGACGACGCAAAGTTCGAGAAGCTCATGACAGTCTACTTTACCAATAACGGCACAGAGTTGATAAACAACTACTTCAAGATAAGCAAGTACAGGGGCATGAGCTACAACGCCCTGGATGAAAGAGCCATGCTTGTGACCTTTGAAAGGGCAGTGATTGCAGGCTTTGAGGGATTCAAGAAAAGCCCGAAAGGCACCAGGCTCTTGCCATCATGGCATGACATAGACCCAAGCCAAAGGAAAGAGCTTACAGACATCATAAGGGCGTATAATCCCGGGATGAAATGAGAAGAAAAAAGAATAAGCAATTAAGAAAAAAAAGAAAAAATTTTATTAAACCTCCTTAAATCTTAGCCTGACCCCAGTATCTACATCTCCGGTCACGCCATCACCGTAATCACCTATTACGCCGATGCCTGGCTGCTCGCCATCTTCTCCGTTGTAGTTCTCATCTGCTGATGTCAATGCTGTTCCGCCTAAAAGGGTCGCGATTATAAGCATCGCAACAACTAAAACTAATGCTTTCCTCATATTAATACACCTCACAATAACTTAAACAATCTGTCTGCCTGAGCAATTTAAAAAAATAAAAAAATTTTACTTGCCTTTCCTGTAAGCAGCTCCAGGAGCAAGGTTAAATTGGTACTGGAACCTGTTCTGGTTCTGGTGCATGCTCCTCATGCTCTGCTTGTCAAGCCTGAACTCATACCTGAACTCATTCCTGTTAAGCTTGCCTTTCTGCTCCCCAGCCCTATTCTCAGACCTCTTCTCGTTCCTGTATTTGTTGCCGAGATTAAACCTGTCATTGATGCCGTCGCCGTTCTCATCAATGAAAAGCCTGAGCCTGTTCCTCTCCTGCTCCCTTACCTGGTTCTGATCCTTGGCCTGGTAGTTCTCCTGCACTCTCTTCTGCTCTTCCTTCTGCACCTGGTACTGGCCTTGCACTTTCTTTTGCTCTTGCGCTTTTTCCTGGGCATAACCACTAATAGGCCCTGCGGCAATAAGCCCAGAAATAACCAGTGCTTCTAGCCCTAGTTTCAGTTTGTTCATTTTTCCTCACCTCTTTTTTCTCCCACCGTCAAAAAAACTAAAAAAAGACTTTACCATCCTGAGCCATCAGGAATGCCATCTCCTGCATTAGGCGCAGGGCCGGGGCATATTCCGTCTAGCAATCCGTTCTGATGAAGAAAAGGGTCTTCCAATCCCCATTCATCAGGGATGCCATCACCAGAACCCTCAGGTGGCCCTTCTTGCATGCCCGCTGCTATCACCATTGTCATGGCAAGCAAGCTCACCACAAATAATGCCATTAGTTTTTCTTTCATGTTTTCACCTCACCTTCTAATTCTTGTTTTTCTTTTTTATTAATTGAAAACTAACAAAACAAAAAAATTTACCAGTTGATCTCTTCTATGTACTCGGCTGTGTTGTCAAGCTCAGGGTCAGTGAGCTCTGACTCCAGGCTCTCCACCTGGCTCAGGCGCCCTGTGATGGTCTGCTCCTCAGCAGCCTCTTGATTAGCAGCTGCCTGCTCATCACCACCTCCTGTTACGATGGGAGTTATCTTCTGGGAACAGCCACTCAACACTAGCATTGCAACAGCTACCAATGCCAAAGCTACCAGCGCTTTTCTCATTTTCAGTCCTCATCAATATCATCGCTGTCATCGCACTCAACCATTTCTACCTCATCATCCTCATCTATCTCATCAAGGTCGCAGCTTTCCCCGCTCTCGTTTATCTCCCTGACTAATTCCATGAGGATCTTGTGGGCTTCTTTCAAGGCATCATGGGCTTCCCTGTTAAGTTCCTTGGCCTGCTCAAGCTTTTCCTTGGCCTCCTCATAGTCCCCAGTCGCCCTTAATTCCTTTGCCTCATTGAACAAGTCAGAGGACTCTTTTATCTTGTCCCTGGCTTCATCAATGTGCTCGCTGAAATCATCCAACAGGTCTTCAAGCTCAGAAGTGCTTATGCCTTTTTCCTCAAGCCTGGCAAGCATATCCTCAAGCTTGCCCTCAAGCAACTCGCTCCTAACAAACACTCCCCGAGTGTAGGCGTGGATGACCCTCTCAGCATACCTCTTGGCATAGTACTCCATGTCATTCCACAAATCACTTATGGCCTGGGCTGCTTCTTTTAGCTCTTCCTTGGTATCAGCAGCATCCACATCATCCTTTGCATCCTCTAGCTGGGATATGTACTCATCAATATTCTCAATCATTGCCTCAGCATCAGCCTCATCAAGGTTCTCTGCAGCCTCGACCTTGCTCTTGATCTTTTCCAAGTGCTGGATAAGCCTGTCTGCGAGAGCTATCAAGTCCTCTTTGCCCTTTTCTAGCAGCTGCTCCTCTATCTCTGTGCAGTTGTCACCGCCATCTTCCTCGCACTGCTCAAGATGCTCTTTTAACCTTAAGAACTCATTTCTTGCCCTTAGCTGTAGATTTTTAGCCTCTAGGTACTGGTTATTGGCCCTTAAGAACTTGTTATTAGCCTCAAGGAGCTTGCTCTTTTCAATCACTCTTTCCCTTATCCTTTCACCTACTTTTTCAACATTAATCTTCCACTGCTTCATCTCTTCCTTGCAGCTCTCAGTGTCCTCAAGGCATTCCTTAAGCCTTGCCCTGTCAAGCTTCTGAATCATCTCAGAAGACCTTTCATCAAGCTTCTCAAGCCAAGCCTGCACCTGCTCCTGGTTCTGCACCATGAACCTCTGTACCCTAGGCAAGGCTTCTGCGAGCTTAGGCGCAAGGGCTTCCTTTACCTTGAAAGCATACTCGCAAGCATTCTTTATCCTGTCCTCATCAGCATTAGGATACCTTTGCTTGTAAGCAGAAACGCAATCATCAACGTTGGCAAACCTGTTAGCGCCTATATATAGCTCGTCATTGCCGCTATCATCAGCTGAATCATCAACGCTGTCATCACCAGAATCATCCTCTAGCTCTGCACTATCATCAGAGCCTGAGCCTTTGCTCGTAACACTGCCTGCGCTAGCAGTCACAACATTGCCAGTCATGGAACTCTGGCTTGAGCCGCCTGAATCTCCATACCTTGCCATTGCCAGCGGAACTGCGCTGACAAGAAAAATCGCTAACACTAAAACCCCAAAAAGCTTCTTGCTTATTTCCATATTTTCATCCTCCATATATGATATATACTGGTTAGCCACCAGCCAAAATACGTCGCAGACCAAATAATTATCTGGCACTCAATCGGCGTGCGGCCTAAAATATTCATTCTGGTATAGCACACCTTATTTATAAACATACTTTCTGAAAAGCTTATTTTTGCGCAGCCAAAAGCCTTGAAAATGCAGAATTCTAAAGGATAAAGCTTTATGAAACTTTTTTTAAAGAAAAGCAAAGCAAAGCCATCTTTTAGCTTCAAACCTGTTTGAAGCAATGGACACATTTAAATAATTCAATGCCTAAGCTAAATTAAAAATGAAACCTTCAAGCAAAAAAACATTTCTAGTTGCTGGTTCAATGCTAGTCCTTGCAGTTATTTTATTGGTCATGCTTGCCCCAATTATATCGGCGGCAAAAACAGATGACTGGGAGTTTGATGCGAGCAAGGCAGTGGCGACAAGCCCTTACACAAGCAGCTCTTTTTCTACAACCTCAAGCGCCTATTTCATGAGAAGTATGTTTGCAGTCCTGGCCATACCAGGAGTAATCATCATTGCATGGATAGCCTTATCCATAGTCCTCATAGTCAAGGGAAAGCCAATTGAAGAGCAAGGCACTAAGAAGATGAGCCCAAAAAGGTTTGCAGGCATTGCCATGTTGATATTCCCGTTTGCAATATCATTACTTGCATTTATTGCAGGGTGGCTTATGGCAGCAACAAGTCAGATAGAGCTGTTTGCTATAGTATTAGGAGCCATTCAGTTGTTGTGGATTGCATTCTTGGTGTGGATGATAGTCTACGGAGCAAGGCACAAGCTAAAGCTAGTATGGATACCTGCTATTGCGATGCTAGTCCTAGGATTTATAATGGTAGTGTTCATTGCATTCTTCGGGGTGATGAGCCCTTCAGCCTTCAAAGCAGGAGCCCCATTGCAAACAATGGGCGCAGGCGGAGGCATACAATATTATGGTGCAAAGGTAGCAGAAGCAAGCGACACCATAGGCTTCTCTGTGGGTGGAGCCAAGGACATCAACAACTTCAGGCAGAACCTCAACCACAGCTACCTGCCCTTGCCAACAGACATAACCTATGAGGGACTTTTCTATGACTATTACTTTGATACAGGCGCCACAGAGACTTGCACCAAGCTCTTCTGCCCTTCATACACTTCTGCTATCTCAAAAGACCCGTTCTCAGAAGAAACTGAATATTATCTTTCAGTAGGATTAAACTCAGGAGTAAAGGAGTCTGACTTCAAAAGAAAGAAGCTCAACCTCGTCATAGTGCTAGATGTGTCTGGCTCAATGAGCTCTAGCTTCAGTAAGTACTACTATGACCAGTTCGGCAGGCCAGTGCAGATTGAGGGAGAGAAAGACACTGATGCTAGCAGCAGCAAGATGCAAGTGGCTACCAAGTCCATAGTCGCAATGCTAGACCACCTCAACCCTGACGACAGGTTCGGCATGGTACTCTTTGACAACCAGGCTTACCTTGCCAAGAAATTAAGGCTTATCAGCGAGACAGACATGCCTAAGATAAAGAGCCATATAATGGAGATACAGCCCATGGGAGGCACTTACATGGAAGCAGGCATGAAGATGGGAACAGAGCTCTTTGATGAGCTGCTGGATGCTGACCAGGCAGAGTATGAGAACAGGATAATCTTCCTCACTGATGCAATGCCTAATATCGGGCGGACTGATGAGGAAAGCCTATTAGGCATGCTCAAGAGCAACTCTGACAACAAGCTCTACACCACATTCATAGGCATAGGAGTGGATTTCAACACTGAGCTGGTGGAGGCCATCACCAAGATAAGAGGCGCTAACTACTATTCAGTGCATTCCTCAAGCCAGTTCAAGGAGCGCATGGACGAGGAGTTTGAGTACATGGTGACCCCGTTAGTCTTCAACCTCGTCCTTAAGCTGGATGCAAGGGGCTATGAGATTGAGAAAGTGATAGGCTCGCCAGAGGCAGATGAGGCCACAGGAGAGATAATGAAAGTCAACACCCTGTTCCCTTCAAAGAAAGAAGAGGGAGAGACCAAAGGAGGGCTTGTGCTTCTCAAGCTAAAAAAGACAGTCACCTCGAACCCTAACCTTAAGCTAAGGGTGAGCTATGAGGATAGGAGCGGCAACCAGATGAGCGATGAGAAGAGCATAAGCTTGCCTACTGGCAGCCAGCCGTCTTACCCTAATAATGGCATAAGAAAAGGCATATTGCTTTTCAAGTACGCCTCATTGATGAAGAACTGGATTAACGATGAGAGAGAGGCTTATTGGCAAAAAATGGAAGTGGTGCCTATGGTAAATAGTGAACAAGGTATAATGACATTGCCTGATGATGATAGGGAGTCCTGGCAGTTGAGTGCATGGGAAAGGCAGTCCATGGTCCTTAGAGTCTCCCAGGAGTACAAGAAGCTCTTCACAGAGTTCAGAGGCTACTTTGAGAGCGAGATGGAAAGGATAGAAGACCCATCTCTCTCAAGGGAAGTTGACATCTTAAATAAGCTGATATTGCAGTAAAGCCGCTTTTTTTGATGAAAGGGCACAAACTTTTTATATTCTTCTTGTTTTTTTTATTTTATGAAAAAGGGGATGGTGTTATCAATAGCTTTTGTTGCTTTTCTAATCATAATGCCACCAGCCCTCGCTGCCACCATCCACGGCAAGGTGTTTGACTACAGCCTAAAGCTAGCCACAAGCAGCATTGTCGCCATTAACACTGTGCCTGAGCAGAGGGTTGTTGCTTTTGACGGCACTTATTCTTTCATAGTGGACAATGGGGATTACGTGCTCTCTGCCTCTGTGAAGGATGAGAACGACCAATTAGTCTATCTTATCGAGGACAACATCTCTGTGGTTGATGATGGGGATTATGTTCGTGACCTAATACTTTTCCCTTATGAGGACTTGGATGAGCTTGACATCGATGATAACATGGATTCTGGGATAGGCGATGAGCCTATAGACCGGTCATTGAGAGGCATGCTTTTCAGGCTGATGCTGGTGCTGGGCATAGGCGTGGTTGTGTTCGCATTGGTGATGCTGTTTATTGTTGGCAAAAAAAAGAAGCTTGATTCTGAGCTAAAAGCAATTGAGCCAAGAGGTGATTCTTTGGCGCGTGAAGAGGATGAGCTTGCGCAAATCCTTGCTTTCATAAGAAAGCATAAAAGGGTGACCCAGAAGGAAATCAGGAAAGCCTTCCCATTGTCAGAGGCCAAGATCAGCCTGATAATCACTGACCTTGAGAGCCAGGGCAAGGTTAGGAAGATAAAGAAGGGCAGGGGCAATGTAATCATTGCTGACGATGGATAGGTGTTTGGTAGGTGAGATCTTATGGCGACTTTATATGTTTTGGATGTGTATGATATCACTGGGATTGGGCTGGTGGTCACAGGCAAGGTTGAGCATGGCAGCTTAAGGATTGGCATGAGGGGGCGGGCTCAGGGCAAGTTATTAGAGGCTAAAAGCATAGAGGTTCATCATGAGCAGCTTGCTGAGGCTAAGGAAGGGGATTTTGTGGGTGTAAGCGTGGCTGTCTCCTCTATTAATCAAGGCTTGGAGGGCGGCTCTTTTCTCAAGAAGCTCTTCTCAGGCTCTGGTGACCTGAAGTTCCTCCAGTCCCTTAAGGGCAAGAGGGTTGAGTTTATCTAAATGAAGGATAACTAAAGAAAGAATAAAAAAGAAAAAATAAAATATTATGTTTCTTACTTCCAGATCCAACCGAAAAGTCCCTTGGACTTCTGCTCTTTCTGGGAGAGCTCCTGCAGCCTGTTCTGCTCTTGTTCCATGTTCTGGATCTGCTCCTGCATCATGGATTTGACTTCCTCTCCACAGTCGCAGCTGTCCTTTAGCTGCTTGAGCTCTTGTATCCTTTGCTGGTTTTGACTGACCTCTCTTTCAAGCTCTGCTGCTGCTTTCTCATCTCCTCCCGTGAAGAACCTTGCAAACCCGCTCTTGGCTTGGATCTTTTCCTCTGCCCTGATGGTTGCTTGCACTGAGTTGTCAAAGTTCCTTGCGATTTCACTCACTTGAGGTCCGATTCCGCCAGCAAGGTCTTCCATTGCAAGAAGCGCATGCACTGCAAGCCTGACTTGATTCTGGTTCTGCAGCACTTTCTGCTCTTTCTCGCTTTTTCCGCTCATCTCTTGGCTCATTTCCTGCTGCCTTGCCTGTATCATCTGGCCGAGCTCTTCAGGGCTCTGGGCTCTTACTTGTTCTCTTTGCTGAACCATAATTTTTTGCTCTTCGCCTTGGTTGGCTGTCTGTACAGCAACCACTTGGGGCTGCTCTCCTGCCTGTGCGTTTTCTGCTGGCCCTGGCTCTGCTGTTCCTGTTTCTGCCGGAGGCCCTGTATCGGTCATCTCCCCTCCTGCTTCTTCATTTGGTCCTGCTGCTAGCACAAGCGAGCTTATGCACACTAATGCTATTAGCATAAGAAATCTTTTATCCATGATAACACCTCCTGTTTTGTTAACTATAATCTAAATCTTGAAATGATTTTATTTAAACCTTTCGTAAGATAGATTCTTTTTACCGAAACATTTAAATAGTAGAATAACTACCAGTATTCTAAAAGGGCTACTAGAAGCCTACAAGTATAGTTAAAATGCGTGTTTGCAACGGTGTTACAAAAGGAGAACTAGTCGAGGCCGTAGAAGTCTCACGGCTAGAACCAGTAGTCATTGAGGTGGAGGAGAACGACAAGGTCTCCTCCTACCTCATACTATTCGAGATGATATGCAAGATGGATATCACCCAGAGAGAGATAATAGCCAACGGAGAGATACAGCAGACCATCTTTGAGACCAAAAGAAGAGAGATGGAAGAATAGCTAATTCTTGATAAGATTCAAATGCTTTATGAGTTCCTTGTGCATGACATAGTCAATTACTATCAAGGCTGATTCCACAACAGTCCTGCCAGTGGTGTCAACCACCAAGTCATACTTACCCTTATCATAGATGTCTACGCTGTAGAGATTCCTATAGCGCTCAGCACTGCAGTTCTCCTTCTCTGTCATGCGCCTAAAAGCCTCATCCACAGTCATGGAAAGCTCCTCTGGCTTTTTCCTGCTAAAAATCCTTTTTGCCCTAAGCTCAGAATTGGCATCAAAATATATTTTTGCGCTATCAGGGAAGAAATGGTGCGCAAGCCAGGAGTCAAGCACCATGTTATCAGCTGTCTTGGCAAGCTCCTTCATGTAATCATCAACAAGAAAATCAGAAGTCGGATCTGTCTTGGCCTTTTCATTAAGCTCATCAATAGTCAAGCCGTTGGCATTTGCATACTCTCGCCTCACATCGCCAGCGCTGTAAAAATCATAGCCTAAAGCCTTGGCTATAACCCTTCCGGTTGAAGACTTGCCAGAGCCAGCCCTCCCGCCAATAGTTATTATCATTCACCCACCACCTTGGAAAGCGCATATATATACTTATGCTATAACCAAGCCGCCACAACTACAGTAAACAACTACTACCCTACCTTGCTCTTGATAAACCTGTAAATCTGCTCAGTGGTCTGCTCAACAGTATTCTTGGAAGTGTCTATGACCAAGTCATAGTGCTCATGCTCAAAAGGATTAACGCCGTAAAGCTTCTCATACCTGGCAGCATCATTCTCAGCCCTTTTCTCAAGCAGGCGCATAGCCTCTTTTAAGTCTTCAGGGCACTCTTCAAACCTGGCCTTCTCCATGGTCCTCTTAGCCCTGATCTTAAGCTCAGCGTCCAGGTATATCTTGATGCTATGAGGGATGAAGAAGAACCCAAGCCTGGAGTCAATCACAAAATTATCCTCTTTCTCACCGATCCTCTTCAGCTGCTCATCAACCTGCCTGTCAAAATTAGGGTCAGACTTTGCCTGTTGGTGTAGCTCTTCCAAGGTTATGCCCTGCTCATGGGCAAAGCTTCTCATCATGTCGCCACCGCTGTAACGCTTGTACCCAAGCTTCCTAGCCAGGGCATTGGCTACGCTAGTCTTGCCCCCGCCTGCAGAGCCACCGATAGCAATAATCATGCTAGCTGCAGAAAAGCTGATGGTTTAAAAAGTTTATGGCAAAGCCTTTTAAAAAGCCTACAAAAGCTTTGCTTTTGAGGCGCGAAGAAAAGCCGAGGCTTTTCTAGCGCAAAGGAACTTTGTTCCTTTTGTTCAAAAGCCTTTGGCTTTTGTAACCTT
>JAFGRK010000033.1 GCA_016935175.1 Candidatus Woesearchaeota archaeon | reverse complement strand
GAGAGTAGAAATAATTAGAAAGATTTATATAGGCTTGACTCGAAAGTCTAAAAGTAATAAATTGTCATTTAGTTGTATTTTGGGTGGGTGGATTGAAGCAAAAATATATCCTGATAACCGCACTATGCATAATTCTAGTGCTTAACGCATGGATGGCAGAGGCAGCAGTCATAGGCGCAAATAAAGGTGTGCTCAGTTATAGGAATGTCCTGAAAGACGGCTACGCCCAAGACCTGGTCACCCTCACAACAGACACAGACTTCAACCTAAGCATCACCTACAAAGTAGAAGGAGAAGCTGCTGAATGGATAAGGTTAGAGCCAGAGAGCCAGCCTTTTTTCATCAGCAAGGACAATCCATACGTAGTGGCTGTGGTAGTAGAGCCTCCCCCTGATGCAAGGAACCAGCAATACTCAGCCACCATAAGGTTCATCACAGGGGCACTTGCAGGGCCAGAAGGGCAGTTCGGCACAGCAGTAAGGGCAGCCATCCAACTAAGGCTAGGAGTGGAAATAACAGGCCAAGAGATGGTTAGCTGCAGCGCAACAGGGTTTGCAATGGAAGACGTCGAGGAAGGTTATCCATTTGAGTTCTACAGTGTTGTGACTAATAATGGCAATGTGCGCATCAAGCCAGAATTTGTGCTGGAGTTCTGGAACCAGGACCAGACAGAGCTTGTAAAAAGCTTCAGCCTGATCACCAACGAGAGCATCCTGCCAACAGTCCAAAAAAGAGTTTTCCACTCATTCAGCCACGCCCTGCCCATAGGGCAGTACTGGGTGAAGATAAGCACGCCAACTTGCGGTGGCTCTGGCTCAGGATTCATAACCGCCAGCGTGTTTGAAAGAGGAGGGGTAAGCGACAAGGGAGAGCTCCTGAAGATAGAGCATGACGCCTGGGTAAAGACAGGCGACATCATACCCATAGATGCTATTTTCCAGAACCTAGGCTCACGCATTGTCAGCGCCAAGTTCAAAGGCACCATCAGCTCTGGCGACAACATATTCAAGATAATAGACACTGACCCATTGGATGTTCAGCCCGGCGAGATTGTCAGCCTTAGGACTTATTTCAACCCAATACAGGAAGGCCAATACATGATAACCGGCAGGGTGCTCTACAACAAGAAGCTCACTTTTGACAAGAGCTCTGTGCTCAATGTCAACCCCAGCGGGGAGCCCCCAGAGCAAGGCAAAACCCTCGGGGCAACAACCATCGCCTTAATTTTCATCCTTTGTATCATAATATTCATCCTTATAATGATTTTCAAGAGGAAGAAAAAACTGGGCAGGGGCCAAAGGAAATAAGCTCCTAAAGACTCCTTCCTAAAAAAAAACTATTTTTGTGGTGGAGTGGTGTAGATGCGTAAAGCAAGCTTTGTACTTTGTATTCTAGTATTTGTAATCTTCTTGTTAAGCATTAGCAGCTTGAGCGGAGAGGCCAGCACTCCCCCTATTCACATCAATAACAACAACGGTGAAAGCAATGATGGCGCAGTGTTCTTTGCCTATGATACTGTCGAGCTGAGCATCAACCTGATGCCAGAGCAATACCCGCTCTATGAGCTATCTATCTCAAAGGACAATAACAGCTACACCTATAGGGGAGACTTCAACCCCATCATGTTCTTCTATCCGACAGAAGAAGGTATCTACACCACTGCCCTGGTCGAGAAGTCGACCGGGGCCATTTTCTACTCATTGCAATTCACTGTATTGGCCAAGCAAGGCCTTGAGGCAGTTGATGATGTCATCAGCCGCAATGTGCCTATGATTACAAGCTCCGACATTGGCTCTCAGGGACCAGCTCTGTCAGCAGAACATGGTGACAGCAGCACTCCTGAAACTCCAGTCTACGCAGGTTTTGTTTATACCAATAAGAAGCGATATGAAGAGAGTGAAAGCGTGAGGATTTGGGTGGATGCGCCCGGCTACCAAGGGATAAGCCTATACTACTCATTCGCAGGAGAGGAAAAAAGGTATATGGGTGACCTGGCTTACATTAATTTTATGCCCCAAGGGGCCGGCACCCACACCTTAATCCTAAAGGACGCTCATAACCTAGTGATTGACGAGTACAGCTTTGAGGTGCTGGCAGCATCAGCTAAAGGCTTTTCTGAAACCAGCGGAATCAGCAAGACCATAATGATAAAAGACAGCAAGGGGGCAAGCGAAAGCATCGTCGCTAACATCATTGGCGAAAGCAACGGGTTCGGCAATATCAGGATATCGTTAGGAAAAGGCCTTGTCAGCTCTGTCAAGGAGATTGAGCTTAAAAATGTCCAGCTCACCAAAGGCAGCATTCCTTTAGAGCTGAGCATTGGCTTAGAGGATATTGATATAAGCTCTTCTGGCGGTAAGGTGAATATTAATCAGCGCACAGCAATAAAAGCCTTTGCAATTGACCCTACAAGCCTGAATTTCAGCGAAGGCATAGTGACTGGCGTAGCTATCGGAACTGAGCTCTGGAAATGCAAGGACTGGAATTTTGCAGAGCAAGCATGTTATGGCGACTGGATTAAGCTCATGGACCTGGTGCCTAGCTCAGAATACAGCTTTACCCTGACACCTGATGACCCGGGATTTGCTGAGACCAGCCCTAGCATTGGCACTGCTGATATCGGCAGCATGATGAACATCACATATGTTAATTACATTGATGGAACTGTCAATGACACTCAGACTGACAACAACGGTTTCTGGGCAGCAGGAGTGGACAACCCTGGTAACAGGAGATATAATCCTGTAGGCTATCTTAATATGACTTATAACCTTTCTGCCATTGGCCTGATAAGCGTTTCCCAGGTCTTTGACTTGACCTTTAACATCAGCTATTGCCATAGCAGCGACACCACCACCCCTACTATCTGTGCAGTCCTAGGCACTCCTGTGACCTATAGGCCTAGCAACGTCGAGGTGCTTAACTATTCTAGCGGAACCTATGTCATAATCGGCACTCTGCCTCTTCGCAATGGCACAGAAGGCATGAACAATTACTCTCTCAACTCTTCAAACACTAACCTATCCCAGTTCATCAGCAACAATCTTATAAGCATAAGGTACGGCATCAACTTCTCAATAGGCTCTAATGGGTATGACGCCTTGCTAGCAATTGATTATGCGCCGTTGACTGTTCGCTTTGACAACGCACCACCAGCCATCAACTACACCTCTCCAACTGACACGTCTGGCCAGGCCCTTAGCAGGAATTATATATTAGTGAATGTGACTGCCAATGACACCAACCTCAAGAACATCACCATCTACCTGTACAACGCAACCTGGGCTCTGGCCAGCTCTTCTTCCACCACCACTGCCTCTTTCCTGTTTGCTAACTTCACTGGCCTAAGCGACGGCAGGTATTATTTCAATGCAACTGCCTATGATACCAAGAACAACTTTAATTATACTGCGGATTGGAACGTAACTCTTGACACCCATTACCCACAGGTTAATTATTCGTCTGGCACAGAAGGCAACAACACCTACTTCAACAGGAACTGGATTTATGTTAATGTGAGCGTTAATGAGACCAATGAGGTGAACATCACTTTCAGGCTTTTCAACAGAACAAGCCCTGTAAATGTCACAACCCTTGGAGCTGGCAACAGGAGCATCAATTTCACAGGGTTGGACTCAAATGCTGCTTATTGGTATAATGTGACAGTCATTGACATAGTAGGATTGCAGAACACAACTGAAACCAGGAAAATAACCCTTGACTCAACATTCCCAACAATCAACCTTTTGGCTCCTGGCAATGACACTTTCAGGAACTCTAACTCCACTCTTTTCAACTACTCAGCCATAGACAATAACCTTGATGCCTGCACACTATATGGTAACTTCACAGCTCCTTTCGGGCCTAATGAGACCGATGATAATCCTGTGAATGGGAGCAACAGCTCTTTCGGGCCAATAATCCTTGGTGATGGAAAATACCTGTGGAATGTTTGGTGCAACGATTCTGCTAGCAACTCTAACTTCAGCCAGTACAATTACACCCTTAAGATTGACACCCAGAAGCCTGTCATAAGCAACTGGAGCATCAATGGAACCAGCTTTTCTGTCAGCAGCTACATCTGCCTCAATGTCAGTGTTGCTGACAGCTTTTCAGGAGCGCAATCAGTGTATGCTGAGATCAAGAACCCTAATGATGTGATTGCTAACTTCACCATGCTAGATGATGGAAGCGGGTGTGACTCCTTGCCTGGCGACAGCATATTCTCCTATATATATTATAATGAGTTCGCAGGCAACTATACCTGGCTATACACCCATGCAAAGGACTATGCTAATAATACCCAGGCAAACCTTACCAGCCTGACGTGGAATGTAACCACCACTGGAAGCATGAATGTCACCATGACCTATCCGGCCTCAGACCTTGAGATCAATGAGTCGGAATACAACTATGAGTACCAGCAGTCTTGCAATGTCAGCTGCGACCCCGGAGGGGCAGATTGCTATAACGTCACGCTCTACGCCCAGTACCAGCCTTTGGCAGTCTTTGAGAACATCAACACCACCACAATAGACCTAATCAATGCAGATGACTGGTATAGTTGCGGAGACCTTGTTTCTGGGGGGGCAGTCTGCACCTACACGTTCAATATCACTTCAGGAAGCAATTCAGGAAACCATACCTGGCCTATCAGATGCTCAGCAACATCAGACAATGTAGGCACCTTTGTCTCATCATCTGTCAACCTTATCATTAATGATCATCCCTATGCTAACTTTACCTATCCGTACGAAAACGCTTGGCTCAGCGGAATTGAAATGCTAAATGGCTCTGCAAGCTTTGACTCTGACGGTACCATCACCAGCTACTTGTTTGAATATGACAACACCACAGCCTTTGATTCTCCAAGCACCATCTGCAGCAGCTCAAGCCATAACTGCACCTGGAACACCAGCCAGCAAGGAGAGTGCGAAAACAATTCCCTGAGCTGCTTCCTGAGATTGAGT
Organism: Candidatus Woesearchaeota archaeon; assembly: GCA_016935175.1. GTDB lineage: Archaea > Nanobdellota > Nanobdellia > Woesearchaeales > SM23-78 > SM23-78. Next base: position 47,674 of record JAFGRK010000033.1, on the reverse strand, counting down.
GTATGGGATGATAATGGATTATCCAACAGCACCTACCTCACAATCGGATTTGACACCCAAGCACCTACAACTAATCTCGGCCTGCCAAGGGATCATGAGAACATAAGCCTGGACTTCTTTTATGTGAATGCAAGCGCAACTGATGATGAGTCAGGAGTGCACACAGTGATTTTTGAGTACAGGCAGAATTCAAGCGATAGCTGGCACCTAGCCTGCACTGACAGCATCGGCCCAGAGTACAATTGCACATGGGATTTATCAAGCCTGGCTGATGGTTCTGAGTATGAGTTCAGGGCCTATGCAAATGATTCCAAAGGCAACATAGGAGCCTCAGACAACCACACAGCCATCAAGGTCAACAGGACAGCTCCGGTCATCACACTGTTATCACCTCCTGACAACTCATCTGACACAGATGGTAACATAGTTTTTGCCTATCAGGTCAATGCCTTTAATGGTATCAGTAACTGCACATTGATAATCAACAACACAGTCAACCAGACCAATGACTCAGTGCAAAGAGGGATTGAGCAGTACTTCTACCTATATGATATAGGAGACGGTGCTCAGCTCAACTGGAGCATCAACTGCACAGACCTAATGAACAGGACCAACTCCAGCAAAACCTGGAACATTACAGTTAACATCAACACTAACATGAACCTCAACCTGAGCCTTGATAACACCAGCTACTATGCTGGCGATGATGCCATCATAACCCACAATGTCACAGATGCAATCGGAGCAGGGATTGCCAGTGTTGACCTTGGCACAGCCATAGTGCTTGCCAACACAACTGTTCCTTGGTGGAATTCTTCCTGGCAAAGAAGAAAGCCCTTGATACTCAACAGCTCAGAAAACCTGGTGAATGCACTTGTTGAGGTCAACATAACTGGATTGTCAGGGAACATCACCAGCTGCGCCAATGAGATAAGGATTGTGAGATTCAACTCCTCCACTGCAACACTGACTTCCATCAACAGGACAATAGTAGGCGGTGATGACTCTAGCTATTGTATTGTGAGGTTCAGGGCTAACATAACAGGAGTGAATAATACTGATTACATGGCTTATTATAATGATTCAGCAGCAGCCAACCCTAATAATGACGAGGCATGGCTGACCTTGAACCTTACCAAGGCTGCTATCGCAGGGAATATCACAGGCAGCCAGTACGATGTTATTGATGGAAGCTACATTGACACCATCGATGATAACGCCACCTACTATGCTGTGGGCATGGACAACAACCCCCCAACAGGCTATCCATTGGACGCCTTTGTTAACCTAACCTATAACCTTTCAGGCCTTGGAGTTGAAGAAAGCAATCTTGTGTCATTCAATTTCACCCTTAACTACTGCCATTCAAACGACATAACACCACCCATCACCTGCGGAGATGCAATAGGGGCAGGGACACCACAGACAGCTTATGTGCAGCTCTATGACTTTGAGGCCACAGGCTGGGCTGCTGGCTTTGACACCATCAGCCAGGACACAGGAGCCCCTAGCGAAGTGACAGGCACCTATGCAGAGACAGCTAATCTTGGAAACTATGTTGATAACAGCACAGGCATATTATTTGTCAGCTATGAAACCAACATAACCGGGCTAGACAGAAATGATGATGCCTCATTTGCAATTGACTACTCATTGCTCAATGTGTTCTACAAAGAAAAAATTTATGCTCTAGGGGTTAGCGAGCCAAGCCAGGCCTTAGTTGCAAGCAATTCCTCTTCAACTGACATCAACGGATTGTGGACATGGAACTGGAGCACTGCAAGCGTTTATCCTGGAAACTATTCTGCTGTTTCCCTGGCGACCAAGCAAGACTACAATAATGCCTATGACTATTACTGGTTCCAGATACTGGCTGCTAATGTTAGCATTGATTCCATAATGGTTGATGATGATGCTGACATACCCGTAGATGAGATTGACCTGCAGGCAGGAACCACGAAATTAGTCTATTGCAACATAACAGCTAGCGAAACAAGGGATTACACCTACATCCTTGGCGTCAATGCCACACTCTACTCCACTACCGTGGCCTATGATGCTGCTGATGACAACAGGACCCATTACACCAATAGCAGCTGCACCTTCCTCAACGGCGGAGGGCAGAGCGCAGACTACCAATGCGTCTTTAATGTCTGGCACTTTGCCATCAATGGAACCTGGGAATGCATGGGCTTTGCAACCAATGGTTATGCCTCAGCCAACAAAACTGATAATACCACTGTCAACCAATTGTTTGCACTCAACATCTCAACCAACACCATAGACTATGCGGAGCTAGAGGCTAACCAGCAGTCTGCCAACATCACAGTCAACATCAGCAACGTGGGCAACATGCCCATGAACATAAGCGTCTATGGATTTGGAGGGGAGGATGAGGCTGCTGGCTCTGGCCTGTCAATGGTTTGCGAGATAAACAACATCAGCATATCATTCCAGAGGTTCGCCACTGACAGCAGCTCTGACTACGCATCCAAGAACACACTTGATTCCACACCACAGGGCATAGGATTGACTATCCCGCCAAAGAGCGCTAGCGAGGAAATCAAAATCAACTCAACCTATTGGCAGCTGATGATCCCGCCAGAATCACAGTCATTTGGGAGGTGCAATGGCAGCGTGGTTTTCGTGGCAGAGAGCCCTTGAGAAAATTTTATTTTTAGCCCCGCCGGCTTTGACCGAGTAGCGGGCAAATCAAAAACCGCAGTTTTTGTTGTATGAGGCGCAATAAGTTTTTTCGTTTTTTTTAGAAACTTTTTTATTTTTAGGTCCTCAAACGGCGGACTGCCTTCACTTTCCAAAAAGGCTTTTATCTCTCATTCTCCCTGAAGAAATCCTCTATCAGCTTCTCGTAGAGAAGAGTGGCTTTTATGTCCCAGCTGGGTGGGAAGCACCGATAGTAATTCTTCCAGGTGTAGCGCTCGTCAAGGAAAATAATCACTCCTTTGTCTGTCTCGCTCCTTATGCACCTGCCTGCGCTCTGCAATGCGCGGTTGAATGCTGGGAACAAGTAGCCGTAGTCCCATCCTTTCTTGAACTTCTCGTCATAGTACTTGATTAGTGCCTCGGTCTCCAGGTTAGGCCTCTCAAGCGGCAAGCCGACAATAATCACTCCTTTCAGGAAGTCTCCTGGCAAGTCCACTCCTTCTGCAAAGTTGCCCCCTATCACTCCCATCAGCACTGCACCGACGTTCTTGTAGCCTTTGAAGGCTTCCAGGAAGTCAAGCTTTTCTTTTTTTGTGAACTTCTGCTTCTCAACAAAGACTGTCTTGTCTGTGAGCTTGGAAAAATGCTTGTTGACATCATCGCGCAAGGTATAGCTTGGGAAGAACACTGCAACATTCCCAGGTATCTTGTTGGCGGACCTGGTGATTATCTCTGCTATCTCCCTGTACATGTCATCGCTCCTGCTCTCATACTTGGTGCTGGTCCTAGGGATTATTATGCTGAGCTTGTTCTTCTCAGGGAATGGGCTCTTGTAGCTGGCTTCCTCTGCTGTGTCAAACCCGAGCACTTCCTTGTACATGCTCGTCGGGCTAAGGGTTCCTGACATGAGGATTGTGGAGTAAGCAGCCCTTATCACATCCTTGGTTATGAGGCTTGGATCCAGGCACCGGTACTGGACAGTTATTATCTCCTCTCCTTTTAGCCCAAAGCTCCTGGCGAGTATCCTTGTGAATCCCTTGTCATCGCCAGCCCATGCCTCTAGGAAAGAAGCTACAGTTCCCAGGGATGATTGCCTTTGCTCTTCCCTTATGGTATCTGCTAATTCGTGCATATCAGTCACCATCTCATCATAATCAGTCATCTCGCTTATCTCCCTGATAAGCTGGTCCTTGTTCACATAAGCCTCATCAGCCACTCCTTCTGCAAGCTCCCAAAGCCTTTTCTCCAATGATTCTATCGCCTCTAGCATCTCTTCTTTCTTGTATCTTTTAGCCTCATCATAAGCCCTTCTCAGGGTGTTGGTGCTTATCCTGTGGCTGGCCAGGTCCTTGACCCTCTCAGGAAGGTTATGGCCTTCATCAGCAACTATGATTATCTTGTTAAGCTCTTTACCGGTCTTGGCAAGGAAAGTCTCCCTTATGCCCGGATTGAAAAGGTAATAGTAATCCCCGATTATGACCTTGGCCTCCTTTGCTATGAGGATGGCAATCTCATATGGGCATATGCCTAGCTTGGAGCTTCTCGCCATTATGCTCTCAGTGTCAGTCATGTTCTCAGCCTTTAGCTGATTGACCAGCTCTCTCGCCTCTTTTGATATCTCGCTCTTTTCCCTTGACTTGTTATAGAAATCACAAAGGCCGTCTTCCTTTATCTTTTTGCAATAATCAATGAACTCCCTAGGGTAGAGCTTGTCAACAGCTGGCTGGAGGCAAAGCCATTTCTTAGCTATTATGTCAGCAGCTGTGAAGCTGATCTTATACTTCTTCTTTATCTGGTTAAGGGTTTCCATTGCCAGCTTGTGCTGGGTGTGGCGCGAGGTGAGGAAGAATACAGTCAAGTCCTTCTTCAAGGCTTCCCTTAATGCAGGTCCTAGGGCTGCTGCTGTCTTGCCAAGGCCTGTTGGAGCATGGGCTATTAGGTTCTGCTGGGTAGTGACTGCCCTGTTCACAGCCCTTATCAGCTCTTCCTGTACAGGCCTGGCTTCATCATGAGGGAACAATACATCCTGGAACTCCTTTGCAAGGGCCATTTTAAAAGGCTAGAAACCGAGATGGTTATTTAAAGGTTTATGTAGGGTTCAAATATGACTAAAGGAAACAATTAAATAATAGGTTGTTTTTAATGAGGGCATGCGCAAGGATTTGCCAAAGCCAAGGAAAGGGGCAATATTCTATGAAGATGAAAAGCTTTATGCGGCGCTTGCGAATTATCCCATTACTTCTGGGCACGCAGTGGTTGTCTGGAAGAAGAAGGCGACTGACCTGCACCTATTGAAAAAAGAGGAGTACGAGCACCTTATGGATGTGGTGGATTCGGTCAGGAACTCCATGCTCAAGGTGCTGGGCATAAAGAAAGTCTATCTCATCTACATGGACGAAGCCAACCATGTGCACTGGCACCTAGTTCCCAGGTATAATGTCAAGGGCTACAATGTTCTCGAAGAGAAGCCGAAAAGACTAAGAGATATGTCGCTTGCTGCAAGGTTAAGCAAGAGCATAAAAATCATATGATGCTGCCTTAGCACCATGTCAGCAAGATAGCATTTGATAAACTAGTTGCGTGACTCTCTCTGTTGCTTTGCCATCAGTCCTGAAGCCAGATGCCTTCTCAATAAGCTCCTTGTTCCTGTAGGTGTCGTTGACAATGGCTTCTCTTATCAGGGACCTGCAGTCCTGTCCTGTGTAGCCGAAAGGGATTATATTATTCTTGGTAAGTATTGACAGGAAGTCCTTTCCTTTTAGTCCTGGCTGTATGCTGATGCAAGGCTTCCCCATGTAGACAGCTTCGATCCCTACTGTTGAGTTTGATGTCAAGGTGAGGTCTGATGCCAGAACTAGCTGCTGGGTCCCTATGTCCGCAACAATACTTGGGTTGCTTTGAGAACTCTTAAGATAATCTCTTATCTCCTCCACATCCCCACCTGGTGTGCGCGGGTGCAACTTGATTACAAGCCCTGCCTTTTGTTTTTGGTTTCCAGGCAATCCGCTAATGGTCTCATCTATCAGGATAATATTATCCAGGTCCCAGTAGCCGCATCCAGCTTTGTCCTTTTTCCATGCGTTCGCAGCGTAGAAAACCATTAATTTGCTCTTCAGCCCAATCCTTTCATTTATATCTTGCTTATCTCTTTCTGAGAAGCTCTTTGCCTTGGCTTCAAGGTCATCGAAATGGGGGTTTCCTGTTATCACCAGCCTTTCTTTTTCAAATCCCTCATCCAGCATTGCCTTCTCGGCATACTGGTCCATTATCGCAATCCTATCTGGCAGGAACTTGAATTTCTCACCTGTATATATGTCATCAAACCTCATGGAATAGTTAGCCCAGAAGTCAAATACAGCAAGCGATGGTATGGGTTTCTCCCTGGCTGCAAGCGTGAGGGTCTGCTCAAGGACGTCCCTATTGCTATCATCCTGGCTGCTTGTGCCTGTCAGGACCAGGTCAGGGGCTTCTTGACTTAGTACTTTTTCCATCGAGCCATAGGACGCATCTGCTAACCCATAATCATGGACTGTAAGGTAATCCATATTGGCTGCGTCCAATATTTTTTCAGAATACTGATGGCCTATGGTAACTACTTCTGCTTTTTTTTCCTCAGACAACCTTTTTATTACCGGTATGATGCTGTTTATCCCGCCTGGGTGCCATGAAGCGGCAAGCACTTTCTTTTTCATAGCAGGTTACTATTTTTCGCCCATTTATAAATTTTTCGTTAATATACCACTAAATAGTGATAACTTTATACAGGCAGAACTCTTTCACAGCAATCACTTGCTCTTATCAATCCTCCTCTTATCCATCTCTTGCTTGAGCTTAGTGAAGAAAGAAGGCTTTTTCTGTGCAGGCTTTCCCTTGCCATCAGATTTTGATTTAGAAGTTGCTTTCTCAACGACTTGCTTAGTCTTCTCCTTGGTCTTCTCCTTTAGCCTGTCAAGGGCTGTGTGGGCCTGGTTGATCCTTTGCTCCCAATCCAATGAATAGTCTTTAAGCACGTGATGCATGTTCCTCACAGTCGTGCCATAGGCATTGAAATAAGTGATGACCCTCAAGTCCTTGACTCTCTTATGGTCAGGCACCTCATCTGCATAGCCAAAAGCCAGTATTGCCTGGGGCCTTGCGCTCCTAGGAATGTCAAGTATCTCCCTCATCTTCTCCTCGTCAAAAGCACCCACCCATGTGCCTCCAAGACCAATTGCATGGGCTGCAAGGAGCATGTTCTGGGCTGCTGCTGCGCAGTTCTGAACAGTGTAAAGCCTAGCGCCCCTTAAGCCATAATGTAATTCTGTCTGCTCAGGGTCAGAGCAAATCACGATGAGAAAAGCTGCGTTATAGACGCATTCCTGGCCAAGGCTATGCTCGCAGATCTTTGCCATGAGCTCCTTGTTATCAACCACTATGAACTTCCAGTCCTGCATGTTGCCGCTGCTAGGAGCAAGAGAGCCTGCCTCTACTATTGTCATGATAGTCTCGAAATCAACAGGCACATTTAGGAATCTCCTGATGCTCCTTCTTGTGCTTATGCATTCCATCGCGTCCATTTCCATTACCTCATCTTAGTTCCGCACCTCATGCAAAAATTGGCATAAGAATAATGCTTGGTCCCGCAAGCAGGGCAAGTTATAATTGACAAGTGCTGCTGCCCTTGGCCAGGCTCTATGGTGTAAGGCTCATTGATTTTCTGCTTTAGCTTAGGGGCTTTTTGGCTCTGCAAAAGGTCTAAAGGGTGAAGAGGCTGCGGTGTTGCTTTCCTGGCTGATTCAGGAGCCACAGGGGCTTGATGAGCAGCTGGATGCCTAGTTGATGCCTGGCCTGGGTGCTGGTAGATGTCAAGAGCTGCCTGGGTGACAGCTTGCTTCTTGGCATGGGAGTTCGCCCTCCTATTTTCAAGGTAATTGGCCAACATGTACTTAGCTATGCCTATTACAAGGAATATTATCCCGACGATGAAAAACACAGACATCTTGCTGTCCTCAGTAGCCCTATTAATAAGCTTAGAGGAGATTATCATGAAGATGCCGAGTACAACGTACACCCACCCTGGTATTGGTGCCATATATATGCCTCTTTTTTTGTAGTTTTAATATTTTTTGCAAATTTCAAGGCTTTTCACGCGCCAGGATGGTTTTTTTCAAAAAAAATTTATAGGAAGACATAATACTCCTCATAATATGGAAGAGATGCCTTATGGAAGAGGATGAATTGATTAAAAAGGAAAAGAGAAAAAATGAGCCAGGGCAAAGCCCTGGGGAAGATGATGAGGAGAGCAGGCTCTTTGAGGAGCTTGATGTGGACTTAGATTCAGACCTGCCAGTGAGAGAGAAGCAGAGCAAGCAGGAGAAGAAACTAAAAAAAGTAAGAGAGTGAGAGAGCGAGGGGCGGGGACTGCTTATCTTGATTACTTCTTCTCCCCAATAACCTTAATCCCGTTCATGTAAGGCACCAACACCTTGGGCACTGTGACTGTGCCGTCCTTGTTCTGGTAGTTCTCTAGTATCGCTACCATTGCCCTTGATGTGGCAATTGCAGTGTTGTTCAGAGTGTGCAAAAATCTCCTGTTGCCGTGCTTGTCCAGGCATTTCACATTCAGCCTTCTTGCCTGGTAGTCTGTACAGTTGCTGTTAGAGCCTATCTCCCTGTATTTTTCCTGCCTTGGCATCCATACTTCCAGGTCATATTTCTTGGCTGCTATTGATCCCAGGTCTCCTGTGCAGATGTTGACTGCCCTCCACGGCAGCTCTAGCGCTGTGAATAGCTCTTCTGCGTTCTTTTGCAATTCCTCGTGCAGCTTCCAGCTGTCCTCTGGCTTGCAGAATATGAACTGTTCCACCTTGTTGAACTGGTGAGTCCTAAATAGCCCTTTCTCATCAACGCTGTGCGTGCCTATCTCTTTCCTGAAGCACATGCTGTAGCCCACGAACTTGATGGGCAACTGCTCTTCAGGTATGGTCTCGTTCCAGTACATAGCCCCAAGGGGGTGCTCTGCTGTGGCTATCATGTAATAGTCTTCCCCTTCTGCCTTGTACATCACGTTCTCAAAGTCAGAAAGCGAGACTACACCTTCATAGGCATCTCGCTTCAGCATTAGTGGCGGCTCGACGTATGTATATCCTTTCTTCACCAGGAAATCAATTGCGAACCTTATCAAGGCCTGGTTGAGCAGTGCCAGCTCATTTTTCAGGTAATAGAATCCTACGCCTGCGACCTTGGTGCTCCTGTCAAAATCAGCAAGGCCTAATTGCTCTGCAATCTCTGCATGGCTCTTGAGCGGGAAATCATATTTCTTGGGTGTGCCGTGCTTTTTTACCTCGACATTCTCAGAATCATCCTTGCCATAGGGCACTGACTCGTGCATCATGTTAGGCAGTTGCATCAGGCCAAGCTTTACTTTCTTCCAGAGCTGTTCCTGCTTTTCCTCTATATCCTTTACCTGACCAGGTATGTCCTTGGCTTTATTTAGCAGCCCAGAGATGTCCTTGCCCTGCTTTTTCTGCTGGTTTATGCTCTCGCTTATCTTGTTGCGCTCGCACTTAAGATCATCCACTTGCTTCTTGAGCTTTCTCCACTCAACATCATTTTTTAGCACTTGGTCAAGCATCTTCAGCTTCTCAGGGTCTTTTCTTCGCTCAATGTTCTGCCTGACTAAGTCTGGATTTTCACGAATCAAATTTATATCGAACATGTCAATCACCTTCAACTATGAATTATAACCTATGCCTATACAACTTATTTTAAATATTTTATCCTAAAAACTGGTAGCGTTCAAAAAGTCACCTTGGGCACCCCGGGTGGGGCGACCCCCGCCCAAACGGCCGACGAGCTAACCTTCGCAAAGTGCTTAGGTGGCGCTCGTGCCGTAGGCCGTGGCGACTTTTTGAAAACTATCTCTAAAAAAAAGCTTAAAGATTATGAAAAAAAAAATCATTGGCTGGCGGTGCCATTGCTGCCCCTGACTTCCAGCCGCTCCCCTGCCTGCACTCCGTCTATGAGAACCTTTCCTACATGGTTGTGCTTGGTGAGCTTTATCATGCTCCTCTTTGAGGAGGTAGCTGACAGCAGGAACTCTCCCCCTAGGTAGATGTCCACTTCCTTGTAAGCGTGCTCTGGTGTCAACCTCAGCAGGATGTTCTTCTTGTCAATCCTTATCTGATAGGGCAATGAGTCTGTCCTTTCCTCTCGCTTGCCTGCTTTTTTCTGCTCTCCCTCAATCACGTCAATGCTCAAGCCAAGCTTCTTCTCAATCGCCTCAATGTTCTGACCTTGCCTGCCGATTATTGCCCCTTTCTCTCCTGACGGCACATACACCCTTACCTTGTTGTCAGAAAGCATCTCTACCTCTGCCCTGCTCACATGCTTGTTAAGCTCCCGCCTTATGCTGTCCTCTGCCAGTTTCTGCGTAGGGGTTGTGTATCCAGTGCGGACTGGTATCACCACTGTCTGGTCTCCGTAGCTGTAGATCTCAAACTCAAGCCTTCCTGTGTTGAAGTCATTCACAACTACCACTGGCCTTGCCAGGTCTGCCTCTGTCATGCCGCTAGGTACCTTGACTTCCATGCTGAGCGAGAATATCCTGTCTATGGCTCCGTTGGTTATGAATATTACTGTGTCTATGATGTGGGGTATGACTCCTAGCTCTATCCTTCCGATGAACCTCTGGATGGCATCTATGGGCTTGGTGGCGTGGAGCACTCCTATCATGCCTACTCCGCTAAGCCTCAGGTCTGAGAACAATCTGAAGTCCTCTGTGTTCCTCATCTCGTCAAAGATGGTGTAGTCAGGCCTGCTCAGCAATAGTATGTCGTGGATCTCCTGATTGCCTCCGTAGTTGATGGAGTACTGGGTCACCTCATCTGGCAATACCAGGTCTCTTGGAGACTCAATGGTCTTGATGACTTTCTTCTTGGTGAGGTAATGCTCTGCCAGCGCCTGGGCAAAGGTGGTCTTTCCATGGCCAGGAGCACCTGCTATGAGTATTCCTTCTGCCTTGTCATCAATCCTCTTCAGTATCTTGTCATTGAGTGCGTACTCTTGCAATGCAAGCTTCTTTATGGGCCTCACTGCTGTGATCTCATAGCCGTCTGAGAACGGAGGCCTAGTGATGACTATCCTATAATTAATGAACTGCACAATGCTTGAGCCCTTCCTCTCCACCTCTATGAAACTGTCTGTCCTGCCGCTGGCCTCTTCCACTATCGCCTTTGCCAGCTCTTTCACTGCTTCCCGGTCCAGGGCTTCAGGCTCCACCTCGACGTAATTCCAGTCTCCGGGCCTGCCTTTCTTTGCCCTTATGGAACAGTTCTCCTTTATGTGAATGCTCATGGTGGCCTGGTCAAAATATTTCTCCAGAACAAAAGGCTTTTCCTCAAGCTCAAACTCATAGAGTATCACCCTAATTCCTTTGCTCTCTGCCACCAGGCTCTGAACCTTGTCAGCTGTCACAAGGGTTGCTTTTTCCTCTGCAGCCAGCTTCCTTATCAGGGAATCAATCTCTCCTGCCTTGGCATACTTAATCTCAAAATCAGTAGGCCTGTTGCCCTTGAACATCACCTGGAAATGCTTCTTCTCCCCTAGCTCCCTGAGTTTCTTGACCTCTTCCAATCCCAGGTAGCCTGTCTCCCTGTTCTTGTTGGCCTGGCTTTCCAGCTCTGCCATCACTGCCTCGTGCACCAGTATGATGCTAGGCCTGAGCTCGCTCTTCTCAACCTTCTTGGATATGGTCCCTTCTATTATGATGCTGGTGTCTGGCACTATCTTGAGTGCTCTTGCTTCTGTCCTCTTGTCTTTTATCATTGTTTTCTGTCTTATATTTTTATGTCTCATATTATTCTCCTCTGCATGGGCAATTTCCTATGAAGATTAGAAACCCTGGCTGTCTTTTAAAGTTTGCTGAAAAGATAACAAAAAAGTTGCCGCAACCAGCGACCAGCGCAACGTCCGAAGCATTAGCGAGGACTTGCACGGTGGTTGCTTCACAAAAGGTACGCCTTTTGGGGCGCAAAAACTCCAGGTTTTTGCTGTGGGTAGGGAATGGCCCCTCGGGGCGCCCAATGCAACTTTTTCAGAACCAATTATTTATCTTGTGCTCAAGGCCGTTCAGCCACACCATTATCTTCTGCCAGAAAGTAGGATTGTCCAGGGTTATGAAAACTTCTTCCCTCATGCGGTACTCATGGCCTTCCTCGTCATCATAAGAGGCTGTGATATTGAAGCGGTTCTGGCCTAGCCTGAAGTTATCGCCTCTTATGGCCACTGTGAAATCATAATCCTGGGATAGCTCACCAATTTCCCATCGCTCCTCAAAAAAGTCATGCTGCAGCCTTACCACAACATTCTTCGGAGCATTGGTAGACTTCTTTTTCAAGAAGAACCTTATCTGGGATTGGGCATCATAAGATAAGGACTTGGGATAGGTTATGTTAATGATTTCCAGCAAAGGCCTGTCCTGGCTTTCTAGCACCATGTAATAGGATGATTCTACCAGCTCGTTCTCTGCGCTGAAAACCAGGTTCTTTACCCCGATAGTGTCAAACCTCCTGCTATAAGTATAGTTTGCTAATGCGCCTGCCGCCAGCATTGAGCTCACGCAATCATTTCCCAGGCAAACCTCCAGGTTCCTTAAAGTCCTGTCACCCATGTTCTTGATAGAGCAGTTGATGGTTACTGGCCGATCCAGGAAAAGCTTGCTCTTAGAGGCAGAGCAGTTCAGGATTAGGAAGTCAGAGTAAGGCTTTTGCTCTGCCTGTTCTTCCTCAATGAAAAGCTTCATGTAGTTCTCAGAGTAAAGCTTCCCATCCCTCTCAGCCTTGAAGCGGGTCTCAGCCTGCTCTCCCCTCTCACCAGTAATCCTCAGCGGGAAGGTATAGATGAACCTTGAGTCAAGCCTTGAGCCTACCCTTAGCAGCCAGTAGACCTTTTGCTCTGAGTTAGGCTTCAAAAGCAGCTGCTTGAAAGGCGAGCCGTCAATATCCAGCTCCTTGACATTGGCCAGGGCTACCTTGGTGGCTAAATAATAATTATTAGGGTTCTTCACAGTGACTATCAACAGGTTGTAAGAGCCAAAGCCAGTCTCAGGGACAACCACCTCAGCGCTCAAGCCAAGCAGAGGCCTGACTAGATAATCATGAGATAACACAGTCACAGAGGCATTGAGCAAGCCTGGCTTTATCTCCAGATTACTTCCTGTTGCAGAATAATTCACGCTAACCTCCTTGGCATCAAGGCTGTCCTTTAGCTTGATATGAGCGGCATCCAAGTAGCCAAGCTCCTTATAAGTCACATCAAAAGGCACCCAACCGTAGCCTGGGAAATAAACTTCTGCCCATCCATGAGGGCCCCATCCATCGTTCTGCAAGTTGACATTGGAATAAGAGATTCCAGTGACAAACCTTGCAGGTATTCCAAGGCTCCTGCACAATGAGATGAAAAGGCTGGTTATCTCGTCGCAAACACCCTTCCTGTTCTTAAGCACCCAGCTAGCCTTCTGGGAGGCGTCTGCAGTTATGGTAGACAAGTCATACTCAACATTCTCCTGAACCCATAGCGCCAGGTTAAAAACTACGCCATAAAGGTCATCCTCTCCCTTGGCCAGGCTGGAAGCCAATGACCTTATGTCATCATTTATGTCAATTATTTCCATAGGCACCAGGTAATCAGAATAATAAGGGTCCAGCTCCTCGATTGGAAATTCAACTTTGCCTGTTATCTTCTGGATTTCGTTCTTGGCCTTAATCCTAGAGCTCTGCTCTATAAGGAAACTGGTCTTGGAAGGCTTTTGCCATTCAAAAAAGAACCCTTTCCCATCCTCAAAATCAGCTTCTGGAACAGTAGATATATACTCGGCTTCCTGGCGATAATCATCCCTAGGATACCATGAGATGAGGGCAGATACGGAGTTGGCATAAAAGCCTGATGAAGAAGCCACAAGCTCAAACCTATTAGTGATAAGCATTTCCAGGTCCAAGGCATGGTAGTCAAACAAAGCCTCGTCCTGGGAAGCCACTAATACAGGAACCAGCAGCAAAACCATAAGCAACAATGCTCTTCTTGCCATAGGAACCAATGGTTAAGCTTGCATTTTTAATATTTTGCTATAAGATAAGCAAAACTTTTTAAAAACCGAATAACTTCAAGTAAATCGTGCTACGGTCGCTTATGACAGAAACTGAGGTTTCTGAATAAGCAACCTCGCAACTACGTTGCCACGGTCGCTTAGCCTGGTAGAGCGCAGGATTGCTAATCCTGTTCCTTCGGGAATCCCCGGTTCAAATCCGGGCCGTGGCGTAGAACGAAGTGAAACGCCTAAGGCACGGGCTCAAAAGCTTGCTTTTGTTGTCCGGGCCGTGGCGCTTTTATATTTTCACATTATTTTTAAGGGTCTTTCGCATGGAAAAGCATCATGTCAGCTTTGAGGAACTGGTAACTCTTTGCAAGGAGCTGGCTGAGAAGGTCAGGAAGAGCAAGTTCAAGCCTGATGTCATGATAGGCATTTCCCGCGGTGGATGGGTACCTGCTCGTTTTCTTTCTGAATACCTTGGAGTGGAGCTTTTGGCTAGTATAGGAGTAAAGAGCTATGATGATTGCAAGAAGCATTGCAAGCCCTATGTCTTTGAGGATCTTGGGTTGAAAGTCAAGGGCCTGAAGGTCTTGGTGGTGGATGAGGTTGTTGACACTGGCGAGAGCCTTGAGGTGGTGAAGGAGTACTTAGATTCTTTTTCTCCTTCTGAGGTGAAGTTCGCTGTCTTGCATTGCAAGCCCTGGTCCAAGTTCAAGCCTGATTTTTCTGTGAGGCAGACTGATAAGTGGGTTGTCTATCCTTGGGGAGAAAAATAGTTTGGAATATTATTCTACATTGATTCTATAATATCATCGCAAGTTATTTAAATGATACACAATAAACTCCTCGGTACATAGCGGGGTAGGGCAGAATGTGTCCTACTACACATGCCTAACTAGGAGTGCCCGTCGAACAGGATAATGAAAGTTTATCTTGTGCGGAAGGCTCATAAAAGAGATAACGCTCTTAGAGAGACCCGGAGGTCGGTAGTTCAAATCTACCCCCCGCTACTAGTAGGGGAGGGAGTAATCCCTCTGTTTTTTCTTTTAGCACTGGACAACTTGACGTGAAGTATTTAAATAACCAACAAGTAATTTGAGCCATGGGCGATCAAATTGTTAAACTCAAAAATCTAGTTAATGGTAAATTCACCTATTCCTCATGGTCTACTGACAGTTCATATATTCTTAAATGCAAAGAACTTGATAAACAAAATGTTTTGATTTACTACGTCACTAAATCAAACAAAGTTGTTTCCAGAAGATTTCCAAGGTTAATCCATATCACTCCTAAATTTGCTTGTATTCTAGGATTGATTAAAGGCGAAGGTGCTAATGCAACCGGCAAATCAAACTACAGAAGATTTACTTTCACAAACTCTGATTGGAGATTAGTAAATGAAGTCTTAGATAGTTTAAACAAGAAGAAATTACTTTTGAAAGAAAATTTGAAAGAAAAATCAATATATATAATGCATTATCAGCAAGAAGAGTCAATGGTAGTGAATTATTGGTCAAGAAAACTTGGCTTATCCGCATCAAAGTTTAAGTGTGTTGAAACAATTGAAAAGACAAGAGAATATGGAATATGCCATGTATATATCAGCGATGTCTTATTAAGGAGGGTAATTGATTAAGGAGGGTAATTGATATAATGATTGATTTAATTCTTAATGGACAATAATCTTAATAAACAGTATAGCTTTCTTTTCCTGCATGAACTACCCTAAGCTCCCATCCAAAGCCATCCTTGCGCCCATGGAAGGCATCAATGACTCTGCCTTCAGGATTTTGTGCGGGCAGTTTGGCTGTGGGATGGTGTTCTCTGAGATGGTGAGCGCGCACGCCCTTGCAAGGCATAACCAGGCAGCAATAAAGCTTTTAGACTTGAACAGCCATGCTGCTGATGAGCGCCCTTTTGGAGTGCAGCTTTTTGGCCAGGACCCAGAGCAAATTGTTAAGGCTGCTCTTTTTGTCGAGGAGAAATACAGCCCTGATGTGATTGACTTCAACCTCGGCTGCCCTGCAAGCCAGATTGTGAAGCAAGGGGCAGGCTGCGCCCTTCTTTTGCGGAAGAGCAGGATTAAGGAGATTGTTGAAGCTTGCGTTGCAAAGCTAAACACTCCTTTTAGCGTCAAGATGAGGAGCGGTGTTGACAGCAAGCACATTGTTGCTCTTGAGGTCGCCAGGATTTGCGAGGCAGCAGGCGCTTGTGCGATTACTGTGCACCCCAGGACCATGAAGCAGGCTTATTCTGGCAAGGCTGACTGGCAGGTCATCAAGCAGATAAAGGAGGCTGTCGGGATTCCGGTCATTGGCAACGGCGACATATTTGCCCCTGAAGATGCAGAGAGGATGATGCGCCAGACAGGCTGTGATTATGTGATGATAGGAAGGGCTGCTATGAAATCACCCATAATCTTCCAGCAAGTTAATGACTACTTGCGCAAGCACAAGTACAAGCACACTGGTGATGAAGCCAGGCTCAAGATGATAAAGGCCTACCTTTTCCTTGCCAAGAAGCATAACGTGAGCTTTTTTCGCACCAAGATCCATTGCCAGAGCTTCACTGCCGGAATGCATGGAAGCGCGCAGCTTCGCAACAGGATTAGCTTGTGCAAGGATGAAGCTGAGCTAAGGAGAGTGCTTGGGCTGTAGGGCCCAACATCTTTTTTCATAATATTTAAAAACAGTTGTTTTATTTCCTTTTCTTATGAGCCAGTTCAGCAATTATCTCAAGACCACAATACTCTTGGCATTACTTACAGGGCTATTGCTTTGGGCGGGTAATTTCCTTGGGGGAACATCAGGTTTCGTCATTGCACTTGCCATTGTCCTAATCATGAACTTTGCCATGTACTGGTGGAGCGACAAGATAGTCCTCATGATGTACCGGGCAAAGGAGCTGCCAAAAGACCATTTTGCCTATAAGATGGTAAAGGAGCTCTCGCACAAGGCAGGCTTGCCTATGCCTAAGGCTTACATTGTGGAAAGCCCGACGCCAAACGCCTTTGCAACTGGCAGGAGCCCTAAGCATTCTGCAGTCGCTGTCACCAGCGGGATACTTGGATTGCTTGATGAAAGCGAGCTCAAGGCAGTCATTGCCCATGAGCTATCCCACGTCAAGAACAGGGATACCTTGATACAGACCATCGCTGCAGTCATCGCTGGAGTTATTGCTTTCATAGCCTCCATGGCCAGGTGGGCTGCTATTTTTGGCGGCGGAAGGGATGATGAAGGAACAAGCAACTTAGTAGGATTATTAGTCTTAGGCATATTAGCGCCGCTAATAGCAGTGATACTGCAGATGGCCCTCTCAAGGACCAGGGAGTACATGGCTGATGCTGGAAGCGCCAAGGTGATGCATAACGGCAAGCCCCTTAGCAATGCCCTGAGAAAGCTTGAGAAAGGCAATTCAATAAGGCCTTTCAGGAAGAGCGAGGGCAACCCCACAACTGCTCCCTTATTCATCATCAATCCTTTCAGGGGTAGCTTTATCTTTGAGATGTTCAGCACGCATCCTCCTGTTGAGAAGAGGATTGCCAGGCTTGAGCAAGGCAGGTTTTGATGTTTTCTTAAAACGGGCGCTAGCGCGCTGCAAAAAGCTTTGAAAGCGCCTTTCTTAAAAGGGTTAGTTTTATATACTAAGCTAATGTATGTTTGGCTATGTTTAACCCTGATAGCAAGAAGGAAGAGGAAGCCAGGAATAAGCGCCTGCAGAAGAACGCAAAGCTTTTCAATAAGCTGATGGAGCGCATTGACAAGAAGCTTCCTTTCATGGGCATGAACCCTGTTAATGAGGCCTCTGAGAAGAAGAGGTTCTTCAAGGAAAAGGATTACAATCCTGTCTTCAAGTACAAGAAGGCTAGCTCTTGCGAGAAGCTATTGAGCAAGGCTTCTGCGCTGGAAATACCTGACAGCTCTATTAGGGCTTTGCTGATGCAGAGGCTTGAGAAATTCAAGAGGACCAATGCCATGCTCCAGAACCTGGGCAAGGATGAGTTCACTTATTTCTCAAAAGGCATCTTTGGCAAGCCTTCCCCTGAGCTGGTATCAAAAGCATATGAGATACTGAAGATGGAGCATGAAAAGGAAGAGCAGAATGTCGAATCAAAAAAAGTTTTTAAGGTTATGAAGCAGACCTTGGAAAGCCTAGGGCTGAAAGGGTGGAAAGTTGACTATAAGAAGATGACCTCCAATGCCGCAGTCATCAGCTCAAGGAAGCAAATCTATGTCAAGAAAGGCTCAAAAGTTTCAGAGGGCTTCCTGAAAAGGGTGATTGCACACGAGATAGGCACCCATGTCTTCAGGAGCATAAACGGTGAGAGCCAGCCCTACAGGATGTTCCTTACAGGGCTCCCTAATTATTTGACCACAGAAGAAGGGTTGGCAGTCAATATTGAGGAGATGCACGATTGCCTGAGGGCAAGCACTCTCAGGGCTTATGCAGGAAGGGTGATAGCCATCAATTCCTCGCTGCAAAAAGGCTTCAGGGGAGTTTATGACGAGCTCAGGAACCATTTTGATGATGACTTTGCGTGGAGGCTGACCATAAGGGCTAAGAGAGGCTTGCGTGACACTTCCAAGACAGGAGCCTACACCAAGGACTATCTTTACCTTGAAGGCTACTACAAAGTCAAGGGCTTCCTGCAAAAAGAAGGTGATGGAGGCCTGCGCAAGCTGTACTACGGCAAGATAGGCATTGAGCACATACCATTACTCTCCCAGATAGAAGGCTTGAAAGAGCCGTTGTTTGTCCCTAATTCTGAAGAGTTCAAGAAAGTTGTTGACGAGATAAAGGCTTGATGTTACTGTTAAAAAGTCGCGGCAACCAGCGACCAGTGCAACGTCCGAAGCATTAGCAAGGACTTGCACGGTGGTTGCTTGGACGGGGGTCGCCCCAGCCGGGGTGTCCAAGGCGACTTTTTAAGAATATGATTTTAAAGCCATAGAATAACTTTAAAAATAACCTCGCTTTTCTGAGTGCCATGATAATCGCAGGCGTTGAGGAGGCAGGCAGGGGCCCTGTGATTGGGCCTATGGTGATGGCTATTGCCTGCATTGACTCTGAGGACGAGTTCAAGCTCAAGACTCTGGGGGTGAAGGATTCTAAATTGCTCACGCCTGAGCAAAGGGAAAGATTGTATGATGCCATCAAGGACCTTTGCAAGTTCGAGCTGATAAAGATATCTCCTGAGGAGATTGATGCTGCTGTGAACAGCGAGGAGACCAACCTTAACTGGCTAGAGGCTGACAACGCAGCAATAATGATAAACAAGTTGCGGCCTGAAAAGGTGATTCTTGACTGCCCGAGCACCAACCTTAAGGCTTATGAGGATTACATCAAGAAGAAGCTTGATTACAAGCCTAAGCTGGTGGTGGAGCACAAGGCAGATGTCAACCATACCATCGTCGGCGCTGCAAGCATCCTTGCAAAAGTTTCAAGGGACAATGAGATAAAAAAATTAAAAGCCAAGTACGGGGTGGATTTTGGCAGCGGATACCCGAGCGACCCGATAACATTGGACTTCACCCTGAAGAATTTCGACAGGTATCCTTTCTTCAGGAAGAGCTGGGATACTTGGCAAAAGGCCAAGAGGCATGGGCCGCAAAAAAAGCTAGGGGAGTTCTAAAATATGATAGTGTTCCTGACAGCCATATCTGAGACTGACAAGCAAGGCTACATCGAGGAGACTTTGAGGATTGCCAAGAAGAATGGCAAGGACGTCAAGTACATCTCTCTCGGAGCCATGCTCATGAAGGAGCTCAAGGCTGACCTGGGGGCTACTTTTGTGCCTAAGAACGTGCTTAACATTGACCAGGAGTTCAGGGCCCTTGGCATGAAGAACCTTATCCAGAAGCTGAAAGGAGAGGTGAAGAAGCACAAGAATGTCATAATATCAGGGCACACCACATTTTTTTGGAAAAAGAACTTCACCAATGCCTTTAACTGGAAATACCTAAAAGACCTGCAGCCAGATATGTTTGTTACGCTGATAGACAACACTGATATTATAAGCAAAAGGATGAATGTGTCTGAGCAATGGAAAGAGCAGGGCATGACGAGAGAGCAGATACTTGCCTGGCAGAACGTAGAAGTGAATGTGACTGATGGATGGTCCCAGTTGCTTGACAAGCCGCACTACATCGTTCCCAGAAACGAGGCTAGTGATGTTCTTTACAAGCTGATGTTCATGCCAAAAGCAGAAGTGGTCTATGCAAGCTTTCCCATGAGCAATGTCAGCAAGGAAAAAGTGAGAAAGAGCATTGACAAGTTCGTGGAAAAGCTAGGAAAATACTTCGTGGTGCTCAACCCCAGGAGCATAGAGCTAGGGGAGGATTTTTGCGATGCAGAAGCAGCCCAGACATTTCTTAGAGACTTACGATGGTTCACAGGCAAGGCCAACAAGATTATTGTTTACTTCTTGCCAGAGCTGGTGTTTTCAGCAGGGGTATTGACAGAGATAAACCACGCCTTTGAGACCACCAAGGAAGTATGGATGATAATGCCCAAGCGCTTCTACGGCCCTTTTGAGAAGCACATGATAAGCAAGATGTTCCACACAGAAGAAGAGTTCTTCAAGTTTGTTAAGAAGAAAGGCTACAAGGAATTGAAAGTGAAGCTGTGAGGTTACAAACTATGATTGAAAATATTGTCCGTGACCTGGTAGTGGCGCCAGTAACAGTTTTCACCGTTGTCAGCATGGGAGCGTATTTGGAATGCCTTAGCCAATCCTATAAAATAGAACCTCATATGGGTAGAAAGGCCAGGCTGCAACTAACTCAAGACATGTTCAGGCAATTCTATTTTGACCAGAAAGGGTATCTGATACCATTAGCTTTCACCAGCCCATTCTATATTAAATTCATAGCAGAGAATATTATCAGATAAATTCACAATCCCAGCAAGTCCAAGAATTTTTCTTCTTCCTCTTGGGACAGAGGCCTTGTGTATTCATTCAGGTATTTGAGTTGCTGAATGTCATGGCCAGTAGGCCCGTTTTGGGTTCTCATGGGAATTTCCTCATCAAATTCAACTATCTTTTTCATCAGTTCCTGGGCTGTTAGTTCCAGAGAGGGAAACCTTGAGTCAATTGCTAGCCCTGAAGAGAATTCTGCAGTGGCGTGATAACGCTTCTCCGTAGAATAATACCTTAAGCTTGTCCTCATGAGATAAGGGAAAGAAACATTCTATTTAAAGTTAATGAAAGAAAAGCCAAAAAAGAAAGATTTTATACTCTGGCAAGTATTAGCATCACAACAAAAGCCAGGATGATCAGCCCCAGGATTATTGCCATGGCAAGCATCTTCATCTTCTTCTCGCGCTCAGACAGCTGTCTCCAAGGCTTTTGCTTGCTCAGGACTATGGCTCCGTAGCCAAAGAGCAGGAAGCTGATGCCTTTCATCATGTCCCTTGCCAAAGGCATTGTCGAGTCCATGAGAAACCACATGATAATCCCGGCTATCATCATCACAAAAGCTATCCTTTTCTGCCCAATATCATCAACAACCATCATCTTCTCAGGCCTATCGCCAAAATCCTTCATAAGTGCACCTCAGTTATTTCCTTGGGGTTAATCATATTTAAAGGTTGCGCTGCAAAAAAAAGTGGCTACAGCCAACAGCAAATGCGACGTCATGAGCAACAGCGATTGAGTTGCATTGCGGCTGTTGAGCCGGGGGTCGCCCCAGCCGGGGTGGCTCACGCCACTTTTTTGCCATTCTCAAAAAACTTTATAAATCACCTGCCCTGCCTAATTACTAGTAATCATCAAAAAAGAGCATTATGGATGGTGAGTGTGATGAAGAAATATGTCTATTATTTTACTGAAGGCAACAAGTCAATGAAGGAAGTTCTTGGAGGCAAGGGAGCTAACCTTGCAGAGATGACCAGGATAAGGATACCTGTGCCTCCTGGCTTCACCATAACTACAGAGGCTTGCGCTTATTACAGCAAGTCAAGGAAATGGCCTACAGAGCTCAAGGGCCAGGTAAAGAAAAGCCTTGAAAGGCTGGAAAAGCAGATGGGCTCAAAGCTTGGCGACAAGCAAAACCCTTTGTTCATCTCTGTGCGTAGCGGGGCAGCAGCCTCTATGCCTGGCATGATGGACACCATCCTAAACCTAGGGATGAATGATGAGGCAGTAAAGGCAGTTGCTGCCAAGAGCAAGAACGAAAGGTTTGCCTGGGATTCTTACAGGCGCTTCATTCAGATGTTCGGGGACGTGGTCATGGGAGTTGATCACAAATATTTTGAGGAATTGCTTGAGGCTGCAAAAGAGGCAAAGGGCTTCAAGTATGATACTGAGTTCAGCGCTAACGACTTGAAAAAGATTGTCATAGCCTATAAGGAACTGGTCAAGAAGTATGCTGGCAAGCACTTTCCCCAGGAGCCTTCTGAGCAGCTAAGCATGGCCATCAACGCTGTTTTTGGCTCATGGAACAATGACAGGGCCATCACTTACAGGAAGCTGAACAATATCACAGGCTTGCTGGGAACTGCTGTCAACATCCAGGCTATGGTGTTCGGCAACATGGGAGAGACTTCAGGCACAGGGGTGTGCTTCACCAGGGACCCTGCCACTGGCAAGAATGAGTTCTACGGAGAGTACTTGATGAATGCGCAAGGAGAGGATGTGGTTGCTGGCATAAGGACTCCCCTACCTATTGTTGAGCTGAAGAAGCAGATGCCTAAGCAGTATCACGAGCTGGTCAAGATGAGGGATATGCTTGAAAAGCATTACAAGGACATGCAGGACATAGAGTTCACCATACAGGAAGGAAAATTGTATATTTTACAGACCAGGAACGGCAAGAGGACTGCGCACGCAGCAGTAAGGATAGCTGTTGACATGGTAAAAGAGAAGCTTATTGATGAGAAGACAGCATTGCTGAGGGTGCCTGCGCAGCAGCTGGACCAGTTGCTCCACAAGACCCTTGATAATGAAGGTAAGAAAAAAGTTAAGTTGCTTGCCAAAGGATTGCCTGCCAGCCCAGGGGCAGTTGTCGGCAAGATAGTGTTTCATGCAGAGCACGCAGTGGAGATGGCTGAGAAAGGGGAAAAAGTGATTTTGGTAAGGACTGAGACTTCGCCTGAGGATATCAAGGGGATGAATGCTGCTCAAGGAATACTGACTGCTCGCGGAGGAATGACATCTCACGCTGCTGTTGTTGCGCGCGGAATGGGCAAGTGCTGCGTATCTGGGGTGAGCGACATAAAAGTGAAAGAGGATGAGAAACAGCTGGTGATAAAGGAGTTGGTATTGAAAGAAGGTGATTTTATAACCCTTGATGGAGGCACAGGGGAAGTCTTCCATGGAAAAATACCTCTCGTTGACCCGGTGCTTGGCGGTGAGTTCGGGGTGCTGATGAAATGGGCAGACAAGCACAGGAAGCTCAATGTGAGGACTAACGCAGACACTCCCCATGACTCAAAAGTGGCGCGCGGTTTTGGCGCTGAGGGAATAGGATTATGCAGGACTGAGCACATGTTCTTTGAAGGCGATAGGATACAAGCAGTTCGTGAGATGATACTCGCTGACAACCTTGAAGGAAGGAAAAAAGCACTTGCCAAATTATTGCCTATGCAAAGAAGCGACTTTATAGGCATATTCACAGAGATGAAAGGCTTGCCAGTGACCATCAGGTTGCTTGATCCGCCTCTTCATGAGTTCCTGCCAAAAGAAGAAGAGGACATTGCAGAGCTTGCCAAGACTATGGGAGTGAGCAAGGAGAAGATTAAATCAAAGATTGAAGACTTGCACGAGTTCAACCCAATGCTAGGGCACAGAGGGTGCAGGCTTGGGATTATATTCCCTGAGATTAGTGAGATGCAAGCACGAGCAATATTTGAGGCTGCTGCTGATGTGAAGAAGAAAGGCATTACAGTAAAGCCAGAAGTGATGGTGCCCTTGGTTGGCATTGTGAAAGAGTTGGAATTGCAGAAAGAGCTGATTGAAAAAGTTGCTGCTGAAGTCATGAAAGAGAAGAAAGTCAAGATTGATTATATGATAGGCACAATGATAGAAGTGCCAAGAGCAGCAATAACTGCAGATGAAATAGCCAAAGTTGCTGAATTCTTCAGCTTTGGGACAAATGACCTGACACAGATGGGCTTAGGCTTGTCACGAGATGACGCAGGCAAGTTCCTGCCCAAATACGTAGACATGGGTATCTATGAAAAAGACCCGTTCCAGGCGCTAGACCAGCAAGGAGTAGGCGAGCTCATGAAGATAGCAGTGGCCAAAGGAAGAAAAGCCAACAAGAAGCTCAAGCTCGGAATCTGCGGAGAGCACGGAGGAGAGCCAAGCTCAGTAGAGTTCTGCCACAAGATAGGATTGGATTATGTTAGCTGCAGTCCGTACAGAGTGCCTATTGCACGACTAGCGGCGGCTCAAGCAGTTGTCAGAGGAAAGTAAAATTTTTTTCTAATTTATTTGAGCCTCGCCCACGGGCTCTCACTGAAACATTTATATAGGTGAATGCTTTAAATTCAGATAATGAAATTCAACTATCTCATCCCTGCGGTTGTGATCATCGGGCTTGCTGCCTTATTCTTCTTCCCTGAGCCAGAAACCAATTTCTTAGCATATGTCGGAACAGCATTTTTCTTCATAATATTGACTATTTTCTTGATAATCTGGCAAAGAAAAAAAAGCAGGGCTTAAATGACAGTGGGTGTTTATCTGCACCATCTTTGTCTTTGAAAAGAAATAAGCTCTTTCCCCCTTTAAAAACCGCAACCTTTTTATATCCTTATCTTATAGGTTTAGGGTGTAGAAGTATTAATACCATCATCAATACTGCCCAATAAGCATGCATTTTACCAGGTGAGTGAGATTAAATGACACGTATCAACAGGCTTGTTATGAAAGGCTTCAAGTCCTTTGCTAACAAGACAGAGCTGGTCTTCGGGGATAATTTCAACTGCATTCTAGGGCCTAATGGCAGCGGCAAGAGCAATGTGCTTGACGCGTTATGCTTTGTGCTGGGCAAGAGCAGCATCAAGGGCATGAGGGCTGAAAAAGCAGCTAACTTAATATACAACGGCGGAAAGAGGAAGAGCGCTGCTAAGGAAGGCGTAGTCACTATCTACTTTGACAACAAGTCCAAGATTTTCGGCAATGATTTTGGCGATGAGATTGAGCTTTCAAGGATTGTGAAGCCTAATGGCCAGTCTGTTTACAAGATTGATGGCAAGAGCAGGACTCGCCAGCAGATTCTAGACTTGTTGAGCAAGGCGCGCATCAATCCTGATGGGTACAACATCATACTGCAAGGGGATATCGTCCAATTGGTAGAGATGACTCCTCTGGAAAGAAGAGGCATGATCGAGGAGATAGCAGGCATAAACATCTACGAGGACAAGAAGAACAAGGCTATCAGGGAGCTCACTAGGGTAGAGGAAAAAATCAATGAGGCTACTATCATCCTTGGGGAAAGGGAGAACTATCTCAAGGACCTGAAAAAGGAAAGGAACCAGGCCTTGAAGTTCAGGGACCTGAATGACAAGATAAAGCAGAACAAGGCCACCATCCTTAACAGCAGGATAACTACCAAGAAGTCCAAGTGCGATGAGCTCAACCAGAAGATCTCTGAGCAGCAGAAGAAGGTTGATGAGCTTAGAAAAGAGATTGGGAAGCTAAAGGAGAGCATTGCCAAGAAAAAGCAGGAAATAGAGGACATCAACAAGGAAGTCGAGGAGAAAGGGGAGAAAGAGCAGGTAGCCCTTCATAAGGAGATTGAGAAGCTAAAGGTCGAGGTCGCAGTAAACAAGCAGCGAATCATCACTATCGAGTCAGAGATTAAGAAGATAGAGGACAGGAAGGGTGAGCTAGGCAAGAACTTCAGCGAGCTGTCAGACAAGATTGAAGCGCTAGAGAAGTCAAAAAAAGAGCTTGAAGGGCAGCTCAAAAGCAAGGAGAAAGACCTGGCCTTGATTGAGAAGAAGCTCGAGGATTTCAGGAAGAAGAACAAGCTAGAGGACGCCCAGAAGGCTGATGAGAGGATTGCAGAGATTGACAAGAATGCTGATGAGTTGCAGGATGAGGTGCACAAGCTAAGGGAGAAACAGCAGGAATCTCTCAGGGAAAAGGACAAGCTAGAGCTCAGGTCGCAATCCACAGATGAGAAGATAGAGAAAGTGCTTGGCATTGAGAAAGAGAACAAGGCATCATTGGAAAAACTCAAGACAAGCAAGGAGTCTTTCAAGAAGAAAGAGAACGAGCTCAAGGGAGCTCTTGATTATGATTCAAGCCTGGCATCACAGCTACAGACCGCCAGGGACAAATTGCTTTCAAAAAAAGAGGAAGAGTCAGCCTTGCGCGCCCGTTCAATAAGCATCCAGGAATCACTGGGCGGAGGCATAGCTGTCAAGAAGGTAATGGAGCTTAAGGCAACCAACACCATCAAAGGAATCATAGGCACTGTTTCTGAGCTAGGCCAGGTGAAAGAGGAATACGCACTTGCTCTTGAAGTGGCAGCAGGCCCAAGGCTTGGAAGCGTAGTGGTTGAGACTGATGAGACTGCTGCCAAGTGCATAAAGTACCTCAAGGACAACAAGCTAGGCATAGCGACGTTCCTGCCTCTTAACAAGCTCCAGCCAAGGGAAGTGCATGACCATCTCAGGAAGATAGACAAGCCAGGAGTAGAAGGGCTTGCCATTGACCTTATCAGCTTCCCTGAAAAGTACAGGAAAGTGTTTGAGTATGTTTTCGGCAGCACCCTGGTGATAGCAAGCGTTGAGGTGGCAAGAAAGCTGGGCATAGGCAAGGAGAGAATGGTAACCCTGACAGGAGACTTGATTGAGACCAGCGGGGCAATGCAAGGGGGCTACAGGACAAGAAGAAGAGGATTAGGATTCCAGGACAAGGAGATCAATGAAGGCCTCAAAGGCCTGGAGAAAGAAGTCAAGGACCTGGTCACATCAATTGCTAATCTTGATGTCAAGAAAAAGAATAATGAGATGAGAATAGAAGAGCTAAGAAAGGAGAAGGCAGAGCTAGAGGCAGATATAATCAAGCTTGAGAAGAGCCTGCACCTGGACTCGGCAGACCTTGATGCTAACAAGAAGGAGAAGGAGAGCATAGCCTCACAGATGAAAGAGGTGGAGAAGCAGCTCGAAAGCATAAGGAAGAGCCTGGTTGACAAGAACACAGGGCTCACTGAGCTGAAAAAAGAAAAGGAGAAGCTTAGGGGAGAGCTCACCAGGCTGAGAAGCCCTGCACTATTGGCAGAGCTAAACTCCTTTGACCAGAAAAAGTCAGAGCTCAGGAAGGAGATGGAAGACATCCAGCTGGAGCTCAGGAGCAAGGAGAGCGAGAGGAAGAACATACTTGGGCCTGAAGGCGAGAAGATACAGCAGATAATGAAGCAGCACGAGAAGGAGAAGGCAGACTTCAACAAGGAAAAGAAAGAGCTTGAGGAGCTGATAAAAGACCAGGAGCTGGAGCTCAAGGGAAAGGAGAAGAACCAGGCAGAGTTCTATGCCAAGTTCAAGGCCTTGTTTGCCAGCAGGACCAAGCTCAGCGACGAGATAAGCAAGATTGAAGGCCAAATCACCATCAAGGACAATAACAGCCGCGAGCTGGAGCAAAAGAACAATGTTGTAGGGCTTGAGAACGCAGGGGCAAAGGCAGAGCTGGCAGGACTGGAAGAGGAGTTCAAGCAGTATGAAGGAGTGCCTCTTTTCAAGGACAAGAGCGAGGAGCAGATAGAGAAGGAGATAAAGCAGTTTGAGAAGATGATGAGCGACATAGGCGCAGTGAACATGAAAGCCCTGGAGATATATGACAAGGCAGAGCAGGAATACCAGTCCCTCATCAAGAAGAAAGACAAGCTAGGCAAGGAAAGGGAAGACGTGCTCCTGATGATAAACGAGATTGATACCAAGAAGAAAGAGCTGTTCATGAGGACTTATGACGTGCTCAACGAGAATTTCAAGAAGATATTCGCAGGCCTCACATCCAAGGGAGAGGGCTCTTTTGAGCTAGAGGACGAGAATGATGTTTTCGCAGGAGGCATGACCATCAAGGTAAGGCTGGTGGGAAAGAAATTCCTGGACATAAGAAGCCTGAGCGGAGGGGAGAAGACCCTCACAGCCTTATCATTCATATTCGCAGTGCAGGAATACGCGCCCGCAAGCTTCTACATCATGGACGAGGTTGATGCTGCCCTTGACAAGCACAATTCAGAGAAGCTGGCCAAGATGGTGAGAGGCTACTGCAAGAACGCCCAGTACATCATCATCAGCCACAACGACTCAGTCATCAGCGAGGCAGACAATCTCTACGGCGTGAGCATGGACCACGACAGCATAAGCAAGGTCACGAGCCTGAAGATATGAATCAACATAAAATGGCAATTCTCATAAGGAGAGCAAAAATTTCTGATGCTGAAGGGCTTGCCAAGCTTTACCTCCAGTTCTGGGAACCACACAAAGTATGCGACCCATTGATAGAGCTAAAAAAAGAGCTAAGCTGCAAGAACCAGTTAGATTTTGCAAGAAAAGACATCAAAAAGAAGGCCACAAACATCTTTGTAGCCGCAGAAAGCAACAAGGTTGTTGGTTTCATAGAGGTTTTAATCAAAAAGAACGATGCTTGTTTCAAAATAAATAGATACGGCTATATTAATGCGTGCGTCACTGACAAGGACGAGCGAGGGAAAGGAATAGCCAAGATGCTCACAGAGCATGCGCTCGCATTCCTAAAATCAAAAGGCATAAGGTTTGTAAGACTTAATGTTTATCATATCAACCAAGCTGCCATTGCAGTCTGGCAAAAGCTAGGATTCAAGCCCCAATCAATGAACCTGTTCAAGAAGCTATGAGAGCGCTGAAATGATTTCTCTACCGCGAAACGATTTGGAAAAACAGAAGATTCTTGCAAAGATAGCTGCCAAGTTCGAGATGGGCAAGATTTACCCTGAGCTTGAAGTCAATGAGATAATACATTCCTTTGACGTAGATGACCACGTGCTTTTCAGGAGAGAACTGATTAATTTCAACTACCTGGGAAGGGATAATGTGAAAGGCGAGTACTGGCTAAAAAAGAAAGAGTTGTCAAAAGAAGAGTTGGAAAGGGTTGGCAAGAACCAGAAAAACATGGAAAAGGCAGGGGTTTACTAAACAACATCTTGTTCAACGCGTTATTCACTTGCGCCAGCACTCTCTAAGGCATTTATGAGCTCTTCATCGCTGATTTCACCTTCTTTAGGAGGGGCTTTTCCTTGTTGCTCAGAGCCTTGCGCTGGCTTTTGGGATGAATCCCCATCAGCCTTTATCTTGATTATGCCCTTGAGAGCCTCTTTTTTGTTATCAGGGCTCTTGAACTTGTAGGCGTCATGTGAATCATAGCCTTTTCCATCATAAGGGACTTTTTCCACGTGCTCAGCTCCATAGACAAGCATTAAGTCCAGCTTCACAGGCTCCTGCCCTTTGCCTAGATGCTTCTCATAGAACTTCTTCAGTGCTGGCTCAGTGCTAGAGCCTGAGCTTACCTCGTGGTATGTGCCAATAAAGTCATAACTAGGCTTGGCTTGCCCTAAGCCTTGCGCTCCAGGTTCTTTTGCGTCAGTGCCTGTGCTTCTTATCCTCTCAATAAGGTCATCTAGCTGCTCAGGGTGGTGCTCGCTTGCGCTCAAGGGGCGTATGACTATTTTCTGGCCCTCGTATTTCTCCCTTAGGTGGGCATCTATCTTCTCTGCTATCCTCTTGTAATCTATCTGCTTGCCAGCATCATAAGCCGGCGTATAGACTTCGCTTACTTCTGCCATAGGTTCATTTTGGGGGTGTGAGTTTATTAATCTTTCCCAAAAGCCTTGTTTTTTTACGTTTTTCAAAAACTTTTATATACTAGTTTGTTAAGATATAGGTTGAGGAATAAAAAAATCGAGGTGATTTTTATGGATAAGTCTTTATTTTTGAGCATATTAATAATTAGTGTCTTGGTGCTAAGCGGCTGCGGTGGAGACGGTAGTAGTGGTGAGAACGGCGGCACTAGTGGCTCAGCTAAAGGGACTTTAGAGATGCAAGTGACCAATGGGCCTGCAGAGCTTGAATATGAAAAGGCTGAAGTGACCATTTCTGGGATTGAAGTCTTCCAGGGTGAAGTTGAAGACCCTAATGGAAAGTGGGTAAGCGTAATAACCGGGCCCAAAACATTTGACCTAATGGCTATTAGGGGAGTTACCATCTTGGTTGGTAGCGGTCAAGCACCTGTTGGCAGGTATACTCAGGTAAGGTTCAATATTGACAAGGCAACGATTGTTATTGATGGGCAAAGCATCGACTTGAGCATCCCGACAAAGCAAGCCAGGGTCATAAGGGGCTTTGAGATTAATAGCGGAGAGACAACCAAGCTGACCTTGAGCTTTGATGCGCGCTATTCCATTGTAGAAATCCCTGGCGGATATGTGATGAGGCCTGTAATTAAGATACTTTAGGGACTTAAGCTAAGAGAACAAATTATTTGCAAATCTTTTTCTTTTTCCTTAGCCAGAGCCAGCTATCATGCTCTCAATAGCCTCTTCTATGTCCTTGGCTGTCTTGTCCCAGCTGAACTCGCGCTCAACAGTGCGCCTGGCCTCATTGCCTATCCTCTTCCTTAAATCAGGGTGCCTTATGAGCATCTCTATCTGCCTTGCCAAGTCGTAAGAGTTCTTTTCCTTGAATAGCAATCCATTAGCCATGTGCTTCAGGTAATCCTTGACAAACCCTACGGGCGTAGCTATTACTGGGACTCCGCAGGCCATTGCCTCGAGAGTTGCCAGGCTAGTGGTCTCTGTAAGGCTGGGAAGGCAATACACATCCATGGCTTGGAGGTAAGGCACCACATTGCTAGTGCTTCCTGGAAGTATTACTCCCTTTACGCTCTCAAGCTTTCTCTTGATGCTTTCAACTCCAGAGCCGACCACTATCAGCACAGCATTAGGGCAATTCCTCTTTACAGCCACAAAAGCCCTTAGCAGGGTGAAGAGGTCTTTCTCCCTTCCTAGCCTTCCATGGTTGCCTATCAGGAAGATATCTGGATCTAAGCCTAGCTTTTTCTTGGCTTCTGCCTTGTCAGAGGCAGGCATGAACTTCTTGGTGTCAACGCCTAGGTGGATTACTTTCTTCCTGGTCTTGATTTTTTGCCATGCCAGCATCTCTGCTATGTTATCAGAAGGTACTATAAGAAGGTCTGGCTTGCTATATATCCTCCTGGCAAGGCTCTTGGTTATCTTGTAAGTGTATTTCCTTAAAAGGTAAAAGCCCGCAGCCTTGGCCACCAGCTCCCACTCAATTGAGTGTATGAATGATATGATTCTTTTCCTGCTCTTCTTGGCAGCCCTTATGGCAAGGTAGCCGATGGTTCCTATGGTCTGTGAGAACACTATGTCTGCTTTTTTCACTTCCCGCTTGATTATGGTGTACTCTATCCTTGCAGGGTTGAAGTCGCCTACTTTTAGCTTGAGCACAGGTATCTTGACAATCCTCACTGACTCGCCCCAGCCAGCATCATAGGGCCCAAAGTCAGGGGCTATGACCGTTATGCTGTACTTGTCTTTCAGCCTGGGGATTATCTCTGACAAGAACCTGGCAATCCCATCCCATCTTGGCAAGAAATTATCTGTGGGTATGAGCAATGATTTTTTTTTTGTATCAGTTGATTCAGGCTTCATAGCTGCCTCTTTCTTAGCTTCACTCCTCCTCCTTATAAAAGCCTTGGCCATCATCTTACCTTGTAAAACACTTCTGCATACTTAGTCCTGTACTTGATGCCGTTCAAGGCATCCTTTATGTGTATCAGGAAAAAGAAGAAGTTATTAAGCACCAGATAATTATATAATGTGAACAAGTCTATCTGGCTCTTGAAAGCCTTCAGGGCCTGCACCTTTATCCTGAAAGTGCTTGAAGTGTCCACCACCAGCTTGGGCTTATTCCTCTTTTTTAGGTTGACCAGGTGCCAAACCTCGAACATGTACAATTCTGACTTTAACCCTAGGCGCTTATAGGTCTTAAGCACCATCCTGAAAGTAGCCCTGTGGTCTGGGTGCGCGTCATCAGAGGCGTGCGTGAATATCTTCACAGGCTTGAACTTCTTGACTATCCTCTTGAAGTTGTTCTCAATGCCACGCTTGGCAAAGTCTTCCTCAAAATGCAGCTCCTTGAGCCCCAAGAATATAATCCCTTTGCCGCCGATTATCCTGTCAGCCTTCTGAGCCTCCTTGACCCTGACCTTGGTTATCACTTCCCTCCTGAGATGAGGCTTGACGCTCTCGCCAAAAGACATGATGATAGTATGTATGTCATATCCTTCATTTGCATACTTAGCCAGGGCTCCGCCTGCGCCAATGACCTGGTCATCAGAGTGGGCACATATGACTAGTATTGAGCCCTTGCTCTTGGACTTGCCAGCTAAAACACCATTGCTTAACTTCGTGATATTATCTGATTTATCCTTTTCCACGAGAACCAGGTAGACAACTAGGTTTAATTAGTTTTTGGTTTTATGAAGGTGCATTCAAAAAGTAGCGCTTAGCGAACCTGAGAACATAGGGATTGAGGAATAAGAGTTTTACCTAGACAAAGTGCTGTGATGTCATAGTCTGCACCAAGTCAGGATTATTTCTTTAGAAGTTTAAAAGTGCTGAAAGCAACACCAATTATACCGATGAGACCAATTATGGAAGCAATAATATTTTGGGACATGACACAATCATCATAAGCCAAGCGTGTGGTTCCTGTTTGCGGATCAATAAAAGCTAATTGGGGGCACCCTGATCCTGCAGTTAGGAAAAGAAATATAGACACAATAAGTAATATTATGCTGATAACCAAAAAGGCAATCAAAACTTTTTTATTCATAGAGATAAACCGGTGAAGGCAGTATATAAATGTTGCTATAAAGAAATAAAAGCATGCGTCGGCTGGGAGAGTCGACTTCGTCTTATTCCTTGGAACAAGACCGAAAGTATTCGAACCCAGGTCTCCGGCTCTCTTCAACTTTCGTCTTGGAAGGCCGGGGTAATAACCACTATATGACCGACGCGCTAGCATAATTGAATTCTGAGGTATTAATAAAGGTTTTGGAAAAGTCGGCAGTGACACCCCGTGGGGGGTCACAAAAACCGTGGTTTTTGGGACATCAAAAATCCCGACTGGATTTTTGCTTGCATCCCCCGTCACATCAGCCAATCGTGCAACTCATTTTCTCTTGAAAATTTCGTCGCACTCGCTGTTGGCGCTCAGAAATTTCCATAAATTTCTGGCGCCACAAGAGCAGACTCTTGTTGGCTGAGCCGACTTTTCATTGTTTTTCGCAAAAAGCTTTTTAAATGCCTTTCCTATCCTTCTGTTCAGAATGGTTTTAGACAAGCTTTCAGACTCATTGAAGAACACGCTCAAGAAGATTACAGGAGCGTCCTTTGTAGATGAAAAGCTGATCAACGAGCTAGTCAAGGACATACAGAGGGCTCTTTTGCAGGGAGATGTGAATGTCAAGCTGGTCTTTGACCTCACAAGCAAAATAAAAGAAAGGGCGCTAAAAGAAGAGCCTCCAAGGGGAGTGACTAGAAAAGAGTTCCTGATAAAGATTGTCTATGACGAGCTTGTCAATTTCCTGGGCGGGCCTGGAGCCAAGATTCTTATCAAGGGAAAGCCTTTCAAGCTCATGCTTGTAGGATTGTTTGGCAATGGCAAGACTACCAGCGCTGCCAAGATTGCAGGCTTTTACAAGAAGAGAGGCTTGAAGGCTGCTGTGATACAGACAGACACCTGGAGGCCTGCTGCTTATGAGCAATTAGAGACTAATGCCAAGAAAGCAGGAGTGGATTTCTTTGGAATAAAAGGGGAAAAAGACCCTGTCAAGATTTACCAGCGCTTTGAAAAAGAGATGGCAAAATATGACTTAGTCGTCGTTGACACTGCAGGAAGGGATGCCCTTAGCGACGAGCTAATCAAGGAGCTTAATATGATTAATGCAGCTGTCAAGCCTGATGAGACCTTGCTGGTGATAAGCGCAGACATAGGCCAGGCTGCTGAGAGCCAGGCAAAGAAGTTCCACGACACCTGCAAGGTTACTGGAGTGTTCATCACCAAGCTTGAAGGAACTGCCAAAGGAGGAGGGGCATTGATTGCTTGCGCAGTCACAGGAGCCCCTGTCAAGTTCATAGGCATAGGGGAAAAAGTTGATGCTATTGAAGAGTTCAAGCCTGAAGGCTTTGTCGGCAGGCTGCTAGGCATGGGAGACTTAGAAGCTCTCCTGGAAAAAGCCAGGGAAGCTATCACTGAGGAAGAAGCAGAAGACTTAGGGAGGAAACTGCTCAAAGGGGAGTTCAACCTTATAGACCTTTACGAGCAGATGAGCGCCTTGAAGAAGATGGGCCCTATTGGCAAGGTCATGGAGATGATTCCTGGCATGGGCCAGATACAGATGCCTAAGGAGGCTTTGCAAGTGCAGGAGAAGAAGCTTGAGCTCTGGCGCCACATAATGGGCAGCATGACCAAGGAAGAGCTTGAAGACCCGGAGATTATCGGCAGCGCCAGGATTGAGAGGATAGCCAAAGGCTCAGGCACCTCGACACAGGAAGTCAGGGGCTTGCTCAAGCAGTACCGACAGAGCAAGAAGATGGTCAAGATGATGAAGGGTGTTGATTCTGAGAAAGGAATGCAAAAAGCCTTGCAGAGGATGCAGAAAGGCGGCAATGTTAAGTTCAAGATGTGAGATTATTTTTTTCTAATTCAATTAAGCATAGTTGGGCTTTGATAGAATATGTTTGATAAAATTAGTCGGCAGCACAAAGAGGATGAATGTATAGGGTTAAGGGTGGGTGAGGTGATCTTAAGAACCTAGTGTTTCCCTCTCTGTGCTGCCGAGCTAAACACGAAGGTATGATCATGATGATGTTTGCATCATCCCCCAAAACCTAATGTGTAATTACTATATAGTAGTACTAGTATTTAAATGTTTCGATTTTTTTAAGCGAAACATCCAACTTTCAGCTCCACAGATAAGAAGAAATTAAGGAGAAAAAAATGAGAAAGCTACAGCTGCTTCCTTATATTCTCGACAAAAGTGTCAAAGTCAGCCATCTTGACATTAGCGCCTGCAGCGTGGTCATGGCCTCCGCCATAGCCCCTTATGCCCTCAAGTGCCTTGCCTATTAGATTGGGAAGGTTTACCTTGGTTGAGCGCATTGACACCTTGTACTCACCATTATACTCCCACACAACCATTATCACCTTGCCAGGGTGCTTGTAGAGCAGCTCATTGCTCAGCTCAGAAGAGAACGAATAGTCAGGGCTGTTGTACATGAACAGCAATAGCTTGTCATCAGGCTTCACTTCTACCATGGATAGAAGCTTGTCATACTTGCTCTTAAGCTTGGCATATTTCCTGTAGATGAATCTTCCCTGCGCAGTTGCCTGCTCAAGTATCTCAGAAGGCTCCTTAATCCTTGTCAAAACCTTGACTGACTTCACCACGTCAGAAGTTTTGCCTTTAAGGTTAAAGGATATCATCTGTATGAGCTCACCCAGCTTAGAGGTGTGCAATGCAACCTCTGGCTTTGTTATGTCTGTCGAAAGCAGCTCAGGGTATTTTGATGTGAACTCATCAAGAATTTTGGGCTCTGGCAAAAACCAGTCGCCAACAATTCCCATCATAGCAATCCACAGGTTCTCCTGCAGCGCCTTGTAGACCCAGTACGATGTGGGCCTGTTATCGCCAGGGTCGCTTGCCCTGGGATTAAAGTATTCAACTCCTTTCCTTTCCAGCACAGGATGGTGGTCTATCCAGATGATCCTTGAGCGTATCCTGTTCAAGAATTCCTGGCTCAGCACAGGCACATCGACAATTATCACAGCATCAGGGCCGTAATCATTCACTTTCTGGCAAAAGTCAGCGCCTAGCTCTGGTGCGCTTTTCACTGGCATGCCCCTGCCTTCTTTTATGTGCTTGTATATCATGAGAAAGCTTGATAGGCCATCAGGGTCATCATCAAATAGCACCACTGGCCGGTGCACTGTGTCAAAGATATCCCTCAGTTGCTCTAGCTGTTTTTCAGAAAGCGCCATTGAATCCTCCAGTAAAATTAATCAGAGCTTCTGCCTCTTCACGCTGTCAGTCCAGATATCAAACAAGACTAAGTCCTTCTTATAGGGCTTTTTTAGGAGCATCTTGAATATCTTCTTGACGATCAGTGCTGCTGCCATGTGCACTGCCGGGTTCACGAGACCTACATCGTCGACATCCTTAAGCTTGTCCATGCTCTTTTTTAGCTTGGCCAGGTTAAGCCCTTTGTCGCTTGTTGCCATAAGCCCTTGGCTTCCTGAGGCTAGTGCCAGTATGAGCGGCAGCTTTTTCTTCTTGCAATAGTCTGATATGAGCTCGCTTGCCTCCTCATTAGCTGTCAAGTCAACTACCACGTCTGCGTCCACCAAGAAGATGTTATTCTTTGTCAGGTCCTCGTGGAAGGTCCTCACCTTGACTTTTGAGTTGATAGTCTCAAGGTATTTCTTGGCCTGTTTTGCCTTGAAGCGCTCATGGTCCTCCTCAAGATATAGTGACTGTGTTGAAAGGTCGTCTATGAAGCACCTACCCTTATCTATAAGCCTTAGGCCCACTCCTGAGCGTGCTAGCATGGCTGCCACTGTTGAGCCTATGCTACCTAGCCCGACTATTGTGACTGTCTTTGTCTCTAGAAGCTTTTGCCCCTTGTCTCCGACCTCTCGGAATTTGGCTAATTGATCATATCTCATATACTTTGCCCCCTTATTTCCTCTTTTTGTATCAGGAAAGATTTAGGAGAGTGTAAGTGGTATTTATATTTAACCCCGTTACGCAAAGCTCTAAAAATTATTTAATCACTCAAAAGTAGTAAAAAAAGCGAAAGATTTATAAATGAGAAAGCCCATAATAGACGAATTAAGCCAAGAAAAGAGGGGATTTTAATCTTAATATGAAACCAGACAATCTTGAGAAAAGAATAGCAAGGGAAAGCACGAAAGCAGAGTTCAAGCAGAAAGCAAAGGACTTCTTAGGAGATGCAAAAATATACATGAACCAATGGATAAACCCTGCAGCCTTTGTAGCAGCCACCAACGCAGCCTACCTGTGGGGAGCAGACCAGGCACTGGATTTTGTCTCACGTGAAATCGAGCGAGGCAACGGCCTTGCATCAGCAGCATCCTACCTCTTGCTAGGGGCAGGGCTGGTAGCAGCCAACGTTGGAGTGAAAATCAAAGGGCAAAGGATAGGCATACTTCAAGGGGCAAAAAAAATCTATGAGAAGAACAAGAAAAAATACCATGATATGAGAGAAAGGCTCAGGAAAAACCCAAGGGAAAGGCATAGCGAGAAAGAAAAGCAGATGAGGCGCAGGGACTTCATCAAGACAGGCATAGTGGGCCTAGCCATGCTAGGGACATTCTATGCAACAGATTTCAAAGGGACCATGGACAGGTTCAGCTATGACGCCCACAGGGTGAGTGACGGGGTGAAGGGATTTGTCAACAGCTTTGCAAGGCCAGAAAGCACTGAATCAAAAGCAAGGCAAAAAAAGAAAGGAAATGCAGACAATGCTGAAATCAGGCTCACAATACAATCACCAAGGACAGGGCCTTTCGAAGTCCCTGCCTACCTAAGGGGCAAGAACATAAACGGCAACTTATACGGAGACTACACTGGCATACATGGAGTGGCGGGGGACACCTTCAACACAGACTTTGCAAACCAGCTGGCCAAGCTATGGGATAAGAAAATAAGCCGGATGAAAAGCAAAGGAGAAAGGAACTCTACAGTGATGGAAGCAAGGGACAATGCTGTAAAAGAATATTCTTCAACGCGCAACCCAACAAGGATGACCCTAGACCAATACGTAGAGCAAGCTGACAAATCAATTGACTTTGTCAGCCAGAATATCAACTGGAATGATGTTGCCCGCTTGAAAGGCCTGAGCAGCTCAGAGCTAAAGCTAGTTAAGAGCATAGCAGGCATGATGACAGGGAAAGACTTGCTAGCATACTGCTTGACAGAATTCATGCCAGACAAGAATGACGGATTAAAGAACAAGCTGATGCTGGACATGCTCCTGAGAAGCGCAGGAAGGGAATACGTGGAGTTCATGCCAGCCATCTATGATTCCATGACCAGCTTTGGGCCTTACCAGTTCACCAGCTACGCGCTTTTTGAGCAAGGAAGCGAGGCAAGGGGCGCATCATTGATAAACAAGGCATTGCCAGACTCAAAAAAAATACCAGGCTCAGTCATTGGGTTAAGAGGCAATGACCACCACAAGGCAGCTTACATGTTTGCAATCAACAACATCTCAGAGCTTGTAAGCAGGCTCAATAGGGTGGAGCTTGACAACCTGTGGAAGCACCACCAGAAGAACAAGATAGCGTTAGTTCAATACATAGCAACAGCGCATAACAAGCCAAAAGACGCTATCAAGGCAGCAAGACTATGGCTAGCTCATGGCTGCAAGACTAAGTACGCCCAGTCATGCAGCAGAAGGATTCTTGACTATGCTGTCAAGACTGCTGTGAACTTCAATGCCATGCAGGCAGGCACAGGATTCCACACCACTGCAAGAGTAGAGATACCTCCTGAGGCATTGCTTGGAAAAGCAGAAAGTAAAGCCAGCGCCAATCAGGCAAATGAGAGCTACCTAGTCACTGTTAAGAAAGGCCAAAACCTTTACAGGATTGCGCTGCAAAACAAGACCAGCGTCCAAAAGCTGAAGGAATGGAACAACATTTACGACAATAACATCAAGCCAGGCCAGAAGCTAAGGATTTACCGCGGAAAGCAATAATTATATTTCTGAGAAAAAGTCGCGTTAGCCACCCCGAAGGGGGCGCTCAAAAATTGAAAATTTTTGGCGCACCAAAAATCCAGAGGGATTTTTGCTTGCGACCCCCGTCCAAGCAACCATCGTGCAAGTCCTTCACATACGTTTCAGACGTTGCACTTGTCGCTGGTTGCGGTGATTTTTTTCCACTCAGATTCAAATACAAAACTTTTTTATTCTATTGATTTGTTCTCCACTGCATGAACATTCGCTGCATCAAGTGCAAAGGCCGTGACCCTAGCATCTGCGGAAGGACTTATTGCCCTATAACTGCCAAGATTAGTGCGCAGAAAAAAGTGAACCTTGAGGCAAAGCAGGAATTCTTTGGCCAAAGCCCTAACGTATTCGTAGGAAGGTACGGCTATCCTAATGTCAATGTAGGCATACTCGGGGTTGAGCATTATGAAGAGCATGACAATCCCTTGCTCTGGTCAAGAGAGAACTATGACATTGCAAGCATAATCAACCTCAGGAGCAGCCTTATCAACTCTAACTTCAAAGCCAAGGTGACAGGCTTCAAGGAAAGGTTCATGGAGATGAGCAAGGAAGTAGGAATGGCAGAGAAGCCTGTTGATGTAGAAGTAGGGCTTTCTAAAAAGCCAAGCTTCTCACTGAGCTTTAGCCAGGACACCATGCCTCACGGCCCTAGTATTGAGCTAAAAAGGGCAAGGATCACAGAGAACCCAAAAATCCCTGCAGCAGTAGACAAGGCAGTTGATGACATTGACCTCAAAGCCAGCCTTGCGCTCAACCAATTGTACAAGAAGAACATTGACGAGCATTACCTGACAAGACTGCTGAGCATAGGGACTCTTGGCATGAAAAAGCAGAGGAAGCTTGTGCCTACGAGATGGTCTATTACTGCTGTCGATGACACGCTGGCAAAAGCCATGATAAGCGAGATTAAAGACTATGGCATAATCAATGACTACACTGTGATGTTTGGAGGACACCTAGGCAACTACTATGTCGCTCTCTTCTTTCCAGAAGTGTGGAGCTATGAATTGTTTGAGACTTATGTTGGCAAGAGCACCTGGCATGATAGCGAAGAGATAACTACCATGACTGATTATGAAAGCTTTGATGGCAGGAAAGACTATGCTAGCAACACAGCAGGAGGATATTATGCTGCAAGACTTGCAGTGCTTGAATACCTCAAGAGAGAGAAGAGGCAAGCATCAGTCCTTCTTCTCAGGTTTATAACAGGGGAATACTATGCACCTCTCGGAGTGTGGGTTGTGAGGGAAGCCACAAGAAAAGCCATGGCAGCCAAGCCCTTGAATTTTGAGTCAAAAGAGTTGATGATAAAGTATGTGCAAGCCTTGGTTAAGAAGAAGTTCGGCATCAATGTTGATGCAATCCTCAGGCAAAGTATACTGCTGAATAACATCAAGACCCAGAGGAAGCTGGGAGAGTTCTAATCATAAGGAAAAATCATCTGTGCCGTTCGCTTCGCAAATTTCTAGGTATATGCATTTAAGGAAATTTGAACTGGCTGCCATCCTGTGGATTTAACCCGCTTCGCTCACATCTTGGCACAGGCAATGATTTTTCTACTGTTTGCCACCTAAAAGCATATAAACCATTAATTATTACCTACTCTCAAGTGTTCCTATATGAAAAGAAGCAGGCAAGCAGTAACCATAGCGTTCATAGCCAACCTTACAATAGCTGTTTTCAAGCTGGTAGCGGCTATTTTCAGCAGGAGCGCGTCCATGCTCGCAGAGGCTTACCACTCATTCTCAGACACATTCAACCAGGTGTTCCTGTTCA
Source organism: Candidatus Woesearchaeota archaeon (assembly GCA_016935175.1). Lineage (GTDB taxonomy): Archaea > Nanobdellota > Nanobdellia > Woesearchaeales > SM23-78 > SM23-78. The sequence continues at coordinate 7,336 of JAFGRK010000033.1, read as the reverse complement.
TAGGCATTAGGCAGAGCAAGAAAAAGCCTGATGAGCTGCACCCATTCGGCTATGGCAAGGAGCAGTACTTCTGGTCATTCTTGGTTGCCATGCTATTGTTTGTGGTAGCAGGAGTCCTCTCAGTCAGGAACGGCTATGAAAAGCTTTTCCACGCCCACCCATTAGAGCATATTGCGCTGACCTATGCTGCCCTGGGATTGGGATTCCTCATGGACGGATATTCATTTTCCGTGGCTTACAAGCATATAAGGCGGTTCATGAAAAGGGAGAAGATAAAGAGCATCTTCCAGGCAATAAGGCATTCCAAGAACTCAGTCATCCTCACAGTGTTCTTTGAGGACTCATTAGCGCTGGTAGGCATCACCATTGCAGCCACAGGCATCACCCTCACGCACCTGACAGGCAACCTGGTATTTGACAGCATAGCCTCCATAATTATCGGGATTATGCTCATGATATTCGCTGTGCTGCTGGCTTACGAGGTCAAGAAGCTTCTTATAGGGGAGGCCATGAGCAGGAGGAAGAAGAACCAGATACGCGAGATAGTGAACTCTTTCAAGGAAGTCAACAGGGTGATAAGGCTCAACACAATGCACATGTCAGCAGAGGAAGCGCTCATTGTGATTGAAGTTAATTTCAAGGACAACCTCACAGTGCCTAAGCTTGAGAAGGTCATCAACAGGATATGCGCCAAAGTCCAGGAGAAAATCCCCAAAGCTCAGGTGATAGTGGAAGCTGAGGATAAATAGTAAGATAATGATTGTCAAGCCAAGACCGTCGAAGCCAGCATATGCAACGTTTACGATAGTAAACTTGCATGGCGAGACGAGCGTTAGCGAGTAGGTCTTGGCTTGACTACAACCAACCCAAACCTTTTTATTGCAAAGCCATTTCTCTGTCATTCTCATGGAGCTGGTTGAGTTCAAGGTCAAATTCCAGGAAAGCATTGCACGCAACGAGTCAATAGTATTTTTCTGCAGTTGCGAAATAGCCTACAGCGGCAGGGCAGAGGCTTTTCTTGCGCGCGGAGACAGGATTATTGTTGTGAAGGCAGACAACACCTTGCTGATTCACCAGCCAGAAGGAGGCAACCCTATCAACTACATGAGGCCTGGCTCAAAAATTGAGCTTCAACAGCTAGACAGCCATCTCTTGCTAAAAGCCCAGAACCTTGACTCAAAGGATTACATAGACATGCAAATATTCAGGGTTTATTCTTTCATGAGCCACAAGCTTGAGGATGGCATCAAGCAGGAGCTTGCAGGCAATGAGAAGGACATGAGTGATATGATAAAAGACCATCCTGAGATTATAAGCCCTGAATTCAAGCCTTTGTCAAGGGAAGAGCATACCAAGTTTGGTTTCATTGACGTTTTTGGCCATGACAAGAAAGGCAACATAGTGATTGTTGAGTGCAAAAGGTACACTGCAAGCTTGCAATGCGTAACCCAGCTTAGGAGGTATGTTGAGAAGATTAGCGAATTAAAAGGCTTGCCACTTGAAAGGGTGAAAGGGATAATGGCAAGCCCAAGCATCAGCACTAATGCCCTTGACATGCTCAAGAAATGGGGCTTTGAGTGGAAGCAAGTTAACCCTCCTAAGAGATTGGAGAGATACAACCGCGACCAGAAGACTTTAAGCGTTTTCTAAGTTAATATATGCGCTTGGCAAAGAAGCAAGATTTATATACTAGCAAAAAAGTTGTCTGGATTATGACACGCTTACACAAGAACAAGCAATACCTTAAGAACATGGACTGGACTGTTGAGAAGATCAGGCAGGAGATGACTGACGGCCTCGCCCTCCTTAATTCCATTGACAAGCCTATAGTGACTGTCTTTGGAGGCCACAAGGTGAAGAAAGGCAGCGCTGATTATGAGCACTGCAAAAAGCTTGCTTTTGAGCTGGGCAAGAAAGGATATGCTATTGTGAGCGGAGGAGGTCCTGGGATAATGCAGGCAGCAAATGAAGGGGCTATGCTTGCAGGCGCGCCTTCCATTGGCATCAAGGCTTCCCTCTTGAAGAATGAGCGTGCGCCTGACAAGAACTTCACCCACAAGATGGGATGCTACTTTATGTTCATAAGAAGGTTCCTGCTCTCAATAAAGAGCGAGGCTTTAGTTTTCTACCCAGGAGGCTTTGGCACCCTTAATGAAATGTTTGAGTACGCCACGCTGATAAAGACCGGGATGACTGACAAGGTGCCTATGGTATGCGTCAACAAGGAGTTCTGGCAAGGCCTTTTTATGTGGATTGAGGATAAGCTCTTGAAGAACAACTTGCTGACAAGCCATAAGAAATGGGACCTGGATGTATTCCATGTGGTTGATTCCCACGAGGATATCGTCAGGATAATATGCAGGAAGTAAATTCTTAGAAGGTTTTTTCTTAAAGATAATAAAACTTGCCCCTAACCCTGATAGGGATATCATTGCCTATCTTGCAGCTGACTGACCTGTGCCTAAGCCCTGCTAGGTTCATCATCTCTGCTGCAATTTTCTGGGTCTCAAGCCATTCTGGCTCTAGGTCTGCGCATAATTCTTGGAGCTCCTTATGCGTAACCACCTCGGAGAATCCTGCATTGATTATCCCCCTCATGCAAGGGACAGCGCAAGGAAACCTAGGAGTGTACATGCTGCTGTTTATAAGAGGTATTCCCATCATTGCTGAGCCAGTGATTATATTTTCCTCTGCGTGGCCAAGGTATGAATACTTGTTAGGGCCTGCCATCATCTCTGGTGTGATAATGACTCCGCTTGGCGCCTTGTTAGCTCCTTTCACAATCACCCTGCCATTCTTCACTGCCACTGCACCAGTTGCAGTCATGGGATCCTGCGAGTGCTTAATCGCATACTTATAAGCTTCCCTTAAGTAATTCCTGTCAATCTCCAGCTGCTGCTGCACTATTGCTTCGAACTCATCCATGTTTTCACTTCATTAAAATCATGTTTTTCATTAAAATCATATTTTTGCATTCATCTGCATTAAGATTATGCTCGTCCTTATTTCTTGCAAATCCCGCAGGCTTTAAGGCGCTTCTTCCTGGCCTCCTCAGAATTAGCAAAGGTGAGCATGTCCTTGCTCTTAACCCTCCTAAGGCCTAGGCAGCTTCTCTTGTAATGGAACTTAGTGCTGTTCTTTGAAGCGTACACTCTCATCTCCTTCTTCTTAGGCCTAGGAAGCCTCTTCAATGCCTTGGCTATCTTTTTCTTCTCCTCGCCCTCTTTTATTGCCCTCTCACTTATCTCCTTTATTTTCTCATTGAGGGTCTTGACACCTTGGTCTATCCTGTCAAGATCGCTCTTCACTTTTGTGAAGTCAACCTTTGGCGCCTCTTTCAGCTCTATAATTTTAGGCTTCTCGCCAAATTCAGCCAGGGGATTTTCCTTCTCATCAGCCTGAGAATAGTCATAAATGACTGACTTGGGGAGCTCTTGCTCTATCTCTTTCCACTCCTCGGCATCCAATACTTCCTCCACCCTTTTCCATGTGTTATCATCAATCTCAAGCTCTTCCTGCTTTCCAGGCCCGTTCCATTCCTCCCACCCTTCTCTTTCAGCCTCATCATCCAGCCTCTCAGCCACTATCTTCTCAATTTTCGGCTCCTTTATCTCAAAATAATCTACGTCTGGCTTTTGCTCTGGCTCAAAGAATTCCGCCAGCTCCTTAAGCTGGTCTTTCCTCCTAAAGGATTCCAGCTCTTCATCATAGGCCCTTTCTTCGCCGCTTGCCCTCTTTTGCTTTTTTCTCATTGGCCTGGCTATCCTCTTGGCAGCCTTAGCCATCCTTTTTATGAAAAGCAAGAGTATTATCATGATAAAGTATATCATGAAGATCAGCAAGGCTATGAATTCTGAGAAAAAGGTCCTGCCTGTTATCACCAGTAACAATGAAAAGCCCAATCCTATCAGTGCTGCCCAGAAGGCACACCAGTGCTCCCATCCAAGCTCATCTGCCTTCGCGAACTCAAGCACAATGATCGCCTGCAATGCTATGAAGAGCGCAGCAATAAGGGCAGCTGTCATTGAGTCAGGTATCAGAAATATGAATGGCAGGAGAAGTGCGCTTATCAGTATCAATAATGTTGCCTTTTTGCGAAACATCTTAACCCCCTGCCGCTAGGAAAGAAAATCATAATATATAAAACTTTTGTTTTCATAACCACTCGCGAGTAGTTTAGTGATGATGTTGGATTAGATTTATAAACTGCGCTTCCACACCCAATAAGCAAATGAAAATAACCAGAGAGATGAAAGAGCTGGCCAAAGCCTGGATTGCCATAAGCATAGCCTTTGGGGTACTCATAAACTTAGAGGGAAGAAGCCTTGGCACAAGCATCATGATAGCTGCCATCACAGTAGGTCTAGGCTTCCTGGCGCATGAGCTCGCCCACAGGCATTATGCAAGGAAATTCGGCAAGCACGCAGAGTTCAAGGCCAACAATACCATGCTCATTATCGCCATAGTCTCAAGCCTTTTCGGGTTCATATTCGCAGCGCCGGGCGCAGTCATAATCTCAGGCTTTGTCAACAGGAAGGAAGGGGGCATCATAGCAGCCTCAGGACCGATGGCCAACCTTGCAGTTGCGCTGGTGTTCCTGCCACTCATGTTCATAACCATCCCTGTAGTGCAAGCCATAGCCTACTACGGCCTCATGATAAACGCCTTGCTGGCCTTGTTCAACCTAATACCCTTCCCAGGCTTTGACGGCAACAGGGTAATGGAATGGAGCAAGGCGAGGTATGCATTGCTGGTTGCAATCGCAATAATAATAAACCTGGCCCACTTCATACTGCCTAATATCATGGCAAGCATAAATGTGTGAGGTAAAAGAAATGAGCAAGCCCAACCCCTACGCGCCTAGCGATGAAGACATGGCAAAAAAGTACTTTGATGACTATGAGCTGCAGCCGCACGATAAGAAGTCACTTAAAGAGATAAGGAAAAAAATAGGTGATAATAGCTACAAGAACTGCGATGAGATTGAGCAGCACCAGGAGTTCATGGAAAATCTAATCAACAAGCTAAAGGATATCATAGACAAAGAGAAAAGGGCAGGCAATGTAAACTGGGAATTAGAAAGGCAGATGGAAGAGATACGATCGATGTACCTGGAGCTTGAACATATGCGGAAGCACAAGGACAAGTAAGAAAGTATTAACTAAATAAAAGTATTAAACAAATAAGCAAGGCAAAGGAATAGCTGCAAGGATAAATGCTAAAAGAATGATGGTGATGATTAATGAAATGCGATATTTGCGGGAAAAAGATTGAGCTGACGTTCCTCAACAAGCCAATAGGATCCTATATGAGGAACAGCAAGGGCAAGAAGAAGATTGTGTGCAGTGACTGCCAAAGGACGCACTCAAAAGAAGAGTTAAAGACGAAACTTTAAATAAGGCATTGTTCTAACAGTATTATACGCCTCCGTAGCTTAGTGGCTGGAGCAGCTGCCTCGTAAGGCGCAAGCAAATCAGGAAAGCCTTGCAAAATCGTGAGAGCAGCAGGTCGAGGGTTCAACTCCCTTCGGAGGCTTCATGAACAAGAAAACAAAGGAATTGCTAAAGACTAGCAAAAAAGTAATCAGGGAATGTTCTTTGCCTAACGGCGCAATAGTCGCTGCCAATTCTTCTAAGCCTTATTTTCCAAAGCAAGCGAAGGACTATAGGTTTGTCTGGCCAAGGGATGCCATGTATGCATGCATAGCAGCTAAAATCCCGGGATTAAAAATCCAGGAGAAGTTCTTTAGGTGGTGCATGAAAGCAGAAGGCTGGAGCAAGACAGGCCTGTTCTATGAGAAGTACTATGCCAATGGGAAGAAAGCCCTTCGGCATTTCCAGCCAGACCAAACTGGCAGCATTTTAATCGCAATTCATGATTATTACAAGGGCAACAGGAAAGGATGCGAGGAATTTAGAAAACTAATAACCAAGTCAGCGAATGGCTTGTGCAAGGTATGGGACCACGATCATTTTGGGCTCGTCACCCAAGACCTATGGGAAGAGCGGCTTTGCTTTCCTGACCTAAAAGGCAATTTCACCTATTCGATTGCAATATGCGCCAGAGGCCTTGAATGCGCTAACGAAATAATCCCTAACCAAAACTGGAAAAAAACCTCTGATGAGATGAGGAGAGCATTGCAAAAAAATTCCCGGGATTACTTTTACCGCTCCTTTGGAAAGATAGATGACAAAAGAGTTGATGCTTCCTTGCTGGGTCTACTATGGCCTGCTGAGCTGATTCCTGTGCATGATAGGCGAATGAGAAAAACAGCGGATATGATTGAGGATAGACTCGTAAGAAATAACAGGGTTTACCGCTATGAGCATGATGAATATGACGGCTGGATGTATGATAAGGCTACTTGCCGGAGAAAAGGAGCTGGCTACTGGCCATTGCTCAACCTGTGGATGACCATGTACCATTTGAAAGCTGGCAACAGAAATAAGGCCTTAAGATATTATGATGCAGTTCTTCATGACATGAAAGGCAAGAAATATATCCCGGAGCAGTTTTTCGACAATCAGCTCCAGGTATCTGTCTCTCCCCTTTGCTGGGCTCACTCAATGTTCATCATTGCATCTAAGGAGCTGGGATATTTTTAGCTTCCTACCTCACATCCTCAAGTACTTCAGCAACTCAAACACTAGGAATGCCGGCCATACGATCGCTTTCAAGACTCCTAGCACTCCGTTCCAGAATCCTGTGGCAGTGGATAGGTAATAAACTAATGCTCCTATGAATCCTAAGCCGTAGATTCCCCCTCCTTTGCATGAATTCGCAAAAACATGCTTGCACTGGATTTTTTCTTTTTTTCTTGCCATATCTTTCTACCTCCTAAAGCTTATTATTCTAAGCTAATCACATCCTCTATTTAAACTTGACCATGCTTATGGAGAATTTCTGCGGACTTTCCTGCTTGGTAAAGACCATGCAGTCAGAATAGCATTGTATAAGGAAAAGCCCTCTGCCGCTGAGAGCCATGAGGTTACCGTCTTTCCCTAGCTGCACCTTGGACTTGTCAAAGCCTTCCCCTGTGTCAGTCACGCGCAAAGCATAGCATTTCTCATTCATTATGAACTCTACTTCTACAGGCTTTTTCTTGTTCTGTGCAAGGTTAGCAGGGACTGGTAGGTCGCGCGTAGTGTAAAGTGAATCGCACCCTCCCTGGTTTCCATGGGTTATGGCGTTCACATAGGATTCCTCAAGGCACAGCTCCAGGGTATCTTCATCATATGCTTGGCTCCTGGCTGCTGGCCAGATAAAATCAGAAAAGATCTTATTGCAGGCATTGATGCTTGAAGAATCAGTCCGTATATAGAAGCAAGATGTAGGT